>CAYPCZ010000087.1:0-8853 GCA_964409345.1 uncultured Flavobacterium sp. | reverse complement strand
GATTTTGAGTAATTTAAATGGTTTTTTATCAACAAAAAAGTGTGCGTTTGCCCTGTAGATTCAAATTTATAATTTATTTTTCCCGCTATGTTTATGTATATTTACAACCAAAAAAAAATATAAAATGGAAACAGAAAAAGACAAACAAATTGCAATAATCACATATTTTACTATTATTGGCTGCGTTATAGCTATGGTGATGAACAATGAAAAGAAAAATCCGTTTGCTTCATTTCATATTCGGCAGTCTTTAGGGGTTTTTCTTTTGTTTTTTGCTTTAGGCTACCCTGTTAGTTACTTTGATAGTTGGGCAGCCACTATGGGGTTTTATCTTTTCTTTTTTATCCTTTGGATATACGGCTTTTTGGGAGCTTTACAAAAAGAATACCGAACAGTACCTCTTGTGGGGAACTTATTTCAAAAATTGTTTAAAGGAATATAAACAAAAACGTTAAAAAAAATCAAGTATAATTATGAATTTATTACTCAATTACCTCATCAGAGAGCCCAAAATACAACAAGAAAAGAATCCTTTGCTTTTGCTTTTGCACGGTTACGGAAGTAATCAAGAAGATTTATTTTCGTTTGCACAAGAATTACCTGATCAATATTACGTAATCTCTGCTCAAGCTCCCTACTCGTTAGAGCCATACGGCTATGCTTGGTATGCCATCAATTTTGACGCAGATATGAATAAATTCTCTGATGACCAACAAGCCATCGCCTCACGAGAATTAATCATAAAGTTTGTTGACCAACTATTAACCCAATACCCAATTGACCCAAACGATATAACTCTTGTCGGGTTTAGTCAGGGCAGTATTTTGAGTTATTCCGTTGCTTTATCTTATCCGGAAAAGATAAATAGGGTAGTGGCACTGAGTGGCTATCTCAACCAAGAGATTATAAAAGAAGGATATCAAAATAATGACTTGAGCAGGCTTAATTTTTTTGTTTCTCACGGAACAGCCGATCAAGTTATTCCGGTAGAATGGGCACGAAAAACACCTGAATTTTTGGATGCTTTAAACGTCAAGAATGTTTATTATGAGTATCCGGTAGGGCACGGTGTTACCCCCAAAAACTTTTTTGATTTTAAAGATTGGTTGTTAAACCAATAATTTACATTGAGATATATAAATAGTTGATTTTCAATTATTAAAAATGTGAGTATAGAGAAATGTTATACGTTAAAAATAACCACAAAATTTATTTTGTATGATAAAAAAAGCATTAGTTTACGCAGGTGTTTTATTGCTGTTTTTGAGTTGCGGCGGAGTAAAAGAAAACTCTGGTTTAAGGCTCGAAAAAAAACTACATACGTATATAAATACGATTACCGAGCAAGAGTTAAAAGAGCATCTTTATATCATTGCTTCTAATCAAATGCAAGGTCGAGATACGGGGAGCGAAGGTCAGAAAAAAGCAGGTCGTTATTTGATTGAGCAGTATCAAAAATTAGGTTTGTCTTTTCCTCCGGGTGCTGATAATTTTTATCAACCTGTTCCTTCGTCCTACATGAAAACCCCTTGGAGCCCTACGCTTCCGGATTCCGAAAATATTTGGTTCTATCTTGAAGGAGGAGAGTTAAAGCAGGAGCTGGTTGTTATTTCGGCTCATTATGATCATATCGGTATGAAAAACAACGAGATTTATAACGGAGCAGATGATAATGGCTCAGGTACTTCAGCACTTTTAGAAATGGCTGATGCTTTTGTTCAAGCTAAAAAAGCAGGGCATACACCTAGGCGATCAATTTTATTTTTACACGTAACAGGAGAAGAATATGGGCTTCATGGATCTCGATACTATACAGTAAACCCTATCTTGCCACTCGAAAACACCGTTGCTAACATCAATATTGATATGATAGGGAGGCGTGATCTCAATAAAGAAAATAATGATAATTATGTGTATGTAATAGGCTCTGACAGATTAAGCACTGACTTGCACAAGTTATCAGAACAGGCTAATGAACATATCGGTTTAGAGCTTGATTATACCTACAACGAATTAAATGATCCTAATCGTTTTTATTACCGTTCTGATCATTATAATTTTGCCCGCAAAGGAATTCCGGCTATATTCTATTTTGGCGGTGTGCACGAAGATTATCACCAAGTAGGTGATACAGCAGATAAGATTGATTATCCGTTGCTTACCAAACGTACCCAACTTGCTTTTGCAATAGCTTGGAAGCTTGCCAATGCTGAATATCGTCCTGTCGTAGATAAAAGCGGCAAATAAAGTGGGAGAACAATTTTGTTTTTGTTGTATTTGATTTAATCTGTATAAAAAAACTACAGCCGGCTCAAATACTGAGCCGGCTGTGCTGTCATTCAAAACGTTTTTCAAATTCGTTTACTTAAAACTCATGCCAAACTTAGCAGCTTCTTGTTTAGCAATCGGAACTTGTTTTTGGAGGTTTGCGATTCTTGTAGAGCCCGAAGGGTGGGTGCTCATAAATTGCGGAGGCTCGGCACCACCTGAATTAGCGGCCATTCGTTGCCAGAAACTAACTGCATTTTCAGGATTATAACCTGCAATTGCCATAAGTTTAAGTCCGATTTCATCAGCTTCTGTTTCATGACTTCTGCTAAAAGGCAACATTCCGAACATTTGTGAGCCTACCCCAAAAACTGTCATGGCTAATTGTTGGGTTTCTATTTTTTTGTCAGCCAAAGCAATCGACAAACCTGCGCCCAAACCTTGCTGTACTAGTCCTGCACTCATACGTTGTTGCCCGTGATTAAGTAAAGCGTGAGCTACCTCATGTCCCATCACTACGGCAATTCCGGCGTCATCTTGGCAAATTGGTAAGATGCCCGTATAAAACACAATTTTTCCGCCAGGCATACACCATGCGTTTACAGCAGGATCTTCAACCAAATTATATTCCCAAGAATAACCTTCTAAATAACTTTCCTGACCGATAGACTTCAAGTAAGTTTCAGATGCTTTTCTGATTTTTTCTCCAACAGCTTTTATACGATTGGCATCGGTAGTTCCTTTTACTACTTTATTTTCATTTAAGAATTCGTTATATTGCTGAAATGCCATCGGAAAAATCTCGTTATTGCTAACCAGTGCCATTGTTTTCTTACCGGTGAATGGATTAGTAGCACAAGCATAAATCACGGCTACCAATATGGCTAAAAGAATTTTTGATTTAGTATTCATAATTTTATTTTTTTAAAGTTAGATACAAACTTTATGCCTTTAGATAATTAAGTACATTAGTTTCGATTCGGTTTTCAATATTACTTACATCTGCTTTGATAAATTTTTCGCCCAGAATATTCTCATAAAGCTCTATATATCGTTGAGAAACTGAATTTACGTATTCTTCTGACATTTCTGGGATTTGTTGCTCTTGTTTACCTTGAAATCCGTTCGATATTAACCATTGCCTCACAAATTCTTTTGATAGTTGTTTTTGTGATTCTCCTTTTTCCTGACGTTCTTGGTAGCCATCCATATAAAAATATCTTGACGAATCGGGAGTATGAATTTCGTCTATCAGCATGATTTTTCCGTCTTTTGTTTTTCCGAATTCATATTTGGTATCCACAAGAATCAGTCCTCTGCTTTTTGCAATTTCGGTTCCTCTTTCAAACAAATCGCGGGTGTATTTTTCTAAGACTAAATAATCTTCTTCCGATACGATTCCGTTTTTTAGTATTTCTTCTCTTGAGATATCCTCATCGTGCTCTCCATTATCAGCTTTTGTAGAAGGGGTGATGATAGGTTGAGCAAAGCGGTCGTTTTCTATCATTCCTTCTGGGAGCGAAACTCCGCACAAAATTCTTTTTCCTAAGGCATATTCTCGTGCAGCATGCCCCGAAAGATACCCCCTAATTACCATTTCGACCTTAAAAGGTTCGCACAAATGCCCGATGGCTACATTCGGGTCGGGCGTTGCAATGAGCCAATTGGGAACAATATCTTGAGTCAGTTTCATAAATTGAGTGGCAATCTGATTCAGAATTTGTCCTTTATAAGGGATACCTTTGGGTAAAACCACATCAAAAGCAGAAATTCTGTCGGTGGCAATCATAACCAAAAGCTTGTCATTGATATTATAAACTTCGCGAACCTTGCCTCTGTAAACTGATTTTTGATTCGGAAAGTTAAAATTGGTAGATGTTAGTGTGTTCATTTTTAGGTTTAACTAATTTTGACAAAGGTAATTCAAAATCTGATATTCTCATATTTTTAGTAAACTAACAAATTAAATTTACTCTGGTTTTGTTTATTGAATTTTTCAGCCTCTTAAAGCTTTATGGTAGGTAGAAAGATTAACAAAAATTTACAATCATTTAGTTCGGTAAATGCCGAACTAAGGTCTATTTTTGCATTTTATAAAATTATTTAATATTGAATAAACCGCTGGATATAGAAAAAGAAGAGTTAATCGAAATGATGGCCATTCATTTGCTAAACCAACATTCGATTTCGCCTTTGTGTGCAAAAATATGGGCTACCCTTATTCTCGAAGGGAAATCTACCGGATTAACCTTTGATTATCTAGTAGAAAAACTCCAAGCCAGTAAAAGTAGTATCTCAACCCATCTTAATTTTTTGTTGAAAACCGAAAAAATTTATTTTTCTACTATAGAAGGTGACCGAAAAAAATACTTTCGAGCTTTCCCGTTTAGTGAGCGATTTGAGCGATTACTCAAAAACATGGAGTTTGAAAAGAAGCTAATAGAGAAGATAATTAGCTATAAGTGTAAAGAAGAAGTATCTGATGAAAATAAATGTGCTCTTGATAACATAAGAGCTTATAAAAATCATCTGAACGATATGGAGAAGCTGACCATTAAAATTATAAACGATTTAAAGCAAATAGAATTTAAGAATAATAATTAACCAAAAAACACCTTTTTTTAAAGTATGAGCAAAACAATAATAAGCGGAGTGTTAGCCTCTTTGTTGCTACTCTCTTGTAACAAAGCTAATCAACAGCCTCAGCAAATGGGTGCTTTACCTTTTTCGGTAATAGAAGTTCCTGTAAAAACAGTGATAGGATATAATGCTTATCCTGCTAATGTAGAGGGTACTAACAATAGTGATATTCGGGCAAAGGTATCCGGATATATTACAAAGGTGCTGGTTGATGAAGGGCAGAAGGTGCGAAAAGGTCAAATTCTTTTTACTCTTGAAACCCAATCTATGACTCAAGACGCTCAAGCTGCTCAGGCTAACGTAAATGCTGTACAAGTAGAAGTAGATCGCCTTGTTCCGCTAGTTGAAAAGAATATTATAAGTAGCGTACAACTCGAAACAGCCAAAGCCCGATTGGCGCAAGCAAAAAGCACTTATAGTAGTATTGCTGCTAATATTGATTATGCTAATATTCGTAGCTCAATCGACGGATATGTAGGGTCTATTAACTTCAGAGAAGGAGCGTTAGTAAGCCCGGCAGATCCGCAACCGCTGACTACTGTTTCGGCTACCGACGAAGTATATGTTTATTTTGCGCTTAACGAAAAAGAGTACATTGACTTTTTGAGCAATACAGAAGGAGCTACTCGAGATGAAAAAATTAAAAACTCTCCTGAGGTACAATTACAATTGGCAAACGGTCAAGTTTATAGTGAAAAAGGAAAAATAGAAACGGTAACAGGGCAGGTTGACAAAACAACCGGAACGGTTAGTTTTAGAGCTAAATTCAAAAACACTACAGGTATTTTAGCCAACGGAAATAGTGGAGCTATCCTTATTCCGAGAGCTTACCAAGAGGCAGTTGTAGTGCCCGAAGTAGCTACTTTTGAGCAACAAGGTGTGTTTTATGTTTATAGCGTACGAAATGATACGGCCTATTCGACCATTGTCAATATCAAAGACCGTATCGATCGTATGGCGATTATAGAATCTGGTGTTGAGCCGGGTGATAAGGTGATTGTAGAAGGTATCGTAAGGCTTAGAAATGCTACGCCGGTCAGAGAGAAAAACGTGAATTTTGACTCTCTTGTAAATTCATTAAAACCCGTATTCTAAAACCAAATTCGACTAAATTATGCTAAAGACATTTATCGAAAGACCGGTATTATCTACCGTTATTTCAATTATTATAGTCATTTTAGGAATATTGGGAGTAACCGTTCTTCCGGTGACTCAATATCCTGAAATTGCTCCCCCAACGGTACAGATTTCTGCCAATTATCCGGGAGCCAATGCTCAAACAGTTTTAGAAAGTGTAATCATTCCGATTGAAGAGCAAGTAAACGGTGTAGAAGGAATGGACTACATCACCTCGACAGCCTCTAACTCGGGTACAGCTACTATCAATGTGGTTTTTAAGCAAGATGTTGACCCCGATATTGCCTCTGTAAACGTGCAAAACCGTGTGGCGAGAGCTACGCCTTTACTTCCTTCGGAGGTGACCCGCTCAGGAGTAGTAACTCAAAAGCAACAAACCAGTGCGTTGATGTTTGTGTCGTTTTACGCCACAGATGATCGATATGATCAAACATTCGTACAAAATTATATCAACATTAATATTGTACCTCAGCTAAAAAGAGTAAACGGAGTAGGGGATGCTAGTGCTTTTGGGCTTCGAAACTATTCGATGCGTATTTGGCTTGATCCTGAAAAAATGGCCAATTACGGGCTTGTTCCTTCTGATGTTACTATGGCGATAAACGAGCAGAGTTTGGAAGCTGCAGCAGGACAGCTCGGAGAGAATAATGCCGAGGCTTTTCAGTATGTTATTCGCTATAGCGGGAAATACCGCACCGAGCAGCAGTATGAAGATATTGTAATCAAATCGCTCGATAATGGGCAAATTCTCTACTTGAAGGATGTAGCGAAAATCGAAATGGGAGCTCAATCTTATACCGGGGTTTCTCTGTATAACGGAATGCCGGCAGCAGCAATGGCTGTCTATCAGACTCCGGGATCGAATGCTCAAGAAATCATTGAACAATTAAAAAGCGAACTCGAAGAGTTGGGCAGAAACCTTCCTGACGGATTGGAATATCAGATTATGTTTGATACCAACCAATTCCTCGAAGCTTCTATTTCAAAAGTAATCACCACACTTATCGAGGCTTTTATATTGGTTTTTCTTGTGGTGTTTTTATTCCTACAAGATATCCGCTCTACGCTTATTCCGCTGGTTGCGGTGCCGGTTTCGATTATCGGAACGTTCTTTTTCTTAAACTTATTCGGCTTTTCGATTAACTTGTTGACACTTTTTGCTTTAGTTCTTGCTATCGGAATCGTGGTGGATGACGCGATAGTCGTCGTCGAGGCTGTCCATGCCAAAATGGAAAAAACCGGCCAAGATGGTAGAACTGCAGCTATTGGTACGATGGGTGAAATATCGGGTGCTATTATATCGATTACTCTTGTGATGGCCGCTGTGTTTATTCCGGTGACATTTATAGCCGGGCCTACCGGGGTTTTTTATAACCAGTTTGGAATCACTTTAATTGTGGCCATCGGAATTTCGGCTATTAACGCTCTTACGTTGAGCCCTGCTTTGTGTGCTTTGTTCCTTAAAGCTCATGATGAAAAAGAGGGTAAGAAAAAAGGATTTTTAGGCCGATTCTTTGCTATCTTTAATAAGGTGTTTGATGCGATGACTACCCGATATACTGGAAGTTTCAAATTCTTGTTAAAGCACAAATGGGTTACTTTTGCTATCCTTGCCGGATGTGGAGTACTTATTTATTTTGCCAATAGCACTATGCCTACTGGGTTTGTACCTTCAGAAGATAGAGGATTTATTATGGCCAATATTGAGCTGCCACAAGGAGCTTCAGGAGATAGGGTAGTAGAGTTTCAGGAGCAATTCAGACAAGCTGCCTCGCAGATTCCGGAGATAGAAGGAATTACATTGGTATCTGGATTCAGCTTTATTTCTGGACAAGGTTCAAACTACGGAATGGGAATGATTCGACTCAAACCATTCGAAGAGAGAACAAGCGATGAGGCTTCTATCGAAACCGTAATCGGAAAACTTTTTGGGATAGCTTCGCAAATGCCTGAGGCCAATATGATTTTTTTCTCTCCTCCGAGCGTGCCAGGATTTGGTATGTCTTCTGGGTTTGAATTAAAATTATTAGACCGCTCGGGAGGTAGCCTTTCGGATTTCGATCAGGTAGCTAAACAATACTTAGGCGAACTAATGAAACGCCCGGAGATTATGTATGCTCAGACTTCATTCAACACTTCGTATGCCCAATATGAAATTGATCTAAACATTCCGAGAGCCAAACAATCTGGAGTTTCTGTAAGTGATATTTTCTCTGCCTTGCAAGGATACATAGGAGGGGTTTATGCAGCCGATTTTACTCGTTATGGTAAACAATATCGTGTGATGGTACAAGCACTTCCTGAAGATAGAACCCAAGCGAGTGACCTCAACAAAATATTTGTGAGAACTTCATCAGGAAACATGACACCTATTACTCAGTTTGTAAACCTGAAAAGAGTTTACGGACCGCAGTCGGTAGATCGATTTAACTTGTTTACTTCGGCCAGTATAACCGGAGCGAGTAACCCAGGTTATAGTACCGGAGATGCTCTAACGGCCATACAAGAAGTAAGTCAGCAAAATCTTTCGAATAGTTATGGAATTGATTTTACCGGACTATCAAGAGAAGAGATTAATGCCAGTTCTCAAACTGCAATTATTTTCTTGCTTTGTTTGGTGTTTATTTACTTTATTTTGTCTGCACAATATGAGAGTTATTTGTTGCCATTAGCTGTAATCCTGTCTTTACCAGGCGGAATTATGGGCGCTTATTGGGCACAAAAATTAGAAGGATTAGAAAATAACTTTTTTTTTCAGATTGCACTCATTATGCTGGTCGGGCTTTTGGCCTAGAACGCGATTTTGAT
>CAYPCZ010000086.1:0-9314 GCA_964409345.1 uncultured Flavobacterium sp. | reverse complement strand
CAAAAATAGGTTTTTTACCCAATGATTAATGCGTAATAATTTTAGAAAAATCACATTAAATAGTTTAAATATGCAACTTAAATATAGTAATATTATAAAAAAAATTATATTTGAGGAATGATAAGCAATAAAAAGCAATTAAAAACACTGATAAAGCTCCTGATAATATCATTAGGTCTTTTTATGATTAGTGGTTTTTTATTCAAAAGTGCCCTTAATGACCCTACGGCCTTATCAAAGGAAATCTTATCACCAGCAGAATCGCTTTATGAATATAATATTTCTAATAGAGAACCCTTCAAATATAGGATGTTATTTTCTTCCTTAATAGATCTTACTTATTCAATTTTTTCGGAACCTCAAAACAATCAAAAATTCTATTGGATTTATGTGTTTTGGAGCGGTTTTTTTTACATAAGTGCAGTATCGTCGTTTTAATTCCGTTTAAACGCTTTAGGTTTTAATAATCGTTATACTATCTTAGGAACAGCACTGTTTTTATTGAGTCCCGCAATAATATTTGCATTTTCTTTGCCTGTTCATACCAGGGAAGACATGATGGCTTATACCATACTCAACATAGGCTTGATATGTCTTATAAGAAATAAAAACATAGGGGTCCTAGTGTGTTCTATTTTGGGTGTTCTGTGCAGAGAGACCCTTCTCATCCTTCCTCTTATATTTTTACTCTACGGGAACAAGAATATTGCCTTCAGATGGGGCACCTTCTTTATTAGTTTACTTGCTTTCTTCTCGATTAGAATTGTCTTGGGAAGTGAGGGGTATGATATCATTGGTATGGGTTTAAAGTACAACCTAGACAATATTGAGGGAACTATTGGCTTTTTCTTTTTGGTGTTTAGTTTTATGTGGCCAGTTTTCTTTTATGATATTTATTGTACAATTACCAAGGCAGGTAAAAAGCTTTCAGATAACCCCATCTCTTTGCTAAGGAAGTCCTCCTTGCTAGTATTCGCCTTAGTTTTTATTACTACTATTATAGGGGGCCGAATAAATGAAATACGGCTGCTTTTTATAATTTTCCCCTGGGTTATCCCTACGTTTTTACACTATTTAAAGTATAGCTTAAACGCCCATACCAAGGTTATTATGACCAAAGAGTATAAGTTATACGCCGCTTTAGCTGGAGGCGCTTGCCTGTTGCTTTATGTAATAGTGTATTATAACATAGACCTTATTGAAGGAGGGGTACATGATGTCCCTTATGTGCAGTGGGCTACCATCACATGCATATACTTATATGTCTTTTTCCTTTCGATACCTTTATATATCTCAATGATAAAACACACAAACTTGTCTAGTGAAATATTATCCAATTAATTTCTTTATGCGCTATGAAGGGTAATCTTATTAAAAATAAAATAGGAATATTTTCATCATTATCAGTATTGGAACTTATTGTAATTGTAACCTTTGCAATAATTCCATTATTAGTCAATTTGCCGTATAGGATCAACATCTTCTTAGCATGGGAAGGAGCCTATAGGCTACATTTAGGACAGATCCCCTTCAAAGACTTTGGCCTACCGTTAGGATATGGCTTTTGGCTTATACCAGCCTTATTCTTTAAAGTTTTTGGTCCATACTTATTTACTTTAGTCAAAGCGCAGGTTTTTATTAATATCCTTAGTGGAGTTATATTCAGTGGTCTCTTAAAGGAACTTGGGGTGAGACCCGCTCATAAATTCATTGCTGTTCTCTTATTCGTAATCTCTTATTCTTTTATAAACTTTTGGCCTTGGTATAACCACATGGTTTTCTTTTACCAACTGCTGAGCATGTATTTTTTAGTGCTGATATTGTTCCGTTATAATAAAGGATTTAAGTTTTATCTCCTCACTTTATTAAGTGCCCTTTTTCTGTTTTTATCGTTGTTCACAAAACAAGATGGTGGCGCATTCGCATTCTTTATCACATTTTTTGTACTTGTTTACTATGGCATAATTCAAAAGAGCATAAAGCTTCCTTTAGCTTATGGCATTGCTACTGGTGTTGTGGCTTTAATTATTATTGGGCCTCTTTTAAAATATGACTTTGGTTACTGGTTCAATTATGGCCAAGATCCTCATACATCAAGATTATTTCTAGCAGACATTTTACATGATATCTTTAGAGGTTCACTTTGGATAAAATTCTATATCCTTGTGATTGTTATACTTATGATGCTTCGACATAAAAGTATTTTAGCGTTTGTTAAAGACAAACAAAAATTTACATTCTTTCTCATCACAATAGGCATACTTGTACAAGCCATGTTAGTGCAAGTGACGAGCTATATTCCTCATAATGTCAATATATACTTTCACAGTTTCGCCATTGCTTTTATACTAAGCAATTTAGATTCAGAGGGAGTTCTGGAAAAGAAATTGAATTTATCTTTGATTACATTGTTATTATTTTTTTGGTGGTCTTCCGACTTTTGGGTATATGGCCAGAGGATTTTAAGCAAGGTAGCACCAGGCATTATGCATGCGGAGAGAGAGGGCGTATCTAAACATACTTGGATGGTGCAAGAGGATACCGTTAAAGTGTCTAGGCAAGATTGGATATCTATTGAGGGTATGCCAGCCTTTAAAAATATTCTAATGCCACCTTCAACAGTAGAAGGAATAAAGCGACTCTCAAATATTGCTGATATTAATTATGCAGAAGCAAAAGTTCTAAATATGAGTGAACTCACTCCATTATCTTATGAGCTAGGATTCTCACCTGAAACCGGCACAGAAATACCACTTTGGTACCATAGAGATGTTGTTTTATTTGAAAGAGAGGTAGAGATGTATTGCAATAAAATTGAAAGCAACTATTATGATGTTGTCCTATTCGAATCAATAGATTATCTAAATGGTTTTTATCCTCAGGAAGTAAAAGACGCCTTGGATGAGAATGAATATTATCAACTCATCGATAAGTTTTTGGCACCTCGTCAAATTCAAAGCTCTTATATCTATGTTTATACTAAAAAGCATTGAAAGTATTCATCAAAAAGTGCTAAGTCATATCTGACCCAGCACTTCTGAAAATTAGAAAGAAACCATTAAGGTTGAATTTTATTGAACTTATCGGAATGATTATTGAACTTCTGACAGCTTAACTCCTATCAATTGCTCTAGATCTATTCTTGCTATATTTAGTTTAGTTTCGGCTTGAATCCGTAGGACTTGTTCTCCATTATATTTCTGCAAATGAATATTATACTCTTCCAAGGCAATTGCCCCATTCTTAAAGCGCTGTTCAGCTAATGAAAAAGAAGCAAAGGCGTCTTCAGTATTCTTAATTTGTGTTTCGAGAAGTTTCTCATACATCAAGTAATCCTGATAGCGTCGAAGAACTTCTGCTCTTATATCAAGCTTTTGTTGATCGACCCTGGCCTTCGCAATGCTAACTTCTTCTCTCTTTTTCTTTATTTCTGCTGGAATGTCAGCGAACATTCCAACGGTAAGTCTAGCAGAAAAGTTGTATCGAGGATAGAAAAGTGCCCTTTCATGCTCACCTGGATTCATGGTAAACTCATTTAAGTTACCTTGTGCACTGATATTATCAAACCAGGACCATTTTGCCTGTTTTAGTTCCTTTTCTGAAACAGTTACAGATCGCTGAGCAATTTCATTGGTAGGATAGTTTTTCCATGCTAACCTCACAAGCTTTTCACTGATGTCTTCCGTGTATATGTTATCTGGAATAATTATCTTATCATAATCCACGCTCTGGGAATGTGCATTAAGAAACCCCATAAAAAGTAATGTTAAAAAAACGGTTCGCATAAAGTTATTATTTAGTTTAAATACAAATAAATCAATAATTTATTAAATAAACAACAAATTAAACAGGACTACGCTCCTCTTGTAGTTTTTTATCAATTTCGTACAATTTGATCATAAGAATAAAAGAAGTATATACAATAAGCCCAATGGGCTTTTGAGAAAGTGCATTTTGGGCATAATTAGCCACGGTTAAGGCAAATAAAGAAGCGATGTATGCACAGTATAAATTTTTCAGAACGGGATCCTCTGTTCTAAAATAGTTTTTCACGCCAATGATTAACACAGTCACCAAAAAGCTCATTTCTAGAATTAGCCCAATCCATCCGGTTTCTAATGCAGTTTCTAAATAACCACTATCAGGAGGAAAGCCAGCAAGTGGATGACCTGGAGAGTATTCCCTACCAGCCGGTCCTGTTGTAATCAGCCCCCCTCCCATAGGATGAGATTGAATGTAGGGTTGGATCCGATCCCTATTCATATTGCGGACATTCATGGATGGGTCTTCATCAGCGTTGACCAAAGATCGAAGTCTGTTAAAGTTGCCCCCATAAAAAGGTCCGAATAAAAGAAGCCCTATTACTGCTGCTCCGGCAATTCCAAAAAATATCGTTTTGGGATCATTCATGGTCATAACAAAATACAATGATAACCCTGCTGGTATCATCGCATAGGCAGTTCTAGTCCCTGAGAAAGTCATTCCCATTAATGTTAAAATAGCAGATATCACCAATAGGATCTTTATATGAGTTTTATAGGGCCCTAGTGCAAGAATCAGACTAAAAATACTGGTAAAGGCCATCAGGAGTCCGAATGCATTTACATCTGATAGGAAAGACCATTTCCTGAATCGACCCCAGATATAGATGAGTTTATACCTTCCTTCTTCGGCGAAAATCCATGCTTTCTCAAAGTCAAAAAAACCAACATATTCCTGTTTTAGGCTATACAATGCTGCTAAAAGGGATAAAGCCAGCCAATATTTAGTGAAATTCTTTACAAATTTTTCTGTACGCACTACTTGTATGGCTACCAGCAACACACAAAACTTAGTGGCCAACCCACGCATGCCATAGGCATACGCAGAGATTGAAACAGCATTAGGGTTGAAGATTTGAAGAACTAAATAAGCAGACCAAATGTAAAGAACAATAAAAATAGGGTTTCGCAGGGGGGACCAATCAGATTTTTTATAAACTACTTCTTTTAATAGTATCCCGAATATTAAGATATAGAATATAAAATCATAAAAAACACCAAATGGAATATTCGGTACGAATCTATATAAGATAAACATAAAGAAGGCATATGTCAATGCCATAAAATATCCAAAAGTGGTGTTGACGATACAGGCTATGGCAATGGGAAGGCCAATTAATAGAATTAAGCTCACAAAACCAGCTGTTTCTCCAAACTTCCTTAAAACCAACACAAAAAATATTGAACAAGCAACTAATAGGAAATAACCCAAAGGGCTATTTAGTTTTTTTCCGATTAGTTCATTTTTTATAAAGGAAATGGAAAAGACATCTTTCATTGTTGCCACATTAATAGATTAAAAAAACAATATCTTTAGAAAGATAACTATGTAAACAAAGACAATAAATGCTATCGTTAGTCTTTCTAAGATTATTTTATTATTATCCTTTTTCAATTTTCAACATTTATGTTTTTCGTTCTTTTATCTTTATAATTATCAACTATTCCCCAAAAGTCCTCTACACGAGAAGCCCAGGAATTCCGACTAGCATGTTCAAGGCGTTTCATGGCCAACGTGTTGTCGTTCTCTTCTAGCGATTGAGCTATTAAACTAATGAAATCATCATGGTCACGGGCAATATAGACCACATCACTAAACATCCTTATATCTTCAGAAAAGTTTGTAGTTATTACGGGTTTTCCACCGGCCAAGTATTCATTTATTTTTAAAGGATAGATACTTCTAGTAAGCTTGTTACATTTAAAGGGAATAATAGCACAATCTATATTTTGAAGATAAGCAGGAAGTTGTTCAATATTTTTACCTCCTGTAAAAACTATATTCTCTATTTTATCCAAACCTTCAGTTTTATATTCATTACTACTGATTGGTCCAATGAGGTACAAAAGTTTATCTTGATGCGCAAATGCAATTTTTTTCACCAAATCATAATCCATTCTTCGCTCAATATTTCCTATGTACCCTATCACTTTCTTTGAAACGCCCTCAAACTCTTTTGGTATCTCTAATTTCTGAAAAAAAGCTTGGTTGAACAAAGAAGGGTCGACTGCATTGGGTAAATAATGTATAGACTTGGCAAAGTCCCGCTTTATTTTAGTTAACTCTCGAGAAGTCGTCAAAGTTAGATCATATTCCCTCATCATCCTTTTCTCTGAGTCAGTGCCATGCTTTTGGGTATATTCTACTTCTTCTATGTCATCCACACATTGATAAATCTTTACATTGGGCTTGATGTCATTAGGAAAGTTCAAGGCAAAAAATGGATCGTAGGTGTTGATGAAAATAAAGTCATTAATCTTCTCTCTTTTGATAAGCTTTCTCAACGACCAGAATAATATTTTGTCATTCACTTTCTGAAGAAAATTATACCACTTTCCTTGAGGAAGGAAGTTAATTGGCAATGTAACTGGAGGCGTAACCATGGTTACTTGATTGGAACTTTCACCTATTCTAAAAGTTTCGTGATTATTTATCCCACAAAACAATGCAGGAAGCCGCTTTATAATCTTATGTGTTTTAACAGATGTAAATATATCCTTGAGAGAATAAGGATGATTGACATAAAAAACCCTATGTTTTTTAGAAAACTCTTTGGCCATAGAAATAGAAATGGAAGAATATGGCCCATCAAATCTGGTTAGAGCAAAGATGATAATATCAATATCTTGATTTTTCATAATATGGCAATTCCGATGTTATTACTGGAACTTACTTTTTAAGAAATTCATGGTAAAATGTAACCCATCTTTATAAAACGAAAGGATATGTACCGGTATATTCATCAGTTTCATATCTATTTTTCGTTGCAAATAAACCGTATTTAAGATAAATCCTATAAGAAGGCTGCATAATGTACCCCATGCTGCTCCTATTACGCCAAAGTGGGAAATAAAGAAATAGTTGCAGATCACATTAATAATTACTTTCAGTATAACAAAATAGAAGCTTATTTTTGGCAGCCCCATGCCGTCTACAATAATACCAAACTGCCTACCAAAAGGTATGAAAATACTATATAAGATGGTTACTTGAAGTATTGGTATAGAATCGGAGTATGCCTCTCCAGCAATGAAATAGATGACAAAATCAGGAAAAATCAAAATTAACAATAGCATAGGCAGAAGGATGGCCAGGATTAATCCTACTGATTTCTCGTATAAATACTTTGCAGCTTTTCCTCCTTCTTCTTTTACTCGTGAAGCTACCTTTGGAAAAACAATAGAGGCTACAGACATACTGGGCACATCTACCAAATGCGCTATTCGAATGGCAGGATTATAAATTGCCACTGCGACAGGAGAAATAATGCTGCTTAACATCCATTGATCAACATTCCCCATGATCATACTGCTCAGGTTCGTACCAAAAGTATATTTTCCAAAAGAAAACATCTTTTTTATCCATCCTTTATCAATAGAGATGCTGAAGGATAAGTACTTTCTAGAATAAAAGAATAACTGAACCGTCGTTATAATTATTGTGGCTAATTGAGCTAGAGTTAAATTGACCAAGGTGAGTTCCAAATCAAAATATACATACCACAATATGTAAAAAAGAAACAATCCATGTCTAATGAAGTACACATAAAACTTTTTCTTAAAATCAAGTTTTGCCTCTAGTACATATTCATAATGAGAAAAAAAAGTTAAAACAACAGTAGTAAGGACATATAATAGCAATAAAACATCTAACCCTTCTGCATTCCATAGGATAGAGAGTGTTTTGCCAAATATCAGAATAAAAGCAGCTAGTACTACAGTAGTGCCGACATTTAGTATAAAGGAAGCATTTATGATACTATTATGATCTTTTTCATCACTACCGTTTAAATATGTGATTAAGGGATTTCTAATAAATCCTTGTCGCAATACTTCTGTTAAAGTAGTAAAGGACATAAAGAGCATCCATATACCATATTCTTCTTTGGGAAATAGCCTAATCAGGATAAAAAAACCTGCAAAGCCAAACAGGACGATAACAATTCTTTGAAGTATTGAAAAAAAACCTGACCGTAACCAATACGAGTCTTTAAATGACTTCATATAAGAGAATTAAAATATTTGATTAATGATATGACCCGATTTGTAATTCTAATATCTGATATATGTCATGAAGGCTCATGCAAACTGAATCTATACAGTTTGTTTGTACATTGTGTTATGTAATTATTAGGCTTTTCTTTTATGGTTATAGAATATTTATTTGTCATTTTTATAATTATTAAACCAACCTCCCTAAAAGTGCTCAATGGTTATTGCATAGAACACCCTCCTAGCAGCTTTAACCTGCCATTAACTTTTCAAGTCATTTTACCTATTTACTCCTATTCCATCCGTCAGGAAGGTTTTCATACAGCTCAATATTTTCAAATTCAGCACTTTTCCTAGCACCTACTTTTATAGCCCAAGTAGCCATTTTGTTAATCCCCTCTTCTAAGCTTACAACTTTTCTCGTATCAAATGTACTTTGAGCTTTATTGTGATCAGCATAAGCATTCACCACCTCTTTTCGGGCTGATAAGTATTTTATGTCAGGTGCTACGTTAAAGTATTTTGAAACAACTTTAGCCAATTCATTGACAGTATACGGCTGATCAGCACCAATATTGAAAACCTCATTATAGGCTTTATTAACATTTACTGATTGGCTAATGGGTATGGCTACATCATCTATATAACTGAACGCCCTTTGCTGGTTGCCATCCCCAAATATGGTCATTGGCTGCTTTTGCATGATTTGGTTCATAAATATCCCGATCACATTGCGGTATTTGTCTCCAATATTTTGATTCTCGCCGTACACATTATGTGGCCTAAATATGATATAATTCAACCCAAACATTTCATGTGCAGACTTAAGGTCCAATTCAACGGCATATTTTGCAATACCATAAGGATCTTCTGGCTCAGGAACCATTTCTTCATTCATCGGTAACTGCCCCGGCCCATACACTGCTATGGAAGAAGTAAAGACAAAACATTTCACTTTATGTTTTACAGACTCATTAATTAAATTAACACTGCCGATTAAGTTATTAGTATAATTGAATCTTCTGATGAAGTGAGATAAGCCTTCTGCAGCATAAGCTGCTAGGTGATATACATAGTCGAATTGGTACTTGTCGAATAAGCTGGAAAGCAAATCATGATCTGTTATTGAGCCTTTTATAAACACAGCTCCTTTGGGGATGTGATCCTCAAACCCTCCACTCAGGTCGTCTAATATAATTACTTCATGTCCCATTTTTAGGCAATGACGGGCTACGTGCGAGCCGATAAATCCGGCTCCTCCGGTGATAAGCGATTTAACCA
>CAYPCZ010000085.1:0-9460 GCA_964409345.1 uncultured Flavobacterium sp. | reverse complement strand
TATTATATTTATTTAACTATAATCATGTCCGACTTTTTAGGGGGCTAAAACACTTGCCTTGACAGCCAATCTTTGTCTAATTCAGAAAGAGGAGCAGCATATCCAGTTCCTGTAGCTTCTGAACTATAATCCTGAAAGTCCTGATTTCTCCTCATACTAGCAAGTAATTGAGGATTCATATTTGCTATAGTAGGATCTCCACCACTTTGTAACTCTTGCTCTTTTCTTCTAATAAACGTAACGTTTCTCTATCCTGTTTTTCTTGTTCTAGTTTAGCAACTCGCTCTGCTGTTTGTATTGTTTTTTTTTGAACATCATTAAGTTCTTCTGAACTCTGATAATAAATCTCCTCTACTTCTTCCAAATAGTTACTATCTTCATCATAGTAAGAACCGTCATTATATCTATCATCATGATGTTGAGCTAAACTTATTGAACTAAAAAGAAAAAATAATATTAAATAAAAAGTTTTCATTATGTTTGTTTTAAGATAGTTTTTTATAAAAACAAAAATACTTCAAACAAAAATTAAGAAATATCTTAAAAAATTCTTTTTTTGAACTAATTTTTCTATTTTTGAACTGTTAAAACTCAGGCTATGATTCAGCAACCGGAAATTAAGATTAAACAAATACGAGAATTAAAGAATCTCACTCAAGAATATGTAGCTCAGCAGTTAGGGCTTTCGACCCGTGCTTATTCTAAAATCGCAACAGGCGAAACACAACTTACCATAAACCGCCTGAACGAAATAAGTAATATTTTAGGAATTACTCCTGTGGAGGTTTTGGGGTTTGATGATAAACAGATTTTTAATATTAATCATTCAACAGGCAATAATGGTTTAAACTATATAAATTTTCCCGAAAAACTCATCGAGCAATACGAAACCACCATTCAATCGCTTAAAGAGCAAATTGAGATAATGAAGTTGCTTTTAGATAAATAAATGCCCCTAACAACCGAAGGTTACAAATTTATTTTTGTAATAAATCATTGCTTTATCCTGAATGTGACCTGACAGAGAACAAAATATTTTATAAAATTAAACGCTGCTGTAGTAAACCAAAGGTAAAATTTGATTACATTTGCCTCCTATTTAGAATTATTATAATTAACACCCTTATGAAAAAAATAATTATCGGAAGTATTATCGCTTTTGGAGGATTACTAACTGCGCAAGCCCAATGCAAAACTGTATCAAGTATTAACGAGAATTTCGACAACTGGAAAGACATTGACCAATGTTGGAAAGCAGACGGTGGAGAGGCAATGTTGTATCATAAAGAAGGAAAAATGGTTTTTTATTCGATGATGAATCCTCAAGAGCGCATGACGCTTTCTACTCCAAAGGTCAAAGCAGGAAAATATTCACTTTCGTTTGACGCCTTAAATAAAGGAGCAAAAGCAACTTTAGTTCTTTATCGCATCGAAAATCCTTCTGACCTTTCGGCCCTTAAACCTATGTCTAAAGAAATCGAAATATCCGAAGGAACCAGAAACTTTACCGTTACGCTTCCTGTAGATGCACATATCGGGTTTAAAGTAATCTTGAGCGGAATTCATCACGCTTTTTATATAGACAACGTGATTTTGAGAGCTATTTCGGAGTAAATTCTATAAAAAAAGTTGTCTCAAAAAGTCTGTTTTTGTCAAGCTAAACCTGACTCAACCCTATGTGAATCAGTATATTGAAAAAACATGAGGTTTTGAAATAAATCTCATAATGAATAGATCTGATTGTTTTGAGACAGTTTTTTTACTATTGTTTTTATATTCGCCATAGCGTGAACTATAAAACTCATAATGTGTGAACTTTTGATTCTGAGCCCTATTTAAATTCAGCGTCTTGCTTAGTCATTCAACTTCAATACAGCCATAAATGCAGATTGCGGAATTTCTACGTTTCCTACTTGTCGCATACGTTTTTTACCGGCTTTTTGCTTTTCGAGTAGCTTACGCTTACGCGAAATATCTCCTCCATAACATTTTGCCGTTACGTCTTTTCTCAAAGCCTTAATGGTTTCGCGTGCAATTACTTTTACACCCACCGCCGCCTGAATCGGAATATCAAATTGTTGTCTCGGAATAAGTTCGCGCAATTTCTCACACATTTTCTTTCCGATATAATAAGCGTTGTCTTCGTGAATAAGTGCCGAAAGAGCATCTACATTTTGCCCGTTTAGTAAGACATCCAAACGTACTAATTTAGAAGTACGCATCCCAATTGGGTGGTAGTCAAACGAAGCATATCCTTTAGAAACCGTTTTTAGTCTGTCATAAAAATCGAATACAATTTCTGCCAAAGGCATATCAAAAGTAAGCTCTACTCGCTCTGGGGTCAAATAGGTTTGATTGGTAATTTGCCCTCTTTTTTCGATACAAAGACTCATAACGTTACCTACAAAATCAGCCTTGGTAATAATCATGGCTTTGATATACGGCTCTTCTACCCGGTCTAGTCGAGAAGGTTCAGGAAGATCAGATGGGTTGTTTACTATAAACGGAGTTTCAGGATCTTTTTTGGTATAAGCCAAATACGACACGTTGGGAACAGTAGTAATAACCGTCATGTTAAACTCTCTTTCCAGACGTTCTTGAATGATTTCCATGTGTAACATTCCGAGGAAACCACAACGAAAACCAAATCCTAATGCGGCCGAACTCTCTGCTGTAAACACCAGCGAAGCATCGTTAAGCTGTAGTTTTTCCATCGAAGCACGAAGCTCTTCATAATCTTCGGTATCAACCGGATAAATTCCGGCAAAAACCATTGGTTTTACGTCTTCAAAACCGGTAATCATATTTTTAGTAGGCTCTTTGGCATCGGTGATGGTATCTCCTACTTTTACTTCTTTTGCTTCTTTAATTCCTGAAATCAGATATCCTACATCTCCTGTAGTGATTTTATTTTTGGGAGCTTGAGTGAGTTTTAACGTACCTACTTCATCGGCATAATACTCTTTACCGGTAGCCATAAATTTAATTTTCTGACCTTTGGTTATAGCACCATTCACAACCCTAAATATAACCTCAACCCCTCTGAACGGATTATAAACTGAATCAAAAATCAAAGCTTGTAGCGGCTCATCAATGTTTCCTTTTGGGGCCGGTATTTTTTCGATAATAGCTTCAACTATTTTATCTACTCCGAATCCTGTTTTTCCTGAAGCGTGAATAATATCTTCGAGCTTACAACCTAACAATTCTATGATATCATCGCTCACTTCTTCGGGGTTGGCACTGGGCAAATCAACCTTGTTTAAAATCGGGATGATTTCCAGATCGTTTTCTAACGCTAAATAGAGATTTGAAATGGTTTGAGCCTGAATGCTTTGGGCGGCATCTACGATAAGAAGCGCTCCTTCACAAGCTGCAATTGAGCGTGAAACCTCATACGAGAAGTCTACGTGCCCGGGTGTATCAATAAGGTTGAGAATATACTTTTCTCCTTTGTGCTCATATTCCATTTGGATAGCGTGTGATTTAATGGTAATCCCACGTTCGCGTTCCAAATCCATACTATCCAAAAGTTGAGCTTGTTTTTCGCGTTCTGTAACGGTTTTAGTAAAATCTAAAAGCCTGTCTGCCAAGGTACTTTTACCATGGTCAATATGTGCAATAATGCAAAAATTCCGGATATTCTTCATCTTCAAAATAATAAGTAGGCAAAGATATATCTTTTTGTTGAATTCTTGCGGTATATAGGCGTAGTTTTACATCGCAAATGAGAGTTTCAACTCAAAATTATAGGCAACTTTTTATTTAGCATCCACCTCAGCCACTTCGAGCATAAAATAATGCAAATCGGTATTTTTAATAAAAGGCTTTAATTTTTCACTTCCTGGGCCAAACATTGCCAATTCTACATAATCTGCCGAGTGATCCATACTGATCCAGCCCACAGAATTGGTTTTCTTTTGAATTTCGGCAAAAGTCTTAAACGGGAGTTTTCTATAATTATATAACCCGTCTTCTTGTTTTTCAAGATCTGAATAATAATTGAGAATAGTTTGAGCATCTTCTTGCGAGAGTCTGTTTCCGTTGGCATATTCTATTAGCTCAATTACATCACTTTCTATATTTGAAGGAGAGATTTTATTTAATATCCACTCGTTGGTCTGCTTGTATTTTTGCACCGAATCAAAATTCTCGTCTGCGTTTCTTCCGTAAATAATTCCCGGATTGGCATTCCCGTGATCGGTGGTTATGACAACGAGGGTTTCTTTGTCTTTTTCGGCGAAATCCATTACGGTTTTTATAGCCTGATCGAAAGCAATTTGTTCATAAATAAGCCCTCCTAAATCGTTCGCGTGAGCTGCCCAGTCTACTTTCCCTGATTCGATTTGAAGAACAAATCCGTTATTATTTTGACTCAAAACATCTATAGCTTTGGCACTCATCTGTGCCAAGGTTGGCGTTTGTTTTTCTAACTCTTCTGATGCCATTCGATCAATAGCATACGCGAGCGAATCATCTGCAAAAACCCCTAATACTGGAGCGGTGTTGTTCAGGCTGTTGAGTTCTTTTTTGGTCTTGGCAATTTGATAACCTTTGGTTTTATAAGCGGAGTATAAATCTTTTTTGTCTTTTCTTTTTGAAGCGTCAAAAAAATCATTTCCGCCCCCCATCAACACATCAAAACCGATTTTTAGGTATTGTTCTGCAATTTGGTCTTGCGCATTGCGGCGTTTGGCGTTTACGCAAAATCCGGCAGGCGTTGCATGCGTAATAGCAACTGTGGTGACGCAACCGGTCGCTTTTCCGGCATTTTTAAACTTTTGCCAAATCGGCACATATTCTTCTCCGTTTGTGCCTATGTTTAAAGCTCCGTTATTGACTCTGTGTCCGCTTCCCCAAGAGGAGCTTGCTGCAGCAGAATCGGTAACAATAGAATTAGCAGAGGCCATATCCATCAAAGCTCTAGAAACCTTGTTTTGATGATACAAACTCATCCAGTTAGAAGGTTTTCCGTATTTTCGATTCAAAAAAATATCTGTCATCGAAAGCGTTCCTGAGCTCATACCATCACTGATCAGTACGATAATATTTTTGGGAGTTTTATTGTTGTATGTCGGAACGTCAAGCGTTTTTGAAATTCCTTGTATCGGATATAAAAGTCCTGTCCCGACCGTAGCCACCGAACCTACTTTAAAAAACTTTCTTCTGTCCATTTGTTTAGATTTTCGTCCGAAGTCCTTATTTTTTTTAAGTCAAATCAGATGTTCGCTTTTGCAAATGTAACAAAGATAAGTAAAGATCAAGTTTATGATTTTGTTATTTCTGGTTTCTCAGGGTCTTTATCTTCTTCTTCCTCTTTAATAAAAACATATTTGAATGTAATATTTTCTTCGGTAGTAGTATGCTGATGCGGATTAGTAACAAAATTTCCGTTTTCGTCAAAATGCTTCATAAACGGGTCTTTATAAGGGTTGAAATCGGGTTTTTCCCATTCGTATTTGTAGGTTTTTTTATATTCTTCGGGAGTTTCGGTTAAAAAAGCCAGAATAACTCCGCTAAGAAACCCTCCTAAATGTCCTTCCCAACTCATCCCTTCTTTCATATCCGGAAAGATATACCAGATCATACCTCCGTACAGAAACACCACAACAAACGAAAGAGCAGAAAGACGGTAATTTCGGGCAATAATCCCTTTTAAAAAGATAAAACTTACTAGCGCATATATCAATCCGCTAGCTCCTATATGATAAGAAGGGCGACCGATAAGCCACGTAAAAAGTCCGGAGAAAACTATGGAGAAAAACACCACCCAAAGTGTTTGCTTTTTATAGAAAAACTGCATCATTAAAAGCAGTACAAAAAGCGGAACAGAATTGTTGTATAAATGCTCTAAATCTCCGTGAATAAACGGACTAAACAATATTCCGAACAAACTGGTAATATCCCTGGGATAAATTCCGAAACGAGCAAAATTAAGTCCGCTCTTTTCTTCTAACCAAAATATAAACCATATTACAAATACAGCTATAAAAGGCAATCGAAATATTTTTAGATCTAATTTCAATGGGCAACTATTAATCGGTGATGTATTTAGCCGAAAGAAAGACTTTAATACCTTTGACTTTCGAGCTTAAGACAATTATCTTTGTCAAAAACGTATCCACTTTTATTTGTCGGATATTTTGTCAGTATAAAGATAGTAAAAATGACATCCAACCAGCTTTTTGATTTTCTTGAAGAAAAGGTAACCCTTTATAATCACCCTAATTTTATCGAAAGTGACCCGATTCAGATTCCGCATTTGTTTTCTCTGAAACAAGATATCGAAATTGCCGGATTTTTAGCGGCTTCGATTGCTTGGGGCAACCGCAAAATGATCATTAAAAACGCCCACCAAATGATGCAACTCATGGGGAGTTCGCCTTATGATTTTGTAATGACTTATTCTGATAACAACTTAGAAAGCTTTAGGAACTTTGTTCACAGAACATTCAATAGTGATGATTTTATTGGGTTTATAAAAGGCTTACGGCATGTTTATACTCACTATGATTCGCTCGAAAATGTCTTTAATCGCTATGATAACCTACAAGAGTCGATACATCATTTTAAACACACTTTTTTTGAAGCCGAACATTTAGTCCGAACCCAAAAACACATCTCTGATCCGCTAAAAGGTTCTGCTGCCAAACGCATCAATATGTTTTTACGTTGGATGGTTCGCAATGATAAAAAGGTAGATTTCGGAATCTGGCAAAGCATCTCTCCTTCACAATTATCCTGCCCGCTTGATGTACATTCCGGAAATGTAGCCCGAAAATTAGGTTTACTTACCCGAAAACAAAATGATGCCAAAGCCTTGTTTGAACTTGACACTTCACTTCGACTATTAGACAAAAATGACCCGGTTAAATATGATTTTGCGTTATTTGGCTTAGGAGTTTTTGAAGGGTTTTAAAGCAAATAAAAAAGGTCGGATTCAATTATTGAATCCGACCTTTTAAGTTATAAAAAAACTATCTTACATCATTCCTGGCATTCCGCCTCCCATTGGCATTCCGCCTCCAGGGTTTTCTTCTTTGATGTCTACTAAAGCACATTCTGTAGTTAGAATCATACCCGCTACAGAAGCAGCATTTTCTAAAGCTACACGCGTAACTTTTTTCGGGTCAATAATTCCAGCCTTGAACATCTCTACATACTCATCTGTTTTGGCATTATATCCGTAATC
This sequence comes from uncultured Flavobacterium sp., assembly GCA_964409345.1. Lineage (GTDB taxonomy): Bacteria > Bacteroidota > Bacteroidia > Flavobacteriales > Flavobacteriaceae > Flavobacterium. Next base: position 2,268 of record CAYPCZ010000085.1, on the reverse strand, counting down.
TCCTTTTCCTTCGGCTACTTTTGCGACAATTACAGAACCTTCTAACCCTGCGTTTTCAACAATAGTACGAAGTGGTGATTCTACTGCACGAGCTACGATTTGAATACCTGTTTTTTCGTCTGCGTTTATAGGTTTTAAATCTGCAAGAACTGCTTTAGCTCTCAACAAAGCTACTCCTCCACCTGCTACAATCCCTTCTTCTACAGCTGCACGAGTTGCGTGAAGTGCATCATCTACACGGTCTTTTTTCTCTTTCATTTCTACCTCAGAGGCTGCTCCTACATACAATACAGCCACTCCGCCGGCTAGTTTTGCCAAACGCTCTTGTAGCTTTTCTTTGTCATAGTCAGAGGTCGTAGTTTCCATCTGAGCTTTGATTTGGTTTACTCTATTTTTGATAAGTTCCGCATCGCCGGCTCCGTTTACAATCGTTGTATTGTCTTTATCTATTGATACTTTTTCTGCTGTCCCTAAATAATCTAGTGTAGCATTTTCAAGCGTGTGTCCGCTTTCTTCAGAAATCACGGTTCCTCCTGTAAGGATAGCAATATCCTCAAGCATAGCTTTACGTCTGTCTCCAAATCCGGGAGCTTTTACCGCAGCAATTTTAAGAGCTCCTCTTAGTTTGTTTACGACCAACGTAGAAAGAGCTTCTCCATCTACATCTTCTGCAATAATCAAAAGTGGTTTACCCGACTGTGCTACAGGCTCTAATACTGGTAACAATTCTTTGAGCGAAGAGATTTTTTTGTCATACAACAAAATATAAGGATTTTCAAGTTCTGTCTCCATTTTCTCCGGATTAGTTACAAAGTATGGAGATAGATAACCTCTATCAAATTGCATTCCTTCTACCACATCTACATAAGTATCTGTTCCTTTGGCTTCTTCAACCGTAATCACTCCTTCTTTACCTACTTTATCAAAAGCAGTAGCAATCAGCTCTCCGATTATCTCGTCGTTATTAGCCGAAATCGAAGCGATTTGTTTTATTTTTTCGGATGTAGACCCTACTTCTTGCGATTGTTTTTGCAGATCAGCTACAATTGCTTCTACTGCTTTGTCGATTCCGCGTTTCAAATCCATCGGGTTTGCTCCTGCGGCGACGTTTTTAAGTCCTTCTTTTACGATGGCTTGAGCCAATACAGTAGCTGTTGTGGTTCCGTCTCCTGCTAAGTCGTTGGTTTTTGAAGCTACTTCTTTTACCATTTGAGCACCCATATTTTCGAGCGTATCTTCCAGCTCTACTTCTTTGGCTACAGATACTCCGTCTTTGGTTACCGTTGGAGCACCAAATGATTTTCCGATGATTACGTTACGCCCTTTTGGTCCAAGAGTTACTTTTACTGCATTTGCCAAGGCATCTACTCCACGTCTGAGTCCGTCACGTGCTTCAATATCAAATTTTATTTCTTTTGCCATTTTTTTTAGTTTAAATTTTGGAATTGTGTTTTTAAGTTTAAAGTTTTACTTGAGAGATTTACTTATACGATAGCTAAAATATCGTCTTCTCTCATAATCAGGTAATCTTTACCCTCAAATTTAAGTTCTGTTCCAGCATATTTTCCGTACAAAACAACATCTCCTTCTTTTACCGTCATTGGCTCGTCTTTCTTTCCGTTTCCCAAAGCCACCACAGTTCCTTTTTGAGGTTTTTCTTTTGCCGTATCAGGAATAATAATTCCAGAAGCAGTTTGCGTTTCTGCAGCCATAGGTTCTACCAGAACTCTATCTGCCAAAGGTTTAATTTTTAATGCCATAATTTAAAAAAGTTTATTTATAAAGTTAAAAATTCTATTGATTACTTTTGATTAGTCAGAAAATGTGCCACAGTGCAGAAACTGACACTTTTGCACAAAAAAAATGTCAACACTTCAAAGTGCTGACATTTTGTGTAGCTTATTAAGTAAAAATTTGATTAGTTAGTTTCTTCCTGAACTGGTGTAGGCTCTACTGAAGGTACAACTGGAGTTTCTATCGGTGCAGGAGCTGCGTTTTCATCATAAATTATAGAGCTTCCTGAAGTGCCGGTAAAGGCCAAACTTGATAAAAGAATCAGAACAATTAGGGTCACTCCCAAAATCCAAGTGCTTTTATCCAAAAAATCTGTGGTCTGCTTAACTCCGCCTCCTATTGATCCGCCTCCGCCTCCGAAAGAAGAAGATAATCCTCCTCCTTTGGGGTTTTGTACCATAATTACTACTATAAGCAAGAAACAAACGATAGTTATTAAAACTAAAAATACTGTAAAACTCATTATCTATATAT
>CAYPCZ010000084.1:0-9517 GCA_964409345.1 uncultured Flavobacterium sp. | reverse complement strand
GTCGTCGCCTTTCTTTATGAAAACCCTTTGATTATTAAATCAAAGGGTTTTTTTTTGTGAAAACCATAATAAAAACTAAGCACAAAGAAATATAGAGCAATTAAACCCCTCCATACCTTATAAAACTGCCTAAGACCAACATGACAACTCCGAGGAGAGTAACGGTGATAATAAAAACACTTATTTTATAAATGTTTTTCTTGTTGAGTTTAAGGAAAAATAAAAAGGTCGACTATGACAGCGAGGCAAACCGTAGATAATAGTAGAATAAGCTTTAGCGAAACCACTCTTTCGATAGCATTCGAAAAAGAAAACCACATCGAAAACTTCACATTATAATTATAGGCCATCCAGATTCCTGTAACGATGAGAATAAACAGTGAGGGCATCCCCAAAGGTTCGTAACTTTTTTTGAAGTTTTTAAGGACGGATACATTTTTTTCTTTAATAGCTTTTGGTAAAATACGCACAGACAAAAATATATGTCCCCCTACCCATATAGTAGCACAAATCAAGTGAATAATCAGTACAAGGTGGTGTGGTGAATTCATTGATATTTTTAATCTTTAATAAAAACTGTATTTGTTACGTTAAGAAAGTACTTTGTACATCATTGTTTGAGCAATGTTTGAGGCACTTTGTTTAATGTCTTCAGCATTTTTACCTTGATAAAGTTGGTCAACTGTGTCTTGAAATAACTTAAACCAATGTTCAAAATGTTCGGGACTCAAGGGGCTTTTACTGTGTAATTCTTTATGGACAAACATTGGGTTGCCCTTGAAACTCCCTGTTCCGAATAGTATTACCTCCCAAAAATCATACATTTTGGGCAGGTGGTGATTCCAATCGGTTTGGGCAATTTCGTTGAATAGGTAACTAATGACTTCATCTTTTTTTACTTTTTCGTAAAACTGGTTTACAAGAGTTTCTATATTTGTTCTGTTTTCTATATCTTTCATTTTAAGTCTTTTAACTTTGTAAAATTATAATTCATTCATAATTTTATTTATGATTAAAATCATAAGACATAGTATTAAATTAGTGCATAATAAGATACAATATAAAGAAGTATACTCTAACTATTATAGATTTCCAGTAATATTCATACCTTTGTGTAAATAGGAAATAAAGTAGTTAATAATGAAGTCACAAATAGATGTTGATATACTAATTTCTTTTGGAGCTGTTTTTAAAGGGTATGAAAAAGGAGAGGTTCTTTTTTATGAAGGAGATACAGCCAATAATTATTATCAGGTCATAAGTGGAAGCATAAAAATGTTCAACACCAATGATGACGGAAAAGAATTTACACAAGGCTACTTTTCTAAAGGACAGAGTTTTGGTGAGCCGCCGCTTTTTATCAGCGAAAAATATCCTGCTTCGGCTATGGCTTTTCAAGCTTCGGAAGTCATCCGGCTTTCGAGAGAGAAATTTTTATTAATTTTGGATGAATATCCTGGTATTCAGAAAGAGTTTTTAGAATTAATGGCACGTAGAATTTATAATAAAGCTACTACTTCAAAAGATATTATCAACCAAAAACCTGAATTCAGAATCAAAGCTTTTCTGGATACTTGCAAAAAATCAGAGACAAAAGAGCACATCGCGCTTACTCGTCAGGAAATAGCTAATTTTACCGGACTTAGAGTGGAAACAGTTATTCGGACGCTTTCTAAGATGAAAATGAAAAAAATAGTAGATATTATTAATCACAAAATTTATTATTAGGTCTACTAATGATTTATATTTAGCAAGAAGCAAGAGTGTATGATAAAACACAGTTTACTTTAATTCTTCAGGAATTATGCACACAGGAATCGGATTTATTTTATGCTGGTTAATGGTGTTGAGTCGAAGATAAATATCAAAAACTTCTTTTTCTCTACCCAAAAAATCAGTGATTATTTTTCCGTTCTGATGAGCAATCATTGCTTTCTCGAGTTCGTCATAACTGGCTCCTAATTGCTCTTCGTCAGAGCGATCATCTCCAAAAAGTCCGTCGGTAGGGACGGCTTTTAGAATAGAATCAGGCACTTTTTGATAGTGGGCTAACAGGCGAACCTCTGACTTCATCAAATCAGCAATCGGGCTGATGTCAACACCTCCGTCACCATATTTGGTAAAGAATCCCACGCCGAAATCTTCGATTTTGTTACCTGTTCCGGCTACTAAAAGTGACTCAATACCTGCGAAATAATATAAGGTAGTCATCCTGAGTCGAGCCCGCATATTGGCTAAAGCCAAATTTATCTTATCTTCTTGAGCATCTTGCGGAAGGTTTCGGGCTAATTCTATAAAAGTAGAAGTCAGGTCAACTTGGGTTCTTTTTACGTTGGGATATTTGCTTTGCAATAAGTCGATATGCTCTTTTGCACGGCTTATGTGTGCGGGCACTTGATTGATGGGCATTTCTACGCAGAGTGTTTCAAGCTCGGTTTGGGCACACAAAAATGAAGTTACAGCCGAATCAATACCGCCAGAAATACCGACCACAAAACCTTTGACCTTTGCTTTTTCGGCATAAGACTTAAGCCAACTAACAATATAATCATTTACTTTTTCTGCCTGAAACCTTGAATTCATAATTTTATATAAATTTTAAACTTTAGAAAGTTATCTTTGTACTTTATATGCAAATTTACGTTTATAAAAAATAAAACTATCTTTTTGAAAAATAAAAAATGAAAAAACTTATTTTCACTACATTGCTTGTTGTATTTTTAGTTTCGTGTAACCGTAAAAGTGAACTCGAAAAAGCCATCGATGTCATCCCGATGGAGGTAACCCTTGAGCGTTTTGACAAAGAATACTACGAATCTGCCGATGAAGATTTAGATAAGATTAAAATCAAATATTCTCATTTGTTTCCTGTTGAGGTGCCAGATTCAGTTTGGTTAGCTCAAAAAAACGATACCTTATTTAGAGAGCTTTATACTGAGGTTCAAAAACAATTTTCGGATATTAGTACGTTAGAAGAAGAATTAGTAAATCTTTTTAAGCATATTAAATATTATTTCCCGAACGAAAAAACTCCAATAGTAAACACGATTATTGCAGAGGTGGACTATAATTTTAAATCATTTTATACCGATTCGATTACCCTTATTTCTCTTGACCTTTATCTGGGCAAAGACCATCATTTTTATGAAACAGATGCTTATTTAAAAGAAAATCTTGTGCCTAGACAAATGATGCCTAATTTGGTAAAATCGTTTGCAGAAAAGAAGATACCTTATCCGAATCAAGGCGATTTTTTGTCGCGAATTATCTATGAAGGAAAGATACTGTATTTAAAAGATTTGTTGATTCCTGGGTTTTCTGATGCTGAAAAAATCGGCTATTCCGAAGACCAAATCAAATGGGCTTATACTAATCACGAAAACGTATGGAGATACTTTATAGAAGACAATTTACTTTACAGCACAGACCCGCAATTGGCATCTCGGTTTATCAATGTAGCTCCTTTTTCGAAGTTTTATTTGAGCATAGACAACGAGTCACCGGGAAGAATAGGCACGTGGATTGGTTGGCAAATCGTAAGAGCCTATGCCGAGAATAGCCCTACTTCTTTGCAAGAGCTCTTAAAGAAAAATGCAGAAGAATTATTTAAACAATCAAAATATAAACCCAACAGATAATGAGTAAAAAAATTAAATCAGAGGTAGTATTTACTATAGAACTAGACGAAAATAAAATTCCTGAAAGTATATTTTGGACAGCCAAAGACGGCGGAATTAACAACGAAGAAAGCAAGTCAATTATGCTATCAGTCTGGGACAGCAAGGCAAAAGAAAGTCTCAGGATGGATCTTTGGACCAAAGATATGCCGGTAGACGAGATGAAGCTTTTTTTCCATCAAAATATTATTGCCATGGCCGACACATTCCACCGAGCTACAGGCGACGAAAAAATGGCCGACACGATGAGAGATTTTGCTTCTTATTATGCAGAGAAAATGGAACTTATTAAATAGCTATTGCTTGTTATAACAAAAAAAATCCGGAACAGTCCGGATTTTTTTTTGCTATAAGAATGATGATTAAAACATTCCGCCACTACTTTGTTTAGTGTTGTCTTCGCGATATTTTCGTTGTAACGAACGGTTTTTACCCCCTCCGAACATGTAGTTTACTCCTACATAAACCGTTCTGCTTTCCCAAGTAAATTCTCCGCTAGAAGGGAAAGGATTTTTAGAATCAAAGGCATAACGCATGGTGTTGAACATATCGTTAAAACGAAGGCTAAAGGTGAGTTTATTATCCATTATGCTATAACGAACCCCTGAATCAATCTTATACATGTCTTTTGAATTAGATTGCACTCCGTCAACAGCTCCTCTATAGAATCCGAATAAAGTGAAATGCAAGTTTTTTAGCACTCTAAAGTTATTATTAAGTCTTGCGTTAAAAGCGGCTACATCTACTTCTTGTGTTTCGAGGGTGAGAACATCAGAATCTGGGTTGAGAACCTGTACTAATCCTTTTTGTGTAATATTCGAGAAGTCGATTGCCGGCTGAACATCCCACCATGTGGTGAGTTTATAATTAGCAGATACTTCGATTCCGTAGGCTGAATTATCATCAAAATTAGCATAACTCATAATAAAGTCATTGGGGTTTTCGGTTTGTTCGTCTTCATAGAAAACTCGATTGATTTCATCTTGAATATTTCTGTAAAACACTCCTGCTGTCAAACTTCCTTTGGTTAATCGGCGGGTGAAATTAAGTTCAACCGAATTGGTGAATTGAGGATCTAATTCAGGATTACCCATTCCGGTCATGGTAGGTGTAGCAAACTCTCTGATAGGCTTTGTCTGACCCAAGTTTGGGCGATCAACACGTCTGGAATAACTCATTTGCAATGTGTTTTTTTCATTTAAAGCATACGTCATAAAAGCCGAAGGATAAAGCGTAAGGTAATCATCTTGGTAAATAAGCTCATCGGCTAAGGTTGCTTCTACTTTATAGCTCTCAAAACGCGCACCTAACTGGTAATTGAATTTTCCTAGATTTTGACCATAAGTAGCATAAAACGAATAAATATAGGTATCATAATTATAGAGTGAAATAGGATTAGGGTTAATCAAACTGGTGGTTTGATAGTTATTTTCAGAACGGGTGGTGCGAAGTTCTGCTCCTAATTCTAATCTTGATTTTTCTGATAGCGGATTTACATAATCAATATTCAGCGTAAGTAAATCTCTTTTATCTTTAATGCGGTCTGTATAGTTATCCTCTCCTACGTTTTCGATAATCGTATTAAAAGAAGCTTCTTGAGGCTGTTTATAGGTATTGAAATTGGCTTCGAAATCAAGGGCATGACCTTGTTCATTAAATAAATGTTTGTAAGCCAGGTTATAGGTTGTGGTTTTATTATCGGTCAGATATGTCGAATATTGGGTGATGTCATCAAAATTTCCGTCAGGATATAATGTATAAGTATTGACATTCCCTTCGCCTTCCAAGTAGTTTTGATTGATAAAAAACGAGAGCGTGTTTTTGTCATCCATAAAAAAATCCATACCTACTTTGTACAGATACGACTTGTTGTCGTTTGACATATCGATTAGGTTTAAGGAGTTGTGGTCAGTTCGGGTTATTTCTCCGTTGTTGAGATATTCTCCTATATTACTCCCAAAAGTTCCGAAGAAATTTACTTTTCCTACTCTGTAATTCATATTGAGCGAATGGTTGAATTTCGGAACCTCGCCAAGAGTCACCCCGGCATTGAGGCTACCATTAAAACCATCGTTGGAATTTTTGTGCAGCACAATATTGATAATTCCAGACATACCTTCCGGATTATATTTGGCGCTCGGGTTAGTAATCAGCTCGATTGTCTTGATGGAAGATGAAGGAATCTGCTTGAGTAATTGGGCAGGCTCAATATTAGTTGGCCGCCCATCTACCAATACCCGTACATTTTGATTACCTCTAAGCGAAATATTACCGTCTTGGTCAACGTTTACCGTTGGGATGTTGTTCATAATCTCTGAGGCCGTAGCCCCGGCGGTAAGCAAATCTCTACCCACATTGATGACCCTACGGTCGATAAGTTGCTCAATAGTCGATTGTTCTTTTATGATTTCGACGCCTTCGATAAGCAAAGACTCTTGCTCTAAAGAAATTGTGCCTAAATCAAAATCTCTTTTTTGAGTTAAATCGACCGTGGTCGTATAGGTTTTATAACCGATAAAAGCAATTTCGACCTTATACTCTTTAATGGCTATGCTTTTTATCATAAAGCTCCCGTTGTCTTGGGTCAGTACACCTGTTACAATCTGGTCGTTTTCTTTGAGGGTTACTGTAGCATACGGGACATTTTGGTTGAGTGTTTGGTCAAAAACAACTCCGGAGATGCTTCCGTTGTTTTGAGCTTTGGCACTAAAGACCGATAGGGCAAGTAGAGAAAAAAATAGATTTTTCATTTTAGATTAAAAGTATTTGATTAAGGTTTTTAATTTTGACGTCTATTCAATAGACAATCAAAGGGTGCTTTTGTTACAAGAAATTGTATTAAAATAATTATTTATAATCAATCAAAAAGAGCTCAAGAGCTTTAACAGCTCATTACTAGAGCAATCTGAATCCTGAACAAAATTGAGTGAATTGTAAAATAGTATAAAAAATAATCGTGACCGAGTAGTATTATTTGAGAGGCGGATATTTTTTTGTTTTCTTAATTTGGTATTAAACCTGTAATCTGGAATCGAAAAAAGTTGTAAATTTGCATTCCAAATAAAAACAGACAATGTTAGACAGATTACAATATGTAAAACAACGTTTTGACGAAGTATCTGATTTGATCATTCAGCCTGATGTGATATCCGATCAAAAAAGATACGTGCAGCTAAACAAAGAATATAAAGACCTGAAAGCTCTTGTTGAAAAACGAGAAGAATATATGCGTCTGAACAGCAATATTGCTGAAGCTTATGAAATCATCAAAGACGAAAGCGATAAAGAAATGGTCGAAATGGCAGAACTTCAGTTAGATGAGGCCGAAGACCGCTTGCCTGAATTGGAAGAAGAAATTAAATTAATGCTTATTCCGAAAGACCCCGAAGATGCTAAAAACGTAATGGTTGAGATTAGAGCCGGGACCGGGGGTGATGAGGCCAGTATTTTTGCAGGAGATTTATATAGGATGTATACCAAATATTGTGAGAGCAGAGGCTGGAGAACATCTGTGGTAGATATGAATGAAGGAACTTCAGGAGGGTTTAAAGAGGTAATCTTTGAAGTAACCGGAGATGATGTTTATGGTACATTAAAATATGAAGCGGGTGTACATCGTGTACAGCGTGTGCCTCAGACTGAAACCCAAGGCCGGGTGCATACTTCTGCCGCTACGGTTATGGTACTTCCAGAGGCAGAGGAGTTTGATGTGCATATTGATATGAATGATGTGCGTATTGATTTGTTTTGTTCGTCAGGGCCTGGAGGACAGTCTGTAAACACAACTAAATCAGCTGTGCGGATGACACATATTCCAACAGGATTAGTGGCACAATGTCAAGACGAGAAATCACAACATAAAAATAAAGACAAAGCCCTCTTGGTATTGCGTTCGCGCCTTTATGAAATGGAACTCGCCAAAAAGCAAGAAGAAGATGCCAAAAAACGTAATTCGCAAGTAAGTAGCGGCGACCGTTCGGCAAAAATCCGTACGTACAATTACCCGCAAGGGCGTGTTACTGATCACAGAATCGGGCTTACGCTTTATGACTTAGATGGGGTAATGAACGGACATGTTGATAAAATCGTTGAAGAATTGCAACTTGTGGCAAACACCGAAAAACTAAAAGAAAGCGAAGTGTTTTAATAGCTGAAAAATCGTTCTTCGATAGAATTAAAAAGCTGTATCAAAAGTCTTAATGGCCGAGTTGAAATAAAACTAAGGTCACTACTTTTGATGCAGCTTTTTTTACTCTTATGATTTCTTTAACAAAAAGAAGGCGTGGTTGCTTGTTAAAAAGCAAAACAAAATGTTAAAAACGTTAAATTTAGCTAATTTTTAAGAATAAGTGAGTATTATTAAGTTGTTAAATCAAAATTATATATTATATGATAAAAAATTACTTTTTTGCTGTCTTTGCAGGCTTATTCTTTTTTTCTTGTGGAGATGATTTTACAGATGGCTTTACTTTCAGTCCTGATGTACCTGAGCATATACCGGATGGAACCTTTTATTATTACAATCATAATTATCCTAATCATCAAGGTCATATTGGAGGTTATAGGGTCTAATCGTCTTGACTATATCGGGCAACGCTTTATCCTGGAAGGAACTTATTATCCTAATTATCCTGCCGGTGTGATAGGGCTTTCTACAGGCTCTTTGGAGTGTGTTTATCCGGAACAGCTTACTTCCGTTCCATACACTTATAGTAGTTCGCCTAATTCTTATCATCTTATAGGGTTTTTAGGTAGTATGCCGATTTGTGAGATTACTTATAACAGGTTTGGGGGGATTGCTACGCTTCTTTATGAATAATACTAACAAGAGATCGTCCAAAAAACCTGTATGGTCAGGTTAAGCTATAGGGCTTTTTGGGCATCTCTTATTAAAACTAATTTATTATGAAACAGTTTTTTCATTTTTTCATTTTATTGTTTGTGGTGCAGGCGTATGCACAAGATACGTTTCCTTATCAAAGGCAATGGGCGACCTATTTTGAAGGAGCCTTTTTTGATAAGCAGGGCAATGCCGTTTTTCTCGAAAGAGGGTGGTCAAATTATAGCCTGGTATATAATGACCCCGGGTTTTATGGTTTTCTGCTCTCGCCCGAACTTAACCCTACCAATATTCCGGCTAACGTCAGACTGTGAAAAAACCTCACAATCTTTTTAACAAATATAGTAAAATAGTTGTAAGAAAAACAAAGTTTTTGTATTTTTACTTATGCAATACATCCAAGGAATTTCCCGCTATCAGCTACATATGAGTAGTTTAGAAGACAAGATTAAAGTTGATAATCCAGTTCGTTTTATTGAGGCTTTTGTCAACCATATCGATGCAGTTAAAGTTGGTTTTCAGCCTAAAGTTTTAAAAACCGAAGGTCGTCCTGGTTTTACATCCGAAGTCTTTTTAAAGCTGTATTTATACGGCTATCTCAATGGGGTTCGCTCCTCCAGACGCTTAGAAAAAGAGTGTTTACGCAATATCGAAGTGCAATGGCTTTTAGAAGACCTTCGTCCTAATTATCACTCGATAGCCGATTTTAGAAAAGACAATCCCAAAGCTCTAAAACAACTCTTTAAATTATTTGTTTCCTTTTTGAAAGATGTTGACCTGATTGCTGGCGAAACTATCGCTATTGATGGCACTAAAAGCAGAGCCCACAACAGCAAAAAAGCCAATTTCAACCAAAAGAAAATCGACAAACACAAGGAATATATTGATGCGAAGTCACAAGAATATTTAGACCAATTAGACCAAAATGATATTCAGGAAAACCCGATTGCGATAAAAAATATCCAACAAAAAATCGAACGCTTAAAGCAAAATAAAATCA
>CAYPCZ010000083.1:6164-9529 GCA_964409345.1 uncultured Flavobacterium sp. | reverse complement strand
TTAAAGAATGACTTGTTAAATGTGAATACTGATAGCGGAAAATAACATTTACTAACACTATATAAAAAAAATAGGGCAAGTAAGTACTAAATCCAATGATTCAGACATATTTGCAAGATCGCCAAATCTTTTGATTTACGACTACTTTTTTATTTTAGATTTAGGAAGTCGTAGTCCTGCGGTAGGCTTTGGTAGAAAAAGATAAAACAAAATGCAAAAGATTTGGCTTGTGGATAATCCGAAAGATAATTGTTTATTTACAGTCCTACTTCTTTTATACCAAACCTTACAGGCAAGCCAGACAAACAGAACAGATGAAAACCTATGGTAAAAATGTTTTTTTATTTTTTGCCAACGCACAGGAAAACAATTTTATCCCAGCGCACATTTAGCACATTTGTTTTTCTCAACCGCACAAATCCACCGCTAAAAACAAAAGAGCTAAATTCTCCCAACGCACAATTAAAAATATCTAATTAAAAATTAGTTTATTCAAATTCTTTACTTAAATTTGTCAATGATTGACAAGTTAAAAATAACAAGGCGATGAAAGCAACATTTGGAGAATACATCAGAAAATTAAGAACCGATAATGGCCTCACTCTCACTGAACTTGCAGCAAAATTGAAACTTGACTCTGCGAATCTAAGTAAAATAGAAACTGGAAAGCGAGAGTTTGATGAAAAGAGATTGGCTATGTTGGCAAAGGCATTCGACCTTGATATTGAGAAACTTAAAGTAGAATATTTTGCTGACCAATTTGCTAAAAAGATTTATACTTATGATTGCTCTACTGAAACCTTAATGGTTGCTGAAGAGAAAGTAAAATATTTAAGAAGTACTAATGTTAAACAAACCAAATTCAAATTTTAATTATGAAAAAACCATTAACTTATATAAGTTTATTTAGTAGTGCTGGTGTAGGCTGTTTTGGTTTTAAAGAAAATGGTTTTGAATGCATAGCAACAAACGAAATATTAACCAAACGTCTAAAAATTCAAGTATTTAATGAGAAGTGTAAATATGACACAGGGTATATTGATGGAGACATCACATTAAAAAGCGTTAAAAACCATTTATTTGAAGAAATCGAAAAATGGAAAAAAAAAGAAAAAATAAAAGAACCTGATGTAATCATTGCAACGCCTCCTTGTCAAGGAATGTCCGTAGCAAACCATAAGAAAAACAATGAATTAGGACGAAATTCTTTAGTAGTTGAATCCATTAAAATCACGAAAGAAGTCAACCCGAAATTTTTTATTTTTGAAAATGTTCGAGCGTTTTTAAAAACTCTTTGCACAGATTTAGATGGAGTTGATAGACCTATAAAACAAGCTATTGAGTTGAATCTTGGTGGGCATTATAATATTCTTTATAAAATCGTAAACTTCAAAGACTATGGTTCTAATTCAAGTAGAACAAGAACTTTGGTAATTGGTGTTAGAAAAGATTTGCAAAACATCAGTCCTTATGATATTTTTCCAGCAGAGCGACAGCCAAAAACTTTAAAAGAACTTTTCAAAGATTTGGAACCATTAAGTAAGATGGGACAAATTTCCAGAAACAATATTTATCATTCATTTAGAGAGTACAACCCAAGGATGTTGCCTTGGATTGAAAATTTAAAGGAAGGTCAATCTGCTTTTGAGAATACTGAAACAGAGAGAATACCGCACCAAATAAAAAACGGAAAAATTGTATTTAATCAAAGTAAAAACGGAGATAAATATGCTCGTTGGTATTGGGATAGAGAAGGACCTTGTATTCATACAAGAAATGACATTTTATCAAGTCAGAACACTGTTCATCCATCGGAAAATAGAGTTTTTAGCATCGAAGAATTAATGCGAATGATGAGTATTCCCAATAATTTCAAGTGGTCTAATATCTCATTCGATAAATTAAACAAAATGTCGAATCTTGAAAAGAAACATTTTCTTAAGCAGGAAGAGTTAAATATTAGGCATTGTATTGGAGAAGCTGTTCCTACTGGCGTATTTGCAAGTATAGCAAAGAAAATTAAACTTGTTTTAAATGAAAGCTTCTATTCCACAAGAGAAATCGAAAAAGAAATTGAAGATAACAACTTGAATGAGCCTGACAATTTAATTTCATATATTAATGACAATTTCAAAAAAAAGGGATTGGAAAACATCTTTCAAATTGCTGAATATGCTAATTCAAAGAGACAAGAAAATGCTGCTTATTTTACTAGAACAGATATAGGATATAGTGTTGTCAAAGACTTGCCCGAATTAAAACAGAAAAAGAAAATTAGAATATTAGAGCCTTCTGTTGGCATTGGAAATTTTTTGCCTCTACTAATCGAAAAGTATAAGGATAAAGAAGAGGTGATTTTTGATTTAGTTGATATTGATAACCAATCTTTAGAAGTATTAAAAGTAATTCTAAAAAAGATTAATCCTCCTAAAAACATTAAATTTAATTTTATCAATGCTGATTTTCTTTTAAAAACCTTTAAACCAATTTATGATATTGTCGTCGGTAATCCACCTTATGGAAAACTAACTAACAATTCAGAACTTTTAGCACGTTATAAATTTGGTGCTAAGAATACTGAAACGAATAATCTGTTTTCATTCTTCATTGAAAAAGCAATATCTCTTGGAGATTATGTTTCTTTAATTGTTCCTAAGAGCCTTATAAATTCGCCTGAATTTGATATAACAAGAACCTTATTAGAGGAAAATAACTTATTGAAAATATGTGATTACGGAGAAAAAGGATTCAAAGATGTGAAAATTGAAACAATAAGTTTTTTGCTGAACAAAAATTCTAAAAAGAAAAGCAAAACCATTAAGATTGAAAGTTATATAAATCAAACAATCGAAATAAAAGATAAGGAATATTTGTTTTCAAAAGACTTTCCATATTGGCTCATTTATAGAGATGAGTTTTTTGACGAGATTTCCCAAAAGATGAACTTTGATATTTTCAAAAGCTTTAGAGACAGACAATTAACTAAGAAAATTACGAAAGACGAAGGCAAATATCGTGTTTTAAAATCAAGAAATATTGGCAACAATGAAATCTTAGATATTGATGGTTACGACCAATATATTGATAAGCCTAAGAATTTTGCTGTTGGAAAATTTTTAAACGAGAACAATGTAGTAATGGTACCGAATTTAACCTACTATCCAAGAGCGAGTTTCTTACCTTACAATACCATTGCAGATGGTTCAGTTGCTCTTTTAACCTTAAAAAATGGGAGTAGATTACCGACAGAAAAAGACATTGAATTTTACGGTTCTAAAGAATTTGAAAAGTTTTACAGGGTAGCAAGGAATTACGGAACTCGTTCCCTAAATATTGACAACAATTCCGTATTTTTCTTCGGATTA
>CAYPCZ010000083.1:0-6064 GCA_964409345.1 uncultured Flavobacterium sp. | reverse complement strand
TATGCTAATGTTTTAAATATGAAGAAAGATGGACGTAAAAATATTTATTCGATTAACAATAAAAACCTTTTGGAATTTGTCGCTATGAAAGAGAGAAACGCATATATTTTTCTTTTTCAATATCTTATAAAAGTGTTATCAGATAGTGGTGAATTACGTTATTTTGAATCTTATAAGGAAAAACATCAAAATGGAACAGCAACAAAGTCAGATTTCACAGATTTAAAGGAGCGATTTCAACGTTTTATAATCGGTAATACCGCAATAAATGGCAAAACGGAAGTAAATCGAATTTTTCCAAAGATTTTGAACATTTACGCTTGTGAATACAACATACCAGGCACAATAAAAGGAAGAATGTCAGACCACCAGTTTTATTATACTGACCTTATGTATAATCGACCAAATTGGCGAGATACAAATAAAGATAAAAATGTTTCAAGAAATGAGGCAATGGAAGACCACGAAGAATTAATGATGGAACAAAATGTGGCATATTCTGATTATATGGTTCAAAAGGCAATGAATATGATTAGAAAAATGTATAGGGAAAGTGAAGTAAAAGACCAATGGGCAAATGGAGATGCTACTCAAGTGCATCATATTTTTCCAAAACCCCAATTCCCACAATTGGCGGCATATCTTGAAAATTTAATCAAGTTAACGCCTACTCAACATTATACAATGGCACATCCAAACAATAAAACTGATTCTATAAATAAAGATTATCAGTTAGTCTGTTTACTTGCAAAATCTGATAGCATAGAAACGTCTTTAATTCGAGGAGAATTTGTCTATCGAAAGGAGTCCTTTATACACGTTATCAATACTGGTCTGACAGAAAATTTGGATTATAATCTTGATTTTGTTGGTATTAAAAGGGAATTGACACAAATTTATAATGGTATTTAAAATTTAAATTATGTATAAACAGTACTTTGGAAAGAGAAATAAAATGAGGTTTGACTCACCAGAAGAATATTATGAAACGTTAGGATTTCTAGCTAAATCCGATGGTTCAAGTGATTTATATAGAGAAAACAATCAAAACCAAGGAGCGTGGTCACATGAAATGAGAATAAATTGTTATAAAAACTTAAACAGCTTTACACCACCGCTTAGAAGAAAATTCACAAGAGGACGCGGTAAAAAAGTTTTACATAGAATAAACTGTAATGAATTCATTGAAGACTTGTTTGATAATCATCATTTTGTTAATGGTATGATACAAGATCCAAATTTAATAAGAAGTACCGTACCATCACAATTTAAATCTGATTTTGATAGAGGACTAAATCTTTAATAACTTCTAATAAATATGTCTAAAACAACATCAATTCAAGAACAACATACAGCAGGAGCTCAAGCAATAGGATTTGATTATCAATTCTATTATTTTATGTTGTTAGTTCTTGAACTTCGAAACGGACAGAAAATAGGGTTTGAAGTAAAAGATGATGTTCATATTGACAAAGCTGATGGGACAACTATCTTGTTACAAACAAAGCATAGTACTTTAACAAATAGTAAAGGAACTATCCAGAACTTGACAACACTGGACGGAGATCTCTGGAAAACATTAAGCAATTGGATTGATTTCATCAAAAAAGGTAAAGAGAATTATATTAATAAACATTCTTTTGTTTTGGTAACTAATAAGAATGAAAGTAATAATGAGTTTATCAATAGTCTGATAAATTTTAAGGCTGATAAAAACATTGATACGATATTGAAAAAACTTAATGGTTTTAAAGATAAAACAAAAGATAAAACCGTACAGAAATATATCAAAAATCTAATTTCTCTTGAAAAGACAAAACTCTCTTCATTTCTTTTAAAAATTTCAATTGAGACTGGTGTTGATGAAATAATAGTACGCATCAAAAACAAGTTACTCGAACTTTACAGAGAAAGCCATATCGTTGAAGCTATATATGATAGCCTATATTCAAACTTGCAGCTGTCAAAGTATTTGGAAATAAAATCAGGACGGAAGTTTGAAATTACTTTTGACGATTTCAATAAAAAGTTCGGAAAATGTTTTAAAGTTTCTACTGGGGTACAAAAACTTCCCACTCGAAATTTCCCGATTTTTCTCCCTGAAAATCCAGAAGAACAAATTTTCATAAAACAATTACTCGATATTGGTGAGATTCGAAAAGGTTCTCCGGATATAATAAAGTATACAACATTGATGCTTAAATTCATTCGTCATTTTACATATTGGTCTGATGAAGAAAATTTCATACTTCTTTCGGAGGCCGAAGACTTCAAAAGAGATAGTATAAGTAGGTGGGAGAATGAATTCAAGGTTAAATATCGACAAATTGAACAAAAAATAAACTCTGGATTAACTTTGGGAAGTTTAGAGAATGAAATAGAAAATTTGAGTATTGAACTCGTTGATTATATCCGTAAACTTGATTTATCAGTTGGAGATTACCTGCCATTGGGTATAGAATTTTCAAATGGACACTACTATCTATTGTCAAACAATTTAGAAATTGGGTGGCATTTTGATTGGGAAAAAAAGTATAAGAAATAATGAAAGAAATTTATTACACATATAATAATGAAGCTATTGCAAGTTGTATCTTTTTATCTATTCTGAACGAAGTCGATAAATTAGATATTGCTCGTTCTTGTTTAATCTTACCATTTCTATTTGACGACAGAACAGTAAATTATTTTGCAAAAGTTAAAGAGCAAAATCTAAAGTTGGGAGATTTTATTAAAGATAAACCTCGGTTATTTGTTTCTTTCAATAAACGATATTCATCCTTACTACCTGTAACCATTAATGCTCTAATGATTTTAAGTAAAAGCAATCAAATCGATATTGGCGATGAAATTGTAAAAGCTAAAACACTAACTTTTGATAGCTCAAATTTAGGAGACCGATTTTCTAAAATAGATAGTGTTATTCCTGCTTTGATTAAAATGCTTAATAATCATCGGACTTCAACTTTATATAAAATCTTAAAAATACAATTATGAAATTCGTACTTCATGAGATAAAACTATGGTTCAAAGATACTGAAGCTGAACCTAAAAACTATAAATTTCTACCCGATAAAGTTAATGTCATTACTGGGGACTCAAATACTGGAAAAACCAGCTTTTGGAATATTATTGATTATTGTTTTTTGTCAGGAAAAGTGAATATTGCAAATACAATAATCGACAAAGTATTATGGTTTGGAATATATTTTTCTATCAATGACAAACAAATTTCTATCGTACGAAAAACACCCGAAAAAGGTGCGGTATCTTCGGAAGTGTCTTTTAATTTAGGTTCTTTTCCTGTCTATCCTAAAAGCAACAAAGAAATTGCCGAAATCAAATCAATATTAGATAATGAATTTGGTATTACAGATTCATTGCGGTTTCCTTTTGGCAAAGAAATGGGTAGTACATCTTTCAATCTTTCTTATCGTCATTTTCTTATTTTCAACTCTTTAACCGAAAACATAATTGGTGCACAAGAAACATATTTTGATACAACTTTTTATGGAAAAGAAGAGTATGATAAATCTCTTAATCATATTTTCAACATGGTAATCGGAGTTGATAACATGAAGAAAATCAAAGCTTCTGAACAATTAAAGGTTGTTGAAAAGGAAATTAGAAAGATAAAAAGACAAGAAAAAAACAATCAAAAAACAACCATAAATCTTGAGACCGAGATTCGAATTTTATTTGATAAATGTAAGAAATATAATTTTATAGACTATTCAGAGCCTTTTGAAACGATTGAAACTGCAATTCCAATCATTCAGGACGTAGTAAGCATTACCCAAAAGATAGCACAAAACTCTAATCTGTTTGAAGAAATAGATGAGTTGAACAAAAGAAGAATTGCAATACGTAGTCAAATAGAAGCTATAACTCAATATCAAAAAGAATTTGATGCATACAAAAGGAATTTAAACAAATCTGCGGATAGTCTACAGCCTATAGAATTTCTAAATAAAAATTTATCTGATCAATTAGTTGATTCGTATGAAACAAAAGCCTTTATAGATTCCTTAGAATCTTCATTGAAAAGCATCAAAGATCATCTATCCAATAAAATTACTAAACCTATTAAGATTGCTGGAGATGTCAAAGAATTAAGTGCTCAATTAAAAGAAGTTGAAAGTCAAATTTCTAAACTGAATGAAATTCAGAAGAATTATTTGGCAGAAAGTAGAACAGAAGCTCAAAAATTCATTGTATTAGGAGAGATAAAACAAACACTTGAACAACTGCTAAAATCAGAACCTATTAAACCAATTGACAATATAAGATTGAATTCCTTAATAGAAGAAAGTGAAAATCTAGCCAAAATACCAGATGAATCAAAACAAATAGAGTTTAGTTTAAAGACTGAATTGAACAAAAGTATTCAACGCAACTTTAATCAATTAAAATCTATGACAGTATACTCAAATAGTAGGCTTGATTTCAATTCTGATAAAATGATTTTACAACTGTATCCTGAAGGTCAATTATTTCCTTTAGATAATGTCGGTAGTAAATCAAATTATATGTTTATGCACCTATGTGTTTATTTAGGTCTTCATGAACACATACTTAGTGTTAATCCTGAGCATGTTCCACAGTTTCTATTTATTGACCAGCCAAGTATCCCATATTACGCAGGTAGTGATAATATTCAAGGAAATGACGATAGGTCTAAATTAATTGATGCTTTTACGCTGATAAATTCATTCATTGAGTATATAGTAAAAGAGAAGGGCAATTCTTTTCAAATATTTATGGTAGAACACGCCTCCAAAGACTATTGGGAAAAAAATGACTTGACTCACTTTCATACAGTGGATGAATTTATAAACGGTAAAGGTTTAATACCTAAAGAAATATACAATAAAAATTAAAACTCATGCAACACTTTACCATAGGTAATATAGAAAAACTTATCATTCATTTTATTGGAAACAAAAATAATGGAGATGGTGTAAGACTATCAGATGAGTTAACTCATTTTGAAAATATTGAAGATCAAATAAAAGGATTGATAAATAATAGTTTTAAAACGGAAGAATTATATCATTTCTTTTTTGCTCCAAGATTGGAATTAAATCCTATGTATCAATTCATTAAAGGTATTTTTGAAGATAAAAATAATTTTGTAGAACAATCAAAAAATGCAGGAAGATATTTATATGATAAAAGCACACACCCTCAAATAAAAGGAGGCGAGTTATGTATAATCCTTTTTAGCAATTGTCAGCTAAATGATGAAATTGTGAATTGTGTTGGATTATTTAAATCTGAAAATAAAGATTCAATTCTCAAAATTGATACATTTAAAAATGGGTATGGGTTGACAGAAGTAGTCGGAATTGGAACACGCAAATTAGACAAAGGCTGTCTTATTTTTAATTCTGAAAATGAAAACGGTTATTTAATCTCTGTTGTTGATAATACAAATAAAAGTACAGAAGCTCAGTATTGGAAAGATGAATTTTTAAGCGTTCAACCTGTTATAAATGAATATCATCAAACAAACCAGTTTCTAGGAATTGCCAAACAATTTGTAACTAAACAGCTTTCTGAAGACTTTGAAGTATCCAAAGCCGACAAAATTGATTTTCTTAATCGCTCTGTTGACTACTTCAAAAAGAATGAAACTTTTGACATGCAAAAATTTGAAGAAGAGGTTTTTAACGATAGCAATGTTATTAACTCTTTCCGAAAGTTTGACCAAACTTATAGACAGGAAAATGAAGTTGAATTAGCGGATAATTTTGAAATTTCTGCACAAGCTGTAAAAAAACAAGCAAGGGCATTCAAAAGTGTGTTGAAATTAGATAAAAACTTTCACATATATATTCACGGAGATAGGAATCTGATAGAGCAAGGTATCGATGAGAAAGGAAAAAAATTTTATAAGATTTATTATGAAGAAGAAAATTGATATTCCAATGCCAGCAAGCACATTTGCAATTCGCACAAGTCAACGCACAAACCAAAAATTGCAAAAAAGCTTACTTCCCTATCCGATTAAAAATTGTTTTCTCCCTCTCTAAAAAAATAAAAAATACAGTGAATCGTAAAA
>CAYPCZ010000082.1:0-10030 GCA_964409345.1 uncultured Flavobacterium sp. | reverse complement strand
AATTCAATTATTGAACAAATATACAATTAGTTCTCTAATATCGAACCATTGATGATTGTTATTTTTAATAAAGGGCAACGGTCAAGTATAAGAGCAGTAGCGGATTTCAAGGCAATTACCTATCCGCCACTACAAAAGTTTATTAAATGCACAGACCTTGATTTTACCACTTCACCCGCTATTGCTTTTATACAATGTTGTATGCCTATGCTTTCTTTTCGTCCGTGCGTTGGCTCAGACACACTTATTGACAAGCTTTGGCTCGTGCGGCTGGTTTGAGCGGCTTGGCAATGTGTGTGGCTGTTGAGCGGTGGTATCATAGCTTCGTTACAGAGTTTGCTAATCTTTTTTCTTTTCCTTGTCTTGTTGTGTAATAACGTTCTTCTATTCCGAAAAGCAACTTCTTCAGTTCATCTTCTTTCGAAATGTTGAATTCTCCCTTTTTCACATCATAGTCTAAGTCTTCACAATATTCTCGGATATAACGGAAAATGCTCTTTTTCTCTTTTGGACTAAACTTTTGCAATGTTACCATAGCCATTGCAATTCTCTTTCTGTTCGCCTTTTTCACTGAATCAGCTGAATAGTCATCTGATAAATTAATGAAGTCATTTTCTAAAAACTCTTCCGTTTCTTCTTGAGTTGCTTCTTTGTATAGTTTGTAAATGCCTTTGAAAATAGTTGTTATTGAGGTGAGCTTCTTGAAATATAATGTATCATTTTCCTTGACGTAAATTGCATCAGGCATACTGTTTATGATGACAATTGGCTCTTGATCTTTCAATACAGGGTCATCTGATATTGAAAAGTATTTGCGTCTTATAATTTGGCTAGACGTCACCTTTTGAAAATAAAACACACCACTTTGATAGGCACATAAAAATTCCATTTTTGTGAATTCAGACTTTGGAATTTGAACATATTCAGCTGAAACAAACTTGTTCTTTAAAAAATCTAAACAGTATTCTTCTTCTGAAAAGTTTGCAATGGCAAACCATTCATCATCTTCTAATTTGTAATCTGAATCAAAGACAACAGTACTATCAAGATCATCCGGTAAATTATATATGTTCTGTTTAGAAAGCACTTTATAAAGCTTTCCCTTCTTTCCTTTTGTTCTAGCTAATAGATGATTCATATTTTTTTAATTTCAATAAACGTGAAATCGTTTATTCGTTTCAATTCTGGAAACTCCAACTCTTTTGGGTCTTTGAGAATTCTTTTCGTTATGAGGAATATTTTGATGTTATTCTCTGTAGTCAGATAGTAAAAGTGAAATCTGAAGAAAAGGAAGAGAGGATTGAAATATAATGTTTGAGACAAAAACGTAAAAATGAACAAAATGGCAAAAACGAAAATCAATGTGTCATAAAACGGAACACTTAGAGCGACAAAAAAATACCCCAAATAGCTAGGTAAATACGCATTGTTCGCCTGCTCTATCGCTGTTATCGGTGAGTTGTTTTCTCCGTCTTTTTCAATGCTGTCATCACTCAATCCTTTTGCAAGCAACACGCTTAAAAAGGTAAAAATTACTGGTACAAGAAAATAGAGAATATAGGAAACAAAAGCGGGTAAGCTGTCAAAATATGGACTTAACTTATTGACCGTAACCTCTTCTTTAACCAAAAAGACTACTAAAATCAATGACGTCGCATTGAAGGTTAAGAATAGGCGGAAAATTAAATTAACTATGTTCATCCTGCCATTCCATTTATAAATGTTTCAACGAACTTTAAAATCTTGTCCGTTACTCTTTCTGCTACATTCGCTCGTTCTTTAAGAACAGGTCTTTTATTCAAAAGTCCGATTACATCATCTCTCAGTGGCTTTTTCTCTGTGAATAGATATTTACCAATAACTTCTTGAAGTTTTTCACTGTCCAAATTTTCTTCTTCACTCAGTTTGGCTAAAGCTTCTTTCCGTTCTTCATTCCAATAGTTTTCAAATTCCTCTGGAATGTCGTCTGAATCGAAAATTTGAGGTAAGTTTTCTTGGATAAACTTCTCTATCAATTCCCGTTTGCTTCGTAATTGTGTATCACCTGCCACAATTTCAATCAAAGCTTTCTTCTGTTTCTCTTGTTCTTCAGGTGCTGCGTCTTTCAATTTGGCAAGTAACTTCAAAATGTAGGCTACATTGATTTCATCTCGGTGTATCAATTCCAATTCAAAATCAATATCACTTAAAATACTGACCTTCTCTTTTTGGTTGTGTGCTTTGGCCTTGTCGTACAAGTCAAGGTATTTGCTTTTGTAATCTTCAAAAGACTGAGCTGTCATGGACAAATCGTCAAACTTGAATTCAGTGAATGTGGAAAGCACATTCTTCAAACGCATCAATTCACGAAAAGCTTGAATGAAAGATAACTCTTCTTCTTCGCTTCGCAAATCATTGACACTGTTTACCGTTGGCGCAATCTGCAATAAAGTGATAAAAGCCTGGTTGAATTTCGCAACATACGCTTCATAAGGTTGCATGATAATTTCATCAATGGCATTCTTGTTTGAAAATAGGGTGATGGCTTCATCCGTTGCCTCTTTCAAGTTTCTAAAGCAGACGATGTTTCCTTGCGATTTCACTTCATTCAAGATTCGGTTTGTTCTGGAATAGGCTTGAATCAGTCCGTGATATTTCAGGTTCTTATCAACGTATAGCGTATTCAAATGCTTGCTGTCAAAACCTGTCAAGAACATATTAACTACAACCAAAACATCGATTTGACGGTGTTTTACCCGCTTAGCTATGTCGTTGTAATAGTTGTAGTAGGATTGATTGTCTTTGCTGGTGTAGTTTGTTCCAAATTGCTTGTTATAGTGCTTGATGAAATCTTCTAATTCGTCCCTCGTATGCTGGGTATTATATTCGGCTTGCGGTTCTGCTGCCATTAAAAATTCTTCATCATCTACAAAGCCAACAGCATCCTTGTCTTCTTCATTGGCAGAATAAGAAAATATGGTTGCTAACCGAAGGTTGTGTTTTCCTTCTTCTTTTTTTCGTAAAAACATTTTGTAGTACTCAATCAGAATGGGCACACTGGACACACAAAAGATAGCGGTAAATTCTCTACCATGTGTTTTGCGGTTGTGGTTCGCAATGATGTATTCCGTAATGTTGTCTAAGCGAATTGGGGAATTCATTACCTCCGCTTCATCAATGGCTTCTACATTGATATCAAGAATATGGTCTTTCTTTTTAAAGGTTCTTATGTACTCCACTGAAAATTTGAGCACATTTCCATCTCGAATGGCGTCTGTAATTACATATTTATGCAAGCAATCTCCAAATAGCATTTTGGTGGTTCGTTTGCCATATTCATTTTTGCCTGCATTAGGTTCAAAAATGGGCGTGCCCGTAAAACCAAACATCTGGCACTTTTCAAAAAACCGCTTGATGTCTTCATGTGTTTTTCCAAACTGACTTCTGTGGCACTCGTCAAAAATGAATACAATACGTTCTTTTTTCAAGGCTTCCATTCTTCCCAGGTAACGGGTTTTGCTGATGGCCGTATTCAGCTTTTGAATGGTGGTAACAATGAGTTTGTGGTCTCCTGCAAGTTGTTTTACCAGTGTGTTGGTGTTGTTGGTTCCATCAATACTTCCTTTACTGAAAGCGTTAAATTCTTTGGTGGTTTGGTAATCCAAATCCTTGCGGTCCACTACAAAAACTACTTTATGAACTTCCTTTAGATTGGTGAGAATTTGAGCGGCTTTAAACGAAGTCAGTGTTTTTCCCGAGCCTGTGGTATGCCAAATGTAGCCGTATTTGGTTGTGGTTTTTACCCGCTCAACGATATTTTCAACAGCATAAAATTGATAAGGTCGTAGCACCATCAGAATTTTTTGCGATTCGTTGAGAACGGTGTACTTGGTTATCATTTTAGAAATGTGGCAAGGCTCTAAAAACACTTCTGAAAATGCTGCCAACTGCGTAATCAAACGGTTCTTTTCATCTGCCCAAAAGAAGGTTTGTTTGAATGAACGTGCTTTTAGGGGTGCGTTTGCGTAATACTTGGAATTTACTCCGTTGCTGATTACGAAAATCTGTACAAACTGAAACAAGCCATGGCCTGCTCCGTAGGAATGCCTTTCGTAGCGATTGGTTTGATTAAATGCCTCTTTAAGCTCTAAACCTCTTCGTTTTAATTCAATTTGAACCAAAGGCAAACCATTAATGAGAATAGTTACGTCATAGCGGTTTTTATGCGTGCCCTCCATTGCAATTTGCTGCGTAACCTGAAACTCATTTTGACACCAATGAATTTGATTGATTAGTTCTACTGTCTTTGTGTCGCCTTGTGCGTTGGTGTAGGGTACTCGATCTCGCAATATTTTAGCTCGTTCAAATACATTGCCCTTGTTGATATAGTTTAGTATTTGCTTGAAATCGTTATCGCTTAACTGAACCTTGTTATGTTTCTCTAATTGATTTTTGAGATTGGCTAAAAGTTCATTTTCATCACGTATTACAACCCTTTTATAGCCAAGCCTTTCAAGTTGAGTGACCAAGTTGTTTTCTAATATTTGTTCGGGCTGTGTGGTCATTTGTCAGAATTTGGATTTCTAGGATTGTGTGATTTTAAGATATTTTTGTTTTCTGGATGATTGACATTATATACTCTCTTAAATTCTAGACTTTTCGAACCAAAATTTATCAATAATCCAATGGGTAAGTTGTAAGCTTGGCAATAATTCATAGCCTGGGCAAGATGCACATCTTCTAAACGAATCAATGCCTTTATCTCTACCATTATTTTATCTTCCACAAAAAAATCAACCCGTCGCGTACCTATGTGCTCCCCTTCATAACGTATCTCCATTTCCAATTCTCTTGAAAATGACAATCCTTGGTTGCTCATTTCAATGGCAAGTGCCCTTTGGTAGATAACTTCCTGAAATCCATTGCCTAGTGTTGAGTGCACTTTCATGGCACAACCTATTATTTTATGTGTTAATTCTTTATCTTTCATTTACTTATAATTCCTATCCTAACATCCTGTTATCATATAAATCCTAATTCTGACATTATCACACAAACATTTTTTGAAGTAAGCCTTTTTTATATTTCATTGAACCGCAAATTTCTGCCTCGATTGCTTCAATTGCACCATCCAAAGAAGTAAGAAAATCAGCTATTTTGATTTGTTCTTTTTCTTTAGGGAGTAGCACTTTCAGTTTCATTAATTCAACTTTAGACATATTGAATCGTGTACTTCCTTGTGCTAATTTTATTATTTTCCTTCTAAATAGCTCGCTTCTGAATAAATAGCGAGAAAAAGCAGGAACTAACTCAGTAAGTGAATTAGGACGGAAACCAAAACAAAAGCTATTTAAATAGACCTCATCAACTTCATCAAGCATTACAGACGCTGTTCCAATTTCATTTGGCGTTTCGGATGAAGTCGTAAAAAAAATATCTCCGTATTGAACGGTATTTTGATTTTCGTTTTCTTCAATTTTAACAAAGCCAAAGTCCTTTATATTAACTTTTGAGTTGCTAAAAATTTGCATGTATTGGACATAAGGTTTGCCTTCACCAAAGTCAACTTTAGTTTTACCTGTCAACCCGTTAAATGTATCTCCAATTTCCCCCAACCTCTTCTCCTCCCAATCTGGAAAGTCATTGCCATGTTCATCTTTAAAGCGTATGTCTTGAGAAAAGAGTTTTTGCATCACGCCTTTTTTGTACTCCTCTAACTTGGCTTTTTTCTTTTGCAAGAGTTGAATGCGCTCGTCAATGGCGGTGAGGAAGGAAGCGATTTTTTGTTGTTCGTCGGTCGTGGGAATTTGCAGTGATAAAGTCTTTAATTGACTTGCGTATAAATGCACCACTGAAATACCTTGGGCCAATCTTGCAATGTCCGTCTTTCTTGCATTGTTCAAGTAATAAGACAAATAGACGCCACTGATAGCAGATTTAATAATGTTTAAATCGCCACCAAGGGCAATTCCCTCTCTAAGCACACAGGATGCAGTTGCAATATCAATTTGCGTTTCACCTGACGCAGGAATAATTACATCATTTGCTTCACTAAGAACGAGTTCACTTGCTGGAATACTTGTTTTAGAATATACTTCATCAATGATTTCAGAATAGTGTGTATATAGTTCTCCATACCGAATACATTCTAAAATTCCATCTTCATCAATATCAGCTTTTGAAATTCCTTTTCCTTTGCTGAAAGTGGCAATATCTCCAAGTATTTTTGAACTCAATGAGTTATCAAATTCAGGAAATCTCAACTCAGGTTTAAAATTCACTTCTGCCATTACTTCAATTTTTTAATATTTTGATTCTGCACCAAGGATTTTAATTGTGCAATAGCAATTTGGTTGAGTTTTAGTAAGCGTTCGTTTTGAGGTAAGCCCATTCGGATAAACTCTGCATTCATACTTTCTATATTGGCCATAACCAACAATTGTTCTATGGTCGCGTAATCTCTTATATTTCCTTCACTTTCTGGATTTTCTTTCCGCCATTGGGCTGCAGTTTTTCCAAAAAGTGCCATATTAAGCACATCAGCTTCGTTAGCATATAGAACTGCTGCCTTTTTTGGTGTTATTGATTCAGGTACAATATGTTCTTTAATGGCATCGGTGTGAATTCGATAATTGATTTTTGAAAGTGTTCGATTCAAATTCCATTCTGTAGATAGTCTTCGGGTTTCATCCTCCTTAAGACGCTGGAACTCCTTTATTAGGTATAACTTGAATTCTGGGCTCAACCAACTCCCAAATTCAAAGGCAATGTCTTTGTGGGCAAACGTGCCTCCATAACGACCTGCTGAAGCTATTATTCCTATTGCGTTAGTATTCTCAATCCATTTTTTTGCAGAAAGATAAAAACTGTTTCTCCCTGCTTCATTTTTAATTCCCTCGAATTCGGGGGAATTAAAATCGGGATTATTAAGTTGCTCCCAAACACCTAAGAAAAGAATGGTGTCTTTGTTTTTAAGCCAATTTTCAATCAACGTACTTCCTCCGTCAAAATTTTTGACCATGTCTGTTAAGGATATGAAATCATCTTCATTTTGTGATAAAATCGTAACGGCTGTTCCTTGAACATTAATTTTTGATTTCTTGCTCATGGCTCTTAATTAAAAAGGTGTTGAAATATTTAGTTCCGCACAAAATCTTGCAATAGTTTCATTGGTGCTTTGTAGCTCCGTTTCTATTCCTTTGAGTTCAACCGAAACAGCGTCCAAATCCACCGGTTCTTCCTCTTCAAAGGTGTCCACATAGCGCGGAATGTTCAGGTTGTAATCATTTTCTGCAATCTCCGCCAAGGTGGCTACATAGCTATATTTATCAACGGTTTCACGGTTGCGGTAGGTATTTACAATACGCTCCACATCTTCATCACGCAATACGTTTTGGTTGCCTTCTTTTACGAAATGGTCATCGCCACTGGCATCAATAAACACAATGTTGTCATCAGCTTCACGGCATTTTTTCAGCACCATGATACAAGTTGGAATAGAGGTTCCGTAGAAAATATTGGCCGGCAACCCAATCACTGCATCCAAGGCATTCATTTCTTTGATGATGTACTCCCTAATATGACCTTCGGCGGCCCCTCTAAACAATACCCCATGCGGAAATACGCTTGCCATAATACCATGGTCTGCCAACTGGTAAAGCATGTGGGTCAGGAAAGCGTAATCGGCCTTCGTTCTTGGTGCCAATCGTCCGTACTGGCTGAAGCGTTCGTCTGTACTGAATAAGGGATTGGCATTACTTTTCCAATGAGCTGAAAAAGGTGGATTGGCAACCACAGCTTCAAAACGTTTATCTAAATGTTGCGGGTTTTCTAAAGTATCTTCTTGCTCAATATTGAAATTGCGGTAATGAACATCGTGTAAAATCATGTTCATTCGGGCAAGGTTGTAGGTGGTTCGTCCTAATTCTTGTCCGTAAAACTCGCTTACATCTGCTTCTTTGGCTACCCGCAAGAGCAAAGACCCCGAACCACAAGTGGGGTCATACACTGATTTTAATTTTGATTTTCCGGTGGTAACGATCTTCGCCAGAATTTTTGAAACCTGTTGTGGGGTATAAAATTCGCCTGCCGTTTTTCCTGCACCTGCTGCAAATTTTGCAATCAGGTATTCATAAGCATCACCCAACACATCCGAGTCAATTTCCTCCAATTTGAAATCAATCTTATCAAGATAATTCAAGATTTTTACAATGATTTCATTTCTCGCACCAACGGTTCTGCCAATTTTGGTGGAATTCAAATCCAAGTCTTCAAACAATGCGTTGAAATCCTCTTCCGATTCCGTACCCATGGTGCTTTGCTCAATGTGGTTAAGAACGGCTTTAAGGTCTTCAAGAATGTAGTTGCTTTCGCTTTCAATGTCGGCATTTCCTTTGGCTGCTATTACCGCAAAAAGCTGAGAAGGTGCCAGGAAGTAACCCAACTTTAGCAAAGACTCTTCCTTGATGGCATCCAAGGTTTCTTGGTCAGTTACTTTTGTATAGTCGGTTACAGGTTCACCAATCAGTAATTCATTGGCGTAAAGCGTTTGTTTTTCTGAAAGGTACTTGTAAAAAATAAAGCCTAAAATGTAGTCCCGGTAATCGTCTGCACTGATTTTTCCTCTCAGTAAATTTGCGATTCCCCATAGTTGGCTTTCAAGTAATTTCTTTTGGTCTTCTGACATTATTTATTTTTCTTCTTCTTTAATTAAGTCTTTCACTTCTACTTCAAGGATTCTTGCTATTTCAAAAAGGGTTTCCAGTCTTGGTTGCTGTCGGTTCTGGACATATCCGTTTACCATGTTGTAGCTCTTTCCAAGCTTCTCAGCCAACCAAGTTTGTTTAATTCCTTTTGCTTCAAGCACTTCCTTTATTCGGTTCATGTCCGCATAAATTTAAGTCGCTAAAATAGCCTAAATTTTCCGTTTATCTCATATTTCAATATGCTTTTCGTTCGTTTTATTGTTGGTCTGTCCGTACGAGGGCAAAAAAATAGGCTCTTTTGGTTTTTTGCGTTTGGCTTGTGGGGTGGCAAAACCAAATGTGCCTATTTGCGCGTTGGCTTTTTCAGCATGGCATACAACGGTCTCGCATATGGCTTGTGGCGGTTTTCGAAGCACCTCACTATCCGCCCGAAACAAACTTTGCTACGAACGGAAAGCCTTGAATTTACCGTTTCACCCGCCATAAGCTATATGCAATGTTATGGGCTGGTTTTATTGATTTGATAGGCAGTCAACTGTTTTCATAAGTTGTTTGCTTTGGTCAGAACTGAAGTCTTTTTCGACATAGCTTTTTGAAGTCCAAATACGCATTGTCTCAACTTCTTTTGTTCTAAATATTTCTAATTTTTTCTTTTTCCCAAATGAACCACCAAAATATAAGGTGAACTTTCCATCACAGTTAAATTTCCCGTTGTTCACAAGTTCAAGCCTTGTCCCGTCTCTAAACAGCACATTCATTTTGTTGTCATCGTCTATGCAACTACCTGCGCCAACCGCTTTGATGCTGAACACCAAAGTACCTGATATATCCATAATGAATATTCCAAAACCCGTTTTACCACCGTCTTCTGAAATTATTAATGTTTCTTTTGAAGCGGTAGTGGATTTTCCTGTCATTTTATCGGTTTCGGTGGAAATTAAGTCAGCACAATCTAAACTTATTGTTGTCTCTTTGGTGGTCGTTTCAGCGTACTTCCAAGTTCCATCGTCATTTAGAATTACCTTTTTACCGTCTTTGGTGGTAGCTTCTGTCTGTGCAAAAGTTGAAAGTGCTGTGAATGTTAAGATTGCAATCGTAAAGATTATTTTTTTCATTTTTCTGATCTTATCGTTAATACTTGTTTAAGTTTCATCCTGTTTTTTTAAGTGGTCTCTGGTCTCCAAATTCTGCTTTGTTATTTATCCAAAGCAATTTTGGTGGTTCTCTTGTCTGTTTCATTCCGCTATGTCGTTTTTTTAACTTGCCCATAACGTGGTTATAAACGAACCTTAACGGGATTTATGGCGTATATATTCCACTTGTGCGCCACCCCATCATTTCGTTTT
>CAYPCZ010000081.1:0-10144 GCA_964409345.1 uncultured Flavobacterium sp. | reverse complement strand
CATTTTAAATTTTTGAAGTTGGAGCGAACTGGATGGCGCTAATGATGGAGGAAGCTCCGGAGCTTTGCGGAGGAGATCACCGACATCATCGCCATTCAGGAGTGGAAGCTTTGAAAATTTAAACAGACCTAGCGTTTTTTTGTTTCTTTTTTTGGGCAATGCAAAAAAAGAAAGAGTTTCAATTGAAAGCATAATATTTAATCGATAAAACTGATGTTTAGTATGCAGCAAGTTTGATAATATAAAATCGAAAAACATTCTAAACATTAGTGAGAGCGGGCATAATCTTCAGGAAAACAGAAAATAAAATCGGCAAGACCTAAATTTTCTTCTTCAAGTTTGTCAATATTTCCCTGTGAAACCATAGTGATAACCATGATATTTTCTTTGGTTACAGCACGCATTAAAAACGACAAAATACCTTCGTATTTATTCGTGTGAAATGATCCGTTTAAATGGAGGAATTTCTTCCCCTCAGAATTCAAAAGAATAAAATGAGCCATAGTTGCATCTTTCACAGCTTGCGCTTCCATCATGTTTTTTCCACTGTGACCACCCATGGACATTTCCAGTAATTCCTTGTAGCTTGCCAGCGTAGTGTCAATTTCTATCGGCAATTTTGGAAAATAGGTCTTTGCGATGTCGCTGAAAGTTTCTAGGTGACTCAATCCGTTGTAGAAAACACTGTTTGCATATCTTCTAGGGATATTAGTGGCTATAAGTTGTACTTGTTTTGCTTTTAAAAATTCGACGATTGGTTTGTAATCCGTTTTGTAATTTGTCCAAAGTCTGCACTCGTCTTCAAAATTCTTTGTGCTTATTTTACCGCTGAAATATTCGTCAATTAGCAACTGATTGTCTGACTCAAACATTTCTGCCCCCACAACTAGATTTTGCCCATTTTTTTCAAACAAATATTTGGTTAATTGCAGTTGAAACCAATGTATCGTAGCGCAATCATGGTATTCACCAAAAAATATATGAGATTTTGAATCTGTAGCTTTCAAAAGATTTTCGTAGCTAACTTCCTTACCTTTTGAGTTAAAAATTCGATAGCTTTCTTGTGCATTTGAATCAAAAAATAACAGTAATGTGAAAAAGAAAAGTAAATATTTCATGATGAAAATTTTTAAAAATGTAAATTTACAATCCTAATCCGTAAAAGCAAGTGGAAAGTAAGCGACATATATTGGTTCTTAGTTCGTGGTATCCAACTCGAATTGATTCTGCTTCAGGTAATTTTATCAAGCGGTTTGCAAAACTGTTGGCTACAAGATTTAAGATCTCTGTAATTTTTGTAAAAGCAGACTCCTCAATTAAGGAAATGGAAATTCACGAAACTCGAGAAGGAGATTTTCATGAAATTCTTGTTTTTTATCCAAAACCAAAGGGTGTTTTATCAAGAACTCGTCAGTTAGCTCGCTACAAAAAGTCACTAGATGCTGCGATTCTTAGATTGGATTCGAAACCTGAATTGATTCACGCACATGTGTCTTACCCAAAGGGAAAGGAATTCGAATATGTTTCATCTAAGTTGGGAATCGATTTCATTCTTTCTGAGCATTCGTCTGATTTTTCAAAGAATGAGCGTGAGGGTTGGTCGAAAATCAAACGTCGATTGATCATTCAAACTATTCGTAAGGCACGATTAATTTTACCTGTTTCTTCTCTTTTAGAACAAGAAATGTTGCAGGTTGAGCCACATTTTGCCCGAATTGTACTTCCTTTACCTGTAAATGTCAAGCTCTTTTATCCTGATAAGAAAGTGTCTACGAATAGACCGTATACATTTCTTCACATATCAGGGCTAGATGAGAAATTTAAGAATGCAAAAGGAATTGTAGAAGCTTTTTATCGCGTCAACCAACATAAACCCAATACGAAGTTAGTTATTGTTACTGATGGTGATTCAGCTCCTTTAGTTGAATTTATGAAAACCAAAGGATTTGATAAGGATGTGGAAATCAAGTATAACCTTACATACGAAGAAGTAGCGGTTGAGTATCGAAATAGTGATTGTTTTGTATTGTTCTCAGAATTTGAAACATACAGTTGCGTAATCGTCGAGGCATTAGCCTCAGGTGTGCAAATTATTACTACAGAAGTTGGCGTAATTAAATCATTGGATGAGAAATTAGTGACGATAGTACCCAAGAAAGACATTCACGCTCTTGCAACAGCAATGGAAGAACTTTGTATGGGCAAACGCGTTACAGATCAAGCTGATTTGGTTGAAGCGGGAAGTTTATTTTCTGAAGAACATATCATGGATCGCCTTAACATGATTTATAACGAGGTTTTGCTGAAAACTGATGATTAATCGCTATCCGCTTATTGAAAAAACACAATGGGGGAGACTTCTTGAACTTAGTGAAAATCTTCATGTTCACGTAATCGAATCTGAAGGACTTACTTTCTCTGAGAATCAACAATTACATTCATTTTTCACCAATTACCGCAAGTCAAAATCTTGCCATTTGATTCAAATTTGGGAGCCAGAATTTCTTTTTAATGAAGAATTAGTTGTGGCGATGCTTGAGGCTAAAATTGGGAAATTCACACAAATTCACGGCCGTAAATGCGAACTGGTAACTTTAGAAGCGGATGAATTGAGAGAATTTATAGATACCAATCATTTACAAGGATTAGTAAAAGCCAAATACGGACTAGGCTTGAAGGCAGAAGGTGTACTCGTCGCCGCAGCTTCATTCAGCGAACCTCGAAAAATGACCATTGAGCACGATGAACCGTATCTGTCGGGAGAATTAATACGATTTTGTAATGCCAGAGGATATCGAGTGTATGGCGGTTTAGATAAGTTACTCAAACATTATGTACGCTTGTTTAAGGTAAATGACATCATGACGTATTCAGATATCGATTGGTCTGATGGAGCTGTGTATGAAAAATTAGGCTTTAAGAAAAAAGAAATGCTCGAGCCCATGGCTTTTGAGTTGAACGGCAGAAAAAGAAAGAGAATTCACGAACCCGAACCTGATGGCAAATACATTTGGAACTCGGGGAGCGACAAATTTATTCTAGTATTGTAGTAAATTTGCCTACTCATGGTCAAAAATTACGACAGCATATTTGTTATCGGTCCAACCGCATCAGGAAAAACGGCATTGGCGGTGCGCATTGCTGCAGCATTTAATGGTGAAATAATCAGCGCTGATTCAAGACAAGTTTATCGTAGAATGAATCTTGGAACAGGCAAAGATTTACACGAGTTTGTGGTAAACGGAAAGGAAATTCCATATCATCTGATTGATATTTGCGAGCCGGGAGAGAAATACAACATTGAACGTTTTTATCACGATGCTAAAAATGCAATCAACGATATAAAAAGTCGCGGAAAACTACCCGTGATTTGCGGTGGAAGCGGTCTGTATATCGAAACACTGCTCAAGGGAAATGAATTTGCGAGTATTCCAACAAATGAATCTTTTAGAACAGAATTGGCATTGAAGAATAAGTCTGAACTCTTGGCGATGTTTGACTTAATCAACCCAAACTTGCGAAACCGATTGGATAATTCTTCCGATAAAAAGTTGATTCGCTCATTAGAAATCGCCCATTTCGTTCATGTAAATGGAGAACCTCAGCAAAGAGATTTGAATTTAAATCCGTTAATTCTCGCTACTCAAGTAGACAGAGACACACGCCGAGAGCGAATTTCAAAACGTCTCAGACAACGCCTGCAAGAGGGGATGATTGAAGAAGTAGAATCCCTATTGAATGAAGGCGTTTCTCCTGAGGACTTGAAATTTTACGGCCTTGAATA
The DNA here is from genome assembly GCA_964409345.1 of uncultured Flavobacterium sp. Classification (GTDB taxonomy): domain Bacteria; phylum Bacteroidota; class Bacteroidia; order Flavobacteriales; family Flavobacteriaceae; genus Flavobacterium. Next base: position 6,360 of record CAYPCZ010000081.1, on the reverse strand, counting down.
TTTGTGGATTACACAATATTGCTTGAAGGAAATTTCATATGACGAAATGGTCAAAGGATTAGAAACAGCCATCCATCAATTTGCAAAGCGACAAACGACTTGGTTTCGCAGAATGGAGAAACAGGGGTTTGTGCTGCATAAGGTTGATCCGAATGTGGGATTGGAAGAAGTTGAAATACTTCTAACCACTAATCTTCCAAAACCACAACCAACTCCGGGTTCTCAAAAATAGCTCCTGGAGAGATTACAAGTTCTTCCATTGGAATATTTTTTCCGTAGCGTTCTTTCAGTTTTTCTTTAACCATAGGGTGAGTCAAATCAAATTCTTTCAGTTTTTGCAATTTCCCTACTTCGATTCCTAAGGCTTGTTCATAAATTTTCCATACTAGTTCCGAACAGTAAATACGGTCGTCTGACCATTCAAAAGTCAAATCGTAGTTTTTTCCCATATAGCTTTTACCGATAGACTTCATTTTGAGAATGACATCTGCGGTAACTACTTCGTCGTGATTTTTCAATCGTTTTACTACAAAATGATTATTCTCTCCGTGTTTTATCCACGATTTTAAAGGCGTTTTTTTCACGGGTTGAACGGCTTCCCATACGTAAAATTCATTGCCTTCTTTGAAAATAATACCACAGTGCGAATAAATTGATTTTGTAGCCAATTGAATTGCCTTGCATTGATCTGATTGTGAAGTCTGAAAGATAATGTCACCGTCTCGAAGCAAGTTGAAATCGACAGATGTGGAGGAAGATAATTTTTTAGAGTAAATCGAATCATTAGATGTAGTTGACTGGTTTGTATATGTTAAACCGACAAAAACGAAGGTGAATACGGCTAGGATTGCAATTATTTTTTTCATAAAAAAGAGGTTTTAATCTTTGGAAAACGAAAAATAAGATAAGATATTGGAAGACCGAAATAGTTTAACTTTTTTTGGGTGTTGAATTGGATCAAAACCCAAGCACTTCCTTCATGCGAACAAATTCATCTGAGAATTCGGCGTTGAGACAAACCTGTTCTTTGGAATGAGGGTGGATAAAAGACAATTCAGCTGCATGCAACATCATCGACGTCATATCCCACCTTTCTTTGAAGAGTTTATTCTGCTTGTTGCAGCCGTGAGGTCTGTCGCCGATAATAGGGTGAAGGATATGCGCCATGTGTTTGCGAATTTGATGCATTCTTCCTGTTTCAGGTTTTAGTTGAATCAACGAATAGCGTGAAGTGGAGTGTTTGCCAAATGGCACTTCAACTTCGGTGTGTTTGAAGGTGGTGAAATGTGTAATGGCATCTTGCACCTTGCCGTCATCGCGAGTGAGTGGGTAATCAATGGTTACTTTTTCATTTGTAAATCCTCTGACGATGGCGTAGTATGTTTTATCAACCTCCTTATTCATGAATTGCTGGTTCATGAGTGAATTTGTCTGTTCGTCAAGACTAAAAACCAATACACCCGATGTTTTTCTATCCAAGCGATGTGCGGGCCATACTTTTTGTCCCAATTGTTCTTCTAAAATTTGGATAGATGAAATAGCGACATCATTGGCAATAGGGGAGCGGTGCACCAACATTCCGTGTGGTTTATTGACCGCAATTAAAAACTCGTCTTGGAAGATAATCTTGAGCACGTTTTATTTCAGTTGATCAAGGAAATCAACTCCTGGAATTCGTTCTACAGTATATCCTTCACCAAATTCAACTCCTATTTCTCGACCAAACTGGCGCATTCTGCCTTCAAGGAAATCAATAAAGTCTTTTCCTGAAATTGGCGTTTTCGGTCCTGTAGAATTAGGGTCGAAAAACTGCGTTTTGTATGCTAGAATAGCTGCAAATTTCGTGTCTTTAAATTCAGAAACGTCAATAACGAAATCTGGCTGTATGTATCGATCTTGGATGTAGTGATACACCGTTTTTGGACGCCAAGCTGTTTGTGTCTCTCCATTCCATGTCGTTTCAATTTTCACCAATCCAGCTAAGAAACAAGCTTCACTAATGAATTTTGCGGCTCTCCCATGATCGGGATGTCTATCTTGAATGGCATTTGCCAGCACAATTTCAGGTTGATAACGTCTGATTTGAACGACAAGTTTCAATAAACTTTCTTTGTCGTGAAGAAAAAAGCCATCCGCTAATTTGAGGTTATGACGTGAAGTGATTCCTAGAATTTTACCCGCCTCAGCAGCTTCAGCATAGCGTGTTTCAATCGTGCCGCGCGAGCCTAATTCTCCTTGCGTTAGGTCTACAATGGCAACTTTTTTTCCCGCTTTAACATGTTTAGCTATCGTGCCACCTGCGGATAACTCTACATCATCTGGATGTGCACCAATTGCCAATATGTTTACTTTTTCTATCATACTTGAATCCATTCTACAATTTCAAGTTCTATCGGAAGTGTTTTTGGAGCTACTTCTTGTACAAATTCTCCATTTTCATCAATCAGAAATTTATGAAAATTCCACATCACTTCCAAATTTTCATTTTTGTTGCCAGAATGACATAGCCACTTATAAAGAGGATGTTGATTCTCTCCGCTTACATGAATTTTCTCCATAATTGGAAAAGTCACGCCGTAATTTTTACTGCAAAACGAAGCGATTTCTTCTGGAGTGCCTGGCTCTTGTTTACCAAAGTCATTGCATGGAAAACCGATAATTTCAAATTTATCTCCTCCGAAATTATCGTATAATTCTTGTAGCTGTGTGTATTGTGGAGTAAGTCCACACTCAGAAGCTACATTTACAATCATCACTTTTTTGCCTTTTAACTGCGAAAAGTCAAACGGTTTTCCTGTAAGCGTATTTGCTGAAAAATCGTATAAATTCATCTTTACTATTTTTTTGAGGTTTGCACGCCTCTGATTATCGCAATAATGTTAAAGATAGCAAATCCTATAATAGTATACACAACCCAAGCTGGCCACATTGTATCCGCTTCACCTTCTGCGTAGGAGTGGAGACCTACAAGGAAGAAATTCACACCAAAGAAAGTAAACAGAATTGCCCCATAAGACCACATGGCAACAGAGTTGAACACTAATTTACTTTTCAGCGCAGGAATAAATCTCAAGTGAAGTAAAATGGCATAGACTAGAATTGACACTAAAGCCCATGTTTCTTTAGGGTCCCAACCCCAGTAGCGACCCCAAGACTCGTTTGCCCAGATTCCTCCAAGGAACGTTCCGATGGTGAGCATGAAGAGACCGATAGTTGTAGTCAACTCTATGATATAGGAAATTTCTTTGATGTGTAGATTGACTCGTTTGTCTTCTTTAGCTCTGAATATAAATAGCATAAGGTTGATTATAGCTATGATAGCTCCAAGTCCTAAGAAACCATAACTTCCTGTAATAATTGCCACGTGAATCATTAACCAATATGACTGAAGAACAGGCACAAGATTAGTGATTTCAGGATCCAATTGATTCATGTGAGCAACGAAGAGCATAAAGAATGTCAGAATAGAAGTAGCTCCTAAAGTGACCATAGATTTCTTAGAAAACAAGATACCTGCTAACATCGTAATCCATGAGATGAATACAAGTGCTTCATATCCGTTACTCCAAGGTGCGTGCCCTGAAATGTACCAACGCATTCCTAGTCCAGCTCCGTGAGAGACAAATGCCGCAACTATAAGGATTGTAAATATAGTATTTGGTATTTTAGTCCAATTTGAATTTGTAGTGAACACACGAACAAAAAAGATGATTAAAAGTGCAAAACCTAAAAGTAAATAGGCGTATGAAAGACGAGGGAACAAATCCAATTTGTTGTAGCTAATTTCCGCTTTAATCTTGCCTTCAGATGGAATGATATCTTCAGCCACGGTGCGTTGGTACGTTTTTATGTGACCTAGCCATTCATCAGCTCCCGAATAATCGTCATTGATTTTCGCATCAGCTAGAGCAGACATATAGGTCATTACAGCACGTGGCATTAGTGAGTCTTGGTCTGTAAACGGCGCATTTCTATCCATTGGGTGATACCAAGAATTATTCGCCTCATTTCTAACAGGCAGAATGCGTAAGTACTTGTACATAAACGTAATGTTCATGATTTGCAAACGCTCATTCACCTTAATGATCTGTTTGTCCCATTCTGATTGCTTTACAGCAGGCTTTCTGTTTGACTCTTCTACATCTTTTTCTAGAAGATACATTCCTGTAATTGGGTCAAAAAAGTCTTTGAATGAAGCGTATTTACCTGAAATAACCAATTTCTTTCTAAGATCAGGATTACTTACGGCAATAATTGGTTGATTCATCCAATAATCCGGATTGAGGTGCATGTCGAGAAACACCTGTGTAGCCGTCATGCCTTCGTAGGTATCTTTACGGTGAATTTTGCGAATAATCTCAAGTGCTACGGTATGGAAAGGCTTAAAACGACCTTCGTAATCTTGTACCACCAGGCTTTCAACTAAGCGCGCATGGTCAGGAGAGATAGGTGTTTCATTGAATTTTTTCCATTGCTCTTTTTCCTCTTCGGTTAATTCCCTTTTTGCTTGGACTGTTTCAGCTTGAACGGTTGTATCAGTCATGTCACCATGGTCGTGCCCATCATGATCGTGATGTTCATGATGTGAGTGGTCGTGGTCATGCGTATCTTGAGCCATCGCACTTCCACCAAGAGAAAAGAGTAATATTAGCGTATAAAGAGTTGTTTTTTTCTTTTGAATTCCTTTGATTTTTCTATTCAAATCACTGAATCTAGAAGCTTTTGAGAAAATTGTCATGACCATTCCGATACTCATTAGCAGATAACCCAAATAACTCACGTTCGTTCCCCAAAAATCTTGGTTTACACTTAAACGCGTGCCTTTTTCATCCGGGTCATAACTCGACTGGAAGAAACGGTATCCATTGTAGTCCATCACACTATTCATGAAAATGCGTTTATCGAATTGTACACCGTTTGCCTCGTCTATTACTGTCACTTCACTTGCGTAAGATGAGGGCGAGTCAGAACCAGGGTATCTGTCAAGTTGAAAATCACGTAACGCGATGAAAAATGGAGTGTAAACTGGTAGTGCTCCATAGGCAATCTTATAATTTAACCCTGCAAATTGAAAGAACACAGGTACAGGAATTCGACCCTGACCACCTTCTAGTTCGACAATTTTCTCCTCGTCGCCTACAGAAAGTTTGATATATAACACATCTAAACCTTCCTCCTTAACATACGATTTTACCTTTTTCAACTTTGCTTTTTCGTGAACAGTTTTGTACACAAAGTTGTTTCCCATCATCGTATAAAGTCGTCCTTGATAAAATCCGACAGTAGAATCTGCAGGAATATCTCCAGAAGACTGGTCGCTCATGAGCATATAATTCACAGTGGATGGCGCTGTCATTTCGAATCCATTCTGACTTTTATTAATTCGAACAGCTCCTAAAGGTGCTTCAGGATATTCGAAAGCGAGAATAAATCCTTCTTTTTGTAAAAGCGTACCTTCCTCAACATAATTTGTGTCCATTCCCATCGGGCCTGGAGTGACAATTTCGAGAATTGTTTTTCCATCCTCCACACCAGTTTCCAATTTGCTCACTGCGTTTGGAATGAAATCAAGGTATTCCACTTTTACTTTTTGCTTCGTATCAGGAATGTTAAAAGAGAAATCGAAATAATTGTTGGCAATTTCAGCCATTAAAAGCGGTTCATTTACTTCGTATTGCGTTTTTCCGTCGTGAGCTAGAATTTGAAGATAGCCATCAGATGAATAGATCGTATTGCTTTGTTCTCCTTCGCGGATAAGCATGATACCTTCAAAACCAACGTATCGAGTTAGACCAGCACCGATGATGATTACAATAAACGAAAGGTGAAAAAACAAAATTGCAATTTTCTCGCGCGCAAACATTCTATGCCTAAAAATATTGACAATCAAGTTTATACACAGGTAGATCATTAAAAGTTCGAACCACCATGTATTGTAAACCACCGCTTTTGAAGCTTGAGTTCCGTAATCAGATTCAATAAAAGTGGCGCGAGCTATAGCGACAAGGAAAATGAATAGACCTATAGTCATCATTTCCATAGAGAAGAGTTTTCGGAAGATTTTTTCCATGATTCCTTATTGAGAATTTGGGCACAAATTTAACCATTAAAAGGAGGGGAGTGTTTAAAAAATCATAAAAGATTTAGGAATATCTGAGTTTGTGAATCATCGCTATCTGATAAAAGTTTAAAAGACCTCTCCCTGCGCTCGAGGTGACAGAGGTTGTGCTTATAAGCGAGGTCATGCGGGGTGATATTTGACGATATCAAATATCACCCCGCATGACCTCGCTACACTTTGTTTATCAAAAGTCACCTCGAATGCCTGTCTGACTGGCGCAGACAGACAGGAAATGAGAG
>CAYPCZ010000080.1:0-10292 GCA_964409345.1 uncultured Flavobacterium sp. | reverse complement strand
GAATTCGTGGTATGTAAACCAATATGACAACCCCTCAAATACCGTAGCTCATTATGAGCAAACAGGCCCCGAAATTTGGGAACAAACTAACGGAAAAATCACCCACTGTGTGGTGGGAGTTGGAACCGGAGGAACTATTTCCGGAATCGGAAAATACCTAAAAGAGAAAAACCCAAACATCAAAATATGGGGAGTAGACACCTATGGATCTGTTTTCAAAAAATACCACGAAACAGGAATTTTTGATGAAAAAGAAATCTATCCGTATGTAACCGAAGGCATCGGAGAAGACATTCTACCAGAAAATGTAGATTTTTCAATCATCAACGGATTTACTAAAGTAACCGATAAAGACGCTGCTGTTTATCAGAGAAAATTGGCTAAAGAAGAAGGTATTTTTGTAGGAAACTCAGCAGGGTCTGCCATCAAAGGAGTACTACAACTCAAAGAAAACTTCAAACCCGAAGATGTGGTAGTTGTGCTTTTCCATGATTCGGGAAGCCGTTATGTGGGCAAAATGTTTAACGATGAGTGGATGAAAGAAAAAGGATGGTTAGAAGAATAAACTCATAATTTTATCTGAGGGTTGAAAAAATAGAACTTTATAACCTATTTGGAAAACCTCAGATAAATGTCTTACAGCTCCACCACTTTTTCAAATTTATCTTTTAGTCGTTGGTCGTGAGTTACGATGATTAACGAAGCATTGTATTGTTTAGAAAGGTTGTCTAATAATTCAGCTACTATCTCGGCATTTTCATCATCCAGACTTGATGTCGGCTCATCGGCCAATAGGACTTGAGGTTCATTGATTAAAGCTCTGGCTATTGAAACCCTTTGTTTTTGTCCGATACTGAGTTGCGAAACTTTTTTGTGCATTTGGCTCTCAAGCCCTAACTCTTTAAGGAGTGCCTGAGCTTTTTCGGCTTTTTGAGTTTTATCAGAGAGCCAAGAGGCTAAAATAACATTATCCTGAACCGAAAGCGAAGCAATAAAGTGGGATTCTTGCAAAACAAGTCCGATATTTTTACCTCTAAAGCTATCTAATTTTTTTGCTGACAGCTTTACGATGTTAGTTCCGCCTACTTCTACAGCACCAGAAGTTGGCTTTAAAATACCAGATAATATATGTAAAAACGTAGTTTTACCCGTTCCTGACTTTCCTGTAATCAGGAGAGCTTCTGCTCTAAGACACTGTAAATCAGGAAAGTTAAAACTTAGGTTAGGATAAGAAAAACAAACATCTTTAGTAACAATCATAAGTAATTTTTTTTTGACAAGTTAGTGATTTTAGCCATTAAAATATACGCTGCCCAAAAATATAAGATAAAAGCAGTTTTTTATTTAAAGAAAAGTTATATTTTTGCACCTCTTAATATAGAAATGAATTATGGCAACGTATAACAAAAGAGGTTATAAAGCACCTAAACCAAAAGACGAAAAAGAATTAGATGCAATTTCTGAACAAGACAGTACCACCGCAGAGGTTTTTAATACACTGGACACTGGAGCGAACAAAATCGAAGATTGGGTACGCGATAACCAAAAAATAATTTTTGGAGTGATAGGTGGGCTTATCGTAATTGTCGGAGGTATTTTTGCTTATAACAAGCTTGTTACTCAACCCAATCAAGAGAAAGCCACCAACGAGATGTTTCAAGCGCAACAGTATTTTGCTCAAGCAACAGACGGTGTAGCCAGTGACTCGCTTTATAACTTAGCTTTACACGGAGCAGAAGGAAAACCAGGCTTCTTGAAAATCATCGAGCATTACGGAGGAACAAAAGCAGCCAATCTATCGCATTATTATGCAGGAATTGCTTATCTGAATCTTCATAAATACAAAGAAGCGATTACAGAACTCGAAAAGTTTAAATCAGATGACGATTTTTTAAATCCGCTTGCTAAAGGAGCTATCGGAGATGCTTTTGCCCAAAACAATCAATTAGAAGAAGCTTTAGGATATTACGAAAAAGCTTTTGCAGCTAAAAATAATAATCTGACCACGCCAAGATTCTTGCTTAAAGCCGGGCAAGTTGCTCTGACTTTAAACAAAAAAGACAAAGCATTGCAGTATTTCTCCAGAGTTCAAAACGAATTCGGTAGTACTCCCGAGGCACAAAATATCGAAGGGTTGATTGGTCTTGCTCAATAATGTATATTTATTGAATGCCTAAAACACGATTTAAAATTTAAAATGGCAACAGAAAATAAAAATTTATCTACTTATGATAAAAACACAATCCCAAACACGAGCGGTCTTCGGTTTGGGATTGTCGTTTCAGAATGGAACAGCCAAATAACCCAAGGGCTTTATAATGGTGCTTTTGAAGCCTTAACAGACAACGGCGTAGCCGAGAAAGACATTATCCGATGGGATGTTCCGGGAAGCTTTGAGCTTATTTACGGATGTAAAAAAATGATTGAAACACAAAATGTTGATGCTGTTATAGCTATCGGCTGTGTGATTCAAGGAGAAACCAAACACTTTGATTTTGTATGCCAAGGCGTAACTCAAGGCATTAAAGACTTAAACATCCAAAAAGATATTCCAACCATTTTCTGCGTATTAACCGATAACACCCAACAACAGTCTATCGACAGAAGCGGAGGAATCCACGGTAATAAAGGAACAGAAGCAGGTATTACGGCTATCAAGATGGCAGATTTAAGACGAAAAGCATAATATCGCCCCCACACAAATAAACAAAAAAAGTATCGAAGAGTAATATTCGATACTTTTTTTATACGTTTTTTTTTAGTACACGACAACAACTATACCTACCCCCGATACACAAATTTATATTTTTATTTAGCTAAAATTACATAAATGCACACAGATAATTTTGAGGAGTCTAAATTATAAAAACTTCAAAATTAAACACAAAGCATTTTTTGATTGTAACAATCAAATTTCATCTGTGAATCTGTGGCTAAAAACAAATAGTCTGTGGTTTATTATTTTTGTCGTATACGTGAAATACGTTTTATTTTAAATCACTTTCGTGAATGGCCAACACAGGCACCGAAGCATAATACGAAAGCTTTTGGGTTGTGCTTTCTCTAAATATCTCTTCGAGAAAGTTACGCTTATAGGTAAGTATAGCTAATAAATCAGAATCGTTTTGTTCGATATAATTCAACACTGATTTTTTTACTTCTTGGCTTTCGATAATATGGAAAGTAACATTTTTGTCTGCATATAAAACTTTCCACTGTTCGATAATCGAATCAGAAATATCCGATTTAGGGGTTTTAATGTACAAACAATTGACTTTGGCTCCGAGCATATCAGCAAACTTTAAACATGTATTCAATGCTTTTTTATCTTTTTCGCGAAAGCGGGTCGTAAAAGTTATATTTTTAATTCCCTCAGCTAATTTATGACTCTCAGGAATACCTAATACAAGCGCTTTTGTGTTAGTCATCACTTCACTAATAATTGCCCCAAGCATGACATCATTATCCCCGGCAGCTCCTTTGGTGGCCATCACAACTACATCAGCTTGCTCTCTTTTGGTTACTGATTCTATTGAGCGGTTTTGTGGGCTTTTTGACAAGTGTTTGATGGGTATATCAAATCCTTGATTTTTTGCTTCTTGTTCGATTTCGGTTTCTGCTATTTTTATTTGATTTTCAGGTGCGTCATAAAAATGAAAAGCAATAATTTCAGCATCGTTAAGCTTAGCGATATGCAAAGTATAAAAAAATGCATTTTTTGAGGCAGATGAAGCATCGGTAGGATAAAGGATTTTTTTCATGGTGTGTTGGAATAAGTTTCAATACACTAATATACGAAGTTTACCTACGAAAAACAATACTATTTATGTATATCTTAACTTAATAGACTTAGTTAGAAATCCTCTTTTACCTCAAAACTTATTAATTGTTGCGTATGCGGATGAATAAACTCCAGATAACCTGCGTGTAGATATAGCCGATCAGCAGGAGTTCCATAAAGATCATCGCCAACAACAGGAATATTCAAACCCAAAACGTGAGCAGCATGCACCCTCAATTGATGCGTACGCCCGGTAATAGGATAAAAATAAACTTTGGTAGTGTCGTTTTTTCGCTCAATAACTTCAAATTGCGTATGGGCTCTTTTCCCCCATTCAAAACAAACCAGTTGTCTGGGTCTGTCATCTAGATCACCTCGAAGTGGCAGAGTGATTTCTCCTTTATTTTTTTTAAGATTCCCGTTGAGCAAAGCCGTATATCGCTTTTTCACGACCCGTTTCAAAAACTGTTTCTGTATGTGTTTGTGTGCTTCTTTGGTCTTTGCCAAAACCAATAACCCTGAGGTAGCCATATCCAGCCGGTGAATTACGGCAATATTCGGATACAAGGTTTGAAGCCTACTATAGACCGAATCTTGAACGTGAATACCGGGCACAGAAAGAAAATCAGAAGGTTTGTTCACCACAATCAAACTTTGATCTTCATAAACCACAGAAAGTGTTTTGCCTTCAGAAGTGTTTTCTAAAAACGGATTTGCCTCCAACTCTATTCCTTCTAACATATGTTTAAGAATTGGTTCACACTTACCTCTACAAGCCGGATAAAACTGTTTGTGTTTTCTAATTTCAGATTTGGGCGAAGCTCCCCACCAGAATTCTGCCATAGCTAATGGCTTATAGCCTTTTAGAAAAGCATATTGCAATAGTTTGGGCGTAGCACATTCGCCGGCTGCTGCCGGTGGTTTACCGAAAACGGTTTCCTTAAAAATATCATGCAGGCTTTTAGATTTTCCGTTTTTATTAAGGAAAGAGTATTGTTCAAAAAGTTGTTTTTGCAAGGCGGCCGATTTATGTTTACGCTCTTGTTTAAGGGTTTCTATTTTAGTTAAAAATATTTTTATTTGCCCTGCTCTATCTTCTAAAATTGTTTTCCATTTCTGAACTAGTACATTCAACTCGTGTTTGTCTCTAAGACTTTGCTTGATTAAGTCAGCTTCCAAAACTTCATAACCTTCTGCTGATAGTACTTCTTTTTGATTCTGTCGAATTTCTTTTCGACTTGCTTTATTGTCTTTAATAGCTGTTTTAAATTCAGCTATTTCTTTTTCAGAGCGAAATTTAGAATTTTCAAAATCAGATTGTAATTGTTTATAACACTCATCAAAAGAAATCACATCGATTTGGTAGTTGATCTGGTTGATTATTTCTTCCTCTTTCAAGAAAAAACTATTCTCTGCCAACATATCAAAAACAGGCGGTACAAACTTAGTGTGATGATTGCTCCCTGCCAATTTTCCGGAAAAAGCTGTTAGATAACCTACCCTCTCATCTTGATCTTGCACCACCAATACCCCAAACATTTTACCAATCACTAAGCCGTCCTGATTAAGGTTTAACCCAAAATTATGTTTTATTTCTGCTTGATTCTCTAAATAGTTTTGCAACTCAGCCGCAGCAATTCTAGTTAACTGATGAGGTTCATAAAAAAAGGGAAAGGTAAACTTTTGCGGTAAAATTTTACCTTGAATTTGTTCTTTAGAAAAATAGGTCAAAAATTGATCTTTAGACACTTTTGTAACTTTAAATAAAAATGAATCTACTCTGAAAGACACTGATTAACAAGCGATAGAATCTTGTCAAATTGTTCTTCTTTAGTAAGATGAGTATTATTTAGCTCGATGGCGTCTGCGGCTTTTTTAAGTGGAGAGTCTGTTCGGTGCGTATCTATATGATCGCGTTGAGTAACGTTATGGAGTATTTGTTCAAAAGTTACCGAATCTCCTTTGGCTATTAATTCGTCATATCTTCGTTGGGCACGAATATAAGAATCCGAGGTGATAAACAACTTCAGTTCTGCATCCGGAAAAACAACTGTTCCGATATCTCGACCATCCATTACGATACCTTTATTCTTCCCCATTTGCTGTTGTTCTTCTACAAGTTTTGCCCGTACTTCTGAGACTTCTGCTACTTTGCTTACGTAATCTGAAACTTCAATCGAGCGAATTTGTTTCTCAACATTTTCACCATTCAAATAGGTTTCAGAATAGCCCAAATCAGCATTATATTTAAAGCTAATCGAAATCTTATCCAAATTTTCTATCAAACGTTCTACATCAAAACGAGTTTGATTTATCATTCCTTCTTTCATCGCAAAACACGCCACTGCCCGATACATCGCCCCGGTATCAACATATACGTATCCTAAATGCTTAGCAAGTTGTTTGGCAATAGTGCTTTTTCCTGTGGAAGAAAATCCGTCTATGGCAATGGTGATTTTTTTTGTCATTTTTATCTAAATTATTGCAAGTTTATCATCAGCCCAAACAAACTCGTACTGCCTGCTGCCGTAAAACGAGAATAAGAATAGTTGAACCGTAAATTTCCCATTTTGATTCCGATTCCTGCTGATAATCCTGCAAATGTTCGTTGATTTTCCATAACAAGTTCTTGGCTCCTTCTGAAATTATATCCCAAACGTATATTAAAACTCTTTTGCGGAAAAAGCTCTACACCCACAATTACGTGTCTTAGAGCATTATTAACAAAAGATGGTTTTTTTTGAGTGAAGCTCCCATCCAGACTTTGTTCGGCGTGAACTGGATTAGTAAAAGCCACATTCCATTGTTGTAAATTCTCTAAGGTTAAATGCCATCGGATAGGCACATGATCTAATTCTTGAGAAATTCCGGCTATAATTTCTAGGGGTAACTTTTCGTTGGTTCCTGCATAAGTGGTTATCTGTGTTCCTGCATTTCTGATGGTAAGAGCAATGTTTATATCGTTTCTTTCGTCAATATAAATGGCTCCTAAATCTACTGCAGCCCCAAAAGAATGATAACTTTCTAGGGTTGACGAAATCAGTTTTAAGTTAGCACCCAGATAAATATCTGTCCACGGAACATTATAGGCATACCCCATCGATAAAGCGGTTTCGCTTCCTGTAAAATCTCCGGTTAAATTTCCGAGTTCGTCACGACCTTCAAAACTTCCGTAGTTAACATAACTCACACCTACGTGAAAGGTTTGTACCCGTCTATCCCAAGTATAAGCATAAGCTCCAGTTCCGTAACTTACCTCTCCGAAGTAATTTCCGTAATTGGCAGAGAGATGATTATCCATATCCACATTGATAGTAGCCGGATTAAAAATCGCCTGATTAACATCATAATCATAAATAGTGATTACTTTTCCGCCCAAAGCGGCTTGCCTAGGAGAGGTCATCATATTAAGGAATTGATATACTGACTGACCTCCTACTTGACTAAAACCAAGAAAGCTGCACAACAAAAACAATAAAACCGCCAATTTTTTAATCATCAATAATCGCTGACAAATACTATACAATAACGCAAGTGCGAAGATATTATTTTAGTTCGATATAAGAAGTACAACTCTTGAATAAAATTAGAGGGCTTTAGAAGCCTATTACTAGTTTATTATAATGTTTCAAATGAAATCAGCTTGCACAAAAACAACACTAAACATTTATTTAAGGGTTTTTTATCATCAAATACTTTTGAAAATATTACAAAAAGGAATACTTTTGCACTTATTTAGATTTAGTAAAAATAACTTTATGAAAACCTTCAAACATATCCTTTTATTTTCCTTTTTAAGTATTATGGTCGTTTCTTGTAAGAACGAGAAGCAAATAGATAACACAGTAACTCCGCCTACTCATAGAATTGTTTCGTTGAACGGTGCCGTTACCGAAATCGTTGCGGCTTTAGGATATCAAGACCAAATTGTCGGAGTGGATGTGACCAGTACTTATCCCGAAGGAGTGAAAGAAAGCACTATAAATTTAGGTCATGTTCGTTCGATTTCGCTCGAAAATGTAATCACTCTTCAGCCTACGTTAGTATTAGCATCAGATAAAGACCTTAATCCTGATTTGATTGCTAAACTTACAGATGCTAAAATAGACGTAAGAACAATTAGTCAAGAACTATCAATAGAAGGAACCAAAAAATTCATCAAAGATGTAGCTGAATCTATCGGAGATAGTAACTATACTTCGCTTATCGAAAAAATTGATGCCGATTATGCTCAAATTACTCCGTTCGAGAACCAACCAAAAGTATTGTTTATATATGCCCGTGGAGCAGGTACATTAATGGTAGCAGGCAAAAACACTCCGATGCAAAGAATTATAGAGATTTCAGGTGGAGAAAATGCAGTAAACGATTTTGAAGATTTTAAACCACTTACTCCCGAAGCACTTATTCAATCAAACCCAGATTATTTATTGTTTTTTGAAACGGGACTTCAAAGTTTGGGCGGTATAGACGGCGTACTCCAAATTCAAGGTATAGAACAAACAAATGCTGGTAAAAACAAAAACATCATCGTGATGGATGGTCAGCTTCTATCAGGTTTTGGACCGAGAGTGGGGCAAGCTGCAGCTGAGCTTAACAAACTCTTATCTAAATAATTTATACTAACGAAGACTTAAGCAGAAAGCTAAGAACTAAAAATGAAAAACAAACTTTCTTTATACCTCGTCTTGAGTGCAATATTGCTAATTCTGTTGGCTATAACATCACTTTATATGGGCGTATATCAATTTAGCAGTTCTTTTTCTGAAATTATTTCGAGTTTTTTCACAGATAATACTTCGGTTTCCGAAACAGATAAATATGTATTTCTTGATCTAAGACTCTCCAGAATTGTAATGGCCATTCTTATCGGAAGCGCTCTTGCGGTATCAGGAACCTGTCTTCAGGGAATGTTTAAAAATCCGTTAGCTACACCCGATCTTATCGGAATTACAGCCGGTGCTTCTCTTTTTGCTGCCATTGCAATTGTATTAGGCGCTTTTATCAAACCTTATTTACCCGAAGCACTACATTTCTCCTTTTTGAGCATAGCCGCATTTATTGGTTCTTTTTTGACGATGAGTATTGTTTATAAAATCTCTACCTCCAACGGAAAAACCAACGTAATTATGATGCTACTATCGGGAGTCGCTATTACCGCACTTGGCTTTGCAGTGATGGGATTGCTTATTTATATTTCAAAAGAAGAACAACTCCGTGACTTAACTTTCTGGAATTTAGGGAGTTTAGGCGGATCAAGTTGGACAAAAAATGCTATTTTAGCTACCGTTATTCTTATTGCGTATTATTTTTTAATCGGAAAAGGAAAAACGCTCAACGCCATGATGCTTGGAGAAAAAGATGCCATGCACTTGGGTATTCCGGTAGAGAAAACAAAAAAACAAATCGTACTTTTTACAGCTTTCCTTGTAGGAACTTCAGTAGCTTTCTCAGGAACCATTGGTTTTATTGGGCTTATTATCCCGTATATTTTACGTTTGATTTTTAAGTCAAATTATTATATTATTTTGCCTTTATCTGCTGTATTAGGTAGCATTTTGTTGCTCAGTGCAGATACCATAAGTAGAACGGTTGTGGCTCCGTCAGAAATCCCTATCGGAATTTTAACTGCCTTTATGGGAGCGCCTATCTTTATCGCTATTCTTTTACGCCAGAAAAACTCCTTATAACAAATAAAAATGCTTCTAGGACAAAACATATCATACAGCCATAAAGATTTCAAAATCTTACAGGAAATTGATTTTTCGGCTCAAACCGGAAAAATGATAGCTATCGTAGGCCCAAACGGAGCAGGAAAATCGACCCTCTTGAGTGCTTTGTCTAACGAGTTACAAGACAACGGAAATATTCTTTTTAAAGAAAAAACCTTCAAAGAATGGTCTGTCGGAGAGTTATCTATGCACAAATCAAAATTCTCTCAACAATACAGCGCCGATATTCCGTTGCACGTAAAAGATGTAGTGCTGATGGGCCGTTATCCGTATTTTGAAAGCAACCCCTCCGAAGAAGATTTGACTGCCATAGAAAATGCCATGAAGCAAACCGATATTGCCCACCTAAAAACCCGTGATTATAACACACTTTCGGGTGGAGAAAAACAAAGAGTGCATCTGGCAAGAGTGCTTTCGCAATTAGACAACGCTATCCAAAACAAATTGGTTTTTCTAGACGAACCCTTGAACAACCTCGATATATATCATCAATATCGCATATTAGAAACAATCAAAAAATTTACAAAAAACGGAAATACAGCTATTTTAGTACTACACGATTTGAACTTGACGGCCCGATTCTCTGACGAGGTGTTTTTGATGAAATCAGGAAAAGTAGTTGCCAATGATGTTCCTTTAAAAGTTTTTACAAAAGAAATTATAAGTAATGTTTATAATTTCCCGTGTACTATATTCGAAAATCCGGTAGATAAAAAACCAATGATTTTTTTCGGAGATTAAAACCATAAAAACACAACTAATTTATAACAAGACATGAA
>CAYPCZ010000079.1:0-10463 GCA_964409345.1 uncultured Flavobacterium sp. | reverse complement strand
CAGATTTGATATAAAAATTTTGCAAGTGAAAACTTTTGTGTATATTTGCACTCTCAAATGAGATATGGTGATTGTAGCTCAGTTGGTTAGAGCGTCGGATTGTGGTTCCGAAGGTCGGGGGTTCGAGACCCCTCATTCACCCAAAAGAGGATTCAGGAGACTGAATCCTCTTTTTATTTACTTTTAACTCCTAAAAGTTTCCTAACAAATTTGTAACAATTCAAACCGTTTATTGTCTTATAGTTAGAGTCTTAAAACTATTTAATTTTGAAAACGATATTAACCTTAGATCATCTTTCTAAAAACTTTAACGGATTACAAGCCGTACAACAGATCTCTTTTGAAATAGAAAAAGGAAATGTGTATGGTATTTTAGGTCCTAACGGAAGCGGGAAATCGACTACTTTAGGTATTGTTTTGAATGTTGTCAATAAATCAGCAGGAAGTTACAGTTGGTTTGGAGGTACGATAGACACGCAGAAAGCACTAGGAAAAGTAGGAGCAATTATCGAACGCCCAAACTTCTATCCGTATATGTCAGCCTATGATAACCTGAAGCTAGTTTGCAAAATAAAAAAGGTTCCTTATCAAAAAATAGACGAAAAACTAGAGTTGGTAGGCTTGCTGGAGCGAAAAGACAGTAAGTTTAAAACCTTTTCTTTAGGAATGAAGCAGCGTTTGGCTATTGCTTCAGCTTTGCTCAATGACCCAGAAATACTGATTTTGGACGAACCTACCAATGGGCTTGATCCACAAGGAATACGCCAAATTAGAGATATAATAAAACAGATTGCTTACCAAGGAACAACTATACTTTTGGCTTCTCACCTTTTAGATGAAGTCGAAAGAGTTTGTTCTCATGTAGTAGTCCTCAAAAAAGGACAGATGCTTTATTGCGGAACTGTCAGCGGAATGACGGCTAACGATGGTTTTTTTGAATTAGATTCTGATGATAATCAAAAACTGAAATCAGTACTTCTTGCTTATCCGTCAGTTAAAAATATAGAAGAAGACAGCGGGAAATTAGTGGTTTATCTTAAAGCTCCTTTTGAAGCGAAAGACCTCAACAAACTTGTTTTTGAGAATTCGATCACACTTACCCATCTGGTAAAACGCAAACACAGTCTGGAAGAGCAATTCTTGCAGATTACAAATTAGTCTAGCATCTAATAATAAATATCCTTGAAAATGAAAAGACTACTCAGTATAGAACTTCAAAAACTTTGGAGAAATCGAGCTTCTAAAGTACTTATCATCTCTTATTTTGTTTTGCTTTCGTTTATAGCGTTGATTGCTTCTGTCGAATTTAATTTAGGAGGTGCTCCGTTTAGAATTGCCGACCAAGGAATTTTTAATTTTCCGTTTATTTGGCATTTTAATACTTATGTAGCTGCAATTTTAAAGTTATTTCTGGCAGTAGTTATTGTTTCGATGATGTCTAACGAATACAGTTACGGCACGCTCAAACAAAATCTTATTGATGGGCTTAGTAAAAAAGAATTCGTGATATCAAAATTCCTTACTGTTATACTGTTTGCTCTGGCTTCGACTATATTTATCTTTTTTCTTTCACTGATTTTAGGCTATAGTTTTTCTTCTTATACAGAACTTTCAATCGTATTTACCGATATAGATTATTTGCTTGCTTATTTTGTGAAGCTTATAGGCTTTTTTTCTTTCTGTTTATTCTTAGGTATTTTGGTGAAGCGCTCTGCGTTTGCTATAGGCTTTTTGGTGTTGTGGAATTTTATCGAATGGATTTTTTATGGGCTTATGAAATGGCAACTCTTTAAAGACACAGAAATTGCTGAAAGTATAGCAAAGTTTTTTCCGTTGGAAGCCATGAGTGCTTTGATATTTAACCCTACAAGAAGAATGTCAGTGATTAAGAATGTAGAAATTCAAGTCGGTATTGTTAACCAAAACAGTTATTCGGTAGATTATTTTCAGGTAGTTATCGTGCTTGTTTGGACGTTTGTTTTTGTGTGTTTTTCTTATAAACTGCTCAAAAAAAGAGATTTATAATTTTCTTGAGATAGATTAAAACAGAAGTTTAATGTTTTCGTAGGAATTTTCGAGTAATGCAGGTATGTCTTTTGGTTGTATCCAAACAGCTTTTTCGATCCCTTCTTTGGCTTGTGGTTTGGTTTTTCCGTCAAAAGAAGTTTCCATTTTATACCAATGTGTGATTTTTAATTTGAACTTTCCGCCTCGTTTAAAAATGTGATAGGTTTTTTCTATTTTTTCGATGATTTGTAATTTTCTAACCCCCGTTTCTTCTTCTACTTCCCTGATAGCCGCTTGTTTTTTCTTTTCGTTTTTTTCGATTCCTCCTTTAGGTAAATCCCATTTCCCGTTGCGATAAATAAAGAGAATCTCACCTTTTGGGTTATAAACCAAACCCCCTGCGGCTTGTTCTACCGGTATTTTCTCTTTTAGTGTAGTCAAAATTTCTTTTTCGTCAGGATGATACAAAAAAGCTTTTTCGATTTTATTTTCGAATATTTTGGTTATAAGTTGGTTTATATCAATGCTTTTAAGCAAAAAAAGCTGAAAGTCGGTCTCCTTTTCAATTTTATTTGTTAAAAACAAAGGTCTGTTGTTCACAAAAACTTTATACATTTGTACTATGATTTTTAGTAAAGATACAGCCGAAAAAACAGCCGAGTTATTATTGCAAATAAACGCAATAAAATTAAATCCGCAAACACCTTTTTTGTGGGCTTCGGGCTGGAAGTCTCCCATCTATTGTGATAATCGCATTAGTTTGTCGTTTCCTCCGATCAGAAATTATATCAGAGATGAGTTTGCAAAACATATCGAAGTTAAGTTCGGAAAGCCCGACGTAATAGCAGGAGTCGCCACAGGAGCTATCGGAATCGGAATTCTGGTAGCCGAAAAGTTAGGATTGCCGTTTGTGTATGTTCGTCCTGAACCCAAAAAGCACGGACGCCAAAATCAGGTCGAAGGATTTTTGCATAAAGGACAAAGTGTTGTAGTAATCGAAGATTTAATCTCCACCGGCAAAAGCAGTTTGCAGGCCGTCACAGCACTTCGCCAGAGCGGAGCTAACGTAAAAGGAATGGCAGCAATTTTTAGTTATGGGTTTCAGATTGCCCAAGATAATTTTGATAACGAAAATGTAGAGTTATTTACTTTGAGTAACTATGAGAATTTACTAAATTTGGCTGTTGACAAAAAATATATTACCAAAGAAGAACAGGAAGTTTTATCTCAATGGAGAGAAAACCCGTCGGAGTGGGATATTAGTTAAATACAAATTTGTAGATTCACACCTATGTGAATTCGCCTAATATATATAAAAAATGAATTTAGAAAGCCCCAAAGTTACGGTTCAGAAATCAGCTCAAGAGTTGTTTGAGTCTTTGACTAATGTAAAAAATTTCGAAAAACTGATGCCTGAAAACATTGCTAAATTTGAAGTTACAGGTGATGATTCTTTTATCTTCGGGCTTAAAGGAATGCCTGAAATTAAGCTTAGAATGAAAGAAAAATCAGCTCCCAATAAGATTGTTCTCGGAGCTGCTTCAGATAAATTGCCTTTTACGCTTACTGCCGATATTAACCAAGTTTCAGAGTCAAGTTCTGATGTAAAGTTGTCTTTCGAAGGTAGTTTTAATCCGATGATGGCCATGATGATTAAAGGACCTATCGGGAAATTTATCGAGACTTTGGCTAATAATATGAGCAAACTATAATTGAGAAGCTTCAGCTTAAAGAATGATAAAATAAATAACAACATTTAAAAATAAGACCTTTTTCGGAAGGGTGGGTAAAATTTTATGAAATACGACATTATAATTTTAGGAAGTGGTCCTGGAGGATACGTAACCGGAATCAGAGCATCGCAACTTGGGCTTAAAGTTGCCATTGTAGAAAAAGAAAACTTAGGCGGAATTTGCCTAAACTGGGGTTGTATCCCAACCAAAGCACTACTTAAATCAGCTCAAGTGTTTGATTATTTGAAGCATGCAGCTGATTACGGACTCAAAGTAAACGATGTAGATAAAGATTTCGAAGCAGTAATCAAACGCTCTAGAAATGTAGCGGACGGAATGAGTAAAGGAGTGCAATTCCTGATGAAAAAAAATAAAATCGACATCATCAATGGTTTCGGAAAAGTGAAATCAGGTAAAAAAGTTGAGGTAAAAGATAAAGACGGAAAAATTACCGAATATTCAGCAGAACATATCATTATTGCTACGGGAGCTCGTTCGAGAGAATTGCCGAATTTACCACAAGACGGTAAAAAAGTTATCGGATATCGTCAAGCAATGACATTGGCTGAACAGCCTAAAAAAATGATTGTGGTGGGCTCGGGAGCCATCGGAGTAGAGTTTGCTCATTTTTATAATTCAATGGGAACTGAGGTGACTATTGTAGAATTTATGCCAAACATCGTTCCGGTAGAAGATGAAGACATTTCAAAACAAATGGAACGTTCGCTTAAGAAATCTGGGATTAAAATTATGACCAACGCTTCGGTTGAAAAAGTTGACACGTCAGGAAACGGAGTTAAAGCAACAGTAAAAACTACCAAAGGAGAAGAAATTATAGAAGCAGATATCGTTCTTTCTGCTGTAGGAATCAAATCTAATATCGAAAACATCGGTCTTGAAGAAGTAGGTATCAAAACCGATAAAGATAAAATATTGGTAAATGATTTTTATCAAACCAATGTAACCGGATATTACGCTATCGGAGATGTAGTTCCTGGGCAGGCTCTTGCTCACGTTGCTTCGGCTGAAGGAATTTTGTGTGTAGAGAAAATCGCAGGATTACAGGTAGAACCATTAGATTACGGAAATATTCCGGGTTGTACCTATGCAACGCCAGAAATCGCTTCGGTGGGAATGACAGAGGAAAAAGCAAAAGAAGCAGGATATGATATCAAAGTAGGTAAATTTCCGTTCTCAGCTTCAGGAAAAGCTCAAGCTTCTGGCACTCCAGACGGATTCGTAAAAGTAATTTTTGATGCTAAATATGGCGAATGGTTAGGTTGCCATATGATTGGCGCCGGAGTTACCGATATGATTGCTGAGGCAGTCGTGGCTCGTAAACTAGAAACTACAGGGTATGAAGTGCTAAAAACCGTTCATCCGCACCCGACGATGAGTGAGGCAGTAATGGAAGCCGTAGCAGATGCTTATGGCGAAGTAATACATCTGTAATCAGATAATGGTTAGTCCTGAAAAATCGATATAGTTTTTCTGAGATTAAAATTACATAATTTTAAACAGTAGTAGCCATAAAGTTACTACTGTTTTTTTGTTTTATAAATTTGACTAGTCCTGAAAAACCGCCTCAAATTTTTGTAGTGAAACGGCTTCTTTTTTTTTTAAAAGAAATACCCTAACGAGAGTATAATCCGTGGTCGTTCAGACGAAGTGAAATAAGAAATATTGGTTGCAAATTTATTTACGAACCGAAACGAAAATCCACCCCCAAAAGAAGTATGCCATTTCTGAGAGTTTTCGCCTTTATACCAAACTCTTCCGTAATCCGCCCCTAAAAAAGCTTCATAATCAATCGGAATCAGTTTGTTGTTTAGTTTCCCTAAATCAATCCTGAAATCATTGCTATGCAAGAAATAATGTTGCCCCGAAAAACGCTCATTTCTAAAGCCTCGGAGCCCGGTTTCTCCACCCATAGTGGCGGCTTGATAAAATTCGTAAGTAGAGTTAAAAAGCGATTTGGCTTTCAATACAGACACAACCGTATATTTTTTAGCCACATCCGGATTAAATTTAACAGACAGCTCTCCGCCCACATAAGGCACATTGCGGTTCATATCCTTAAAGTTGATCATCATCCCGATATGCGGAATAAAAGCATAGTGAAAGTTACGATACACACTCTCTTCTGTAGAAATCTCATAGGCTGCTCTTAGGTTCATAAAAACGTTGTTTTTGTGTGCTAATTCGCCTTCTTGAAATATATCATCTCTGTCAAATTTTTGTTCGTCAATAATGTGATATCTCTCTATTGCTGTGCTAAAGGTCGCCGTCTCTTTTTCCGATATATTAAGTTTCACTCCCAAATCAAAGCCCACTCTTTGTAATAAAACTCGGTTATAATCTCTCCCAAAAGAGCTTTCGTGATTGCTACTCTCGTTGCCAAAGCCAAAAAAGTTCTGAAAATGATTAGGCGTAGTGAGCCAAACATCAGCTTTATAGGTCATTTTTTCGTTTAAGGTGGGGAAGGTCCCGGAATACAAAAGGGAATAAAGATGGTTCCAGCTCAATTCATGTTGTGCGCTAAAAGGTTGATTTTTAAACGTATATCGGGTGTAAGTGAATTTTCCGCCCAAGCGAATAGATAAATCGGTATCAAACAAAACCCCGGGTGTAAAATCAAGAGTATGCTCTTTCGGACGCTTCGGGTTATATTCTAACAGGTTCGGGTTATCGGTTTTATGTAAAGAAGCATTTCCGACTTCGGTTTGTGTGACCAGCGAAGATTCGGGAGTATAGATTTTGATGTTTGACTGGGCTTGTTCAAGCTCAAAGTCGTTGTAGTTATTATTGTTTATAATGCGGATAAGTATGTCGTTTTTGCCGTTGTCTGTTAACGAAAAAGTATTTATTCCGCCAAATCCATACAACCAGATTTCTTGAGTTGTTTCTGCTATATATTCGTTTTTAGAGATGACTTCGCCGGTGTGTGCGTTGATAAGCGTGATACGGGTAGTGCTTTGGTTTTGTTCTATCTTAAAATAGTCATCTTGAGCAGTTCCTTTGATAATTACTATTTTTTGTAGCGTCTCAAAATAATCTTTAGCCAAGGTCTCTAAATGGGCAATTCTGTGAATTAAAGCTTTTTTAAGCTCTTTACTACTATCGGCTTGCTGTATTTCTTGCGGAAGTTCGGCAAAAATGCCTTGGAGCACATCTTCGCTAAGCATGGTCTTGATAAACTGTGCTTGTTCTGCCCAAGTTTGTTTTTTGATGCTACCTGCCAAGGCGAGATCAATAGTATAATTGTGTTTGTTTATGCGACTTGATTTGAGCTTTTTGTTATAGAAGTTATCGTTACTTTCGATGCCCAAAGAGGAGAGGAGGAGACCAAAAAGGAGTCCGTCTTTTTTGGCAAACGAAAAACCGCGATCTACTACAGTAGGTACAAAAACATCAGTTTGGTTAGGGTGCAATTGCCAATAATATGAAGCATTTACATCCAATTGGTTACCCACAAGTATATCTACTAATCTGGCTCTAACATAAGTAGTTTCGTCAATGCGGAATTTGAAGTTTTCTTGTAAAAATGAAATCACTTGTGCTGTCGAAAGATGATTTTTTGTGTCGGGAATTGTTCGGTGAAGCTCATCTTGAATGTATAAAAACTCATTGCTCGAAGAGCCCAAACCAAGGTTTCTATTCAGCCCGTTATTAATCACAAAGGCAAGCGGATGTATCAGCGTATAGGCATCAGCAATAAATCTATCAGAATAGGTTCCTTCAAAATCTTCACTTTGATACAGCGCGTTAAATTCCGGGAAATGCTTAAAGTATTCAAAACCCCCTGTAATAGGAGTGGTGGTTAGCTCCCAAGAAGGCTGTTTTTCAAAAGCAGTGATAGGGGTAGCATATATTTCTCTGTAATGTTTTCCCCACAAAAAATTATAAAACCAAGACTTTTGGGTATTCTTTTTTGGGTATATTGTTTGTGTTTTCTCTACTGCTTCTTGTGACCAGCCTTTGCTCGCCATTAGGGCAAGTAAAAATAAAAACATCTTGAAATAATAAGGACTCATGAGCAAACTTTAGACCTTGCAAGATAAATAAAAGCCCACAGAAAAACAGAAAACCAAAGGCAGAATAACCGCCTTTAACTTATCGCTTCTCTAATAAAACTACATTCTCTACGTGATGCGTTTGCGGAAACATATCTACAGGGCGAACTCGCGTTACTTTATATTGCTCGTCCATTAGTGCTAAATCTCGAGCCTGTGTAGCCGAATTACAGCTTACATAAACTATTTTTTTAGGAGCAATACTAAGAATTTGAGCCACTACATCTTTGTGCATGCCGTCTCGTGGTGGGTCGGTGATGATTACATCAGGCGTGCCGTGTGTAGCGATGAACTCTTGGTTAAAAACCTCTTTCATATCGCCAACAAAAAACTCGCAATTAGTAATTTTGTTGCGTTGAGCGTTGATTTTAGCATCTTCGATAGCTGCCGGAACAGCCTCGACCCCGATAACTTTTTTAGCCTGCTTAGAAACAAATTGTGCGATGGTTCCAGTTCCGGTATAAAGGTCATATACAAGTTCTTCTCCCGAAAGCCCTGCAAACTCTCGAGTTATTTTATAGAGCTCATAGGCTTGTTCTGAATTGGTTTGGTAGAATGATTTAGCGTTAATCGAAAAGGTCAATCCTTCCATCTCTTCTAAGATGTAATCCCTTCCTTTATATAAAATCACATCTTGGTCATAAATGGTGTCGTTGGCTTTGTTGTTGATGACATATTGCAGCGAAGTAACCTCAGGGAAACGTTCTGCTATAAAGTCAAGAAGTAATTCTCTTTTTTGTTTATCATCTTCAAAAAACTGAATAAGCACCATAATTTCTCCTATTGAAGTAGTGCGAATCATCAACGTTCTGAGTAGCCCGTGATGATTTCTGGGGTTAAAAAACGTAAGACGATTTTCGTTAGCAAAACGCTTGATTTCGTTTCGAATATCATTCGAAGGGTCTTGCTGCAAATGACATTTTTCTATGTCCAAAATTTTATCCCACATTTTCGGAACGTGGAACCCTAAGGCATTGCCTCTGTCGATATACTCGCTTTCTGTAATTTCTTTTTCGGTAATCCAACGAGTATCTGAAAACGAAAACTCCATTTTATTGCGATAAAAATACTGCTTTTCGCTCCCTAAAACCGTTTCAAATTCAGGGAGTTCTACTTTTCCGATGCGCTTTAGGTTGTTATATACTTCTCGGTTTTTATAAAAAAGCTGTTTTTCGTAGGTCATGTTTTGCCATTTGCATCCTCCGCAGTCTCCAAAATGGTTACATACTGGTTCAGTTCGATCTTCTGAATAGGTATGAAAACTAATAGCTTTACCTTCATAATAAGCCTTTCTTTTTTTAAAGGTTTTTACATCTACTACATCTCCGGGAACTACATTCGGAATAAATATAACTCTTCCATCTGGGGTTTTTGCAACCGAAACTCCTTTGGCCCCGGCATCTACTACTTCTACGTTTTCAAAAACAGTGTTTTCTCTTTTATTTTTTCTTGACATTATTGCTCATATATAACAGTTGACAAAAATAGAGCTTAACAACTGAAGAAACAATTTAAATTTCACCCCACCAATTCTTCAAAAAGTTTTTCAAAGGTGCTGTCTAAATTATCTGCAAAACCCGAGTGAGGCCTTGAGGTTTGTATGCACGAACTTCTAACAGCCGAAAGCCACCTGAACCGCTCTGAAACCTCAAATTGTGCGATGGGTCCGCCATTTTTATCTCCTTTCGAAATGAGCTCAAAAGAAGCAAGGTTGATCTCAAGTTGCTCCCAATCGAGTTCAGTATTAAATAGGCTTAACTTAGTATGGTTGAGCTTAATCATGGCACGTAAATATTTTTGTCTTTTGCAAAAAAGCAAAAGCCCCACATTCAGGAACTCTTCGCATTCTACTCGAGGTACAACACGAATCACAGCATATTCATATAAGTGTTTCGCGTGCATCTTGAGCTTGTTTTACAAAGTTTTTAGAATTATCTCTTCTTAAGATTAAAAACTTTAAATAGGTATCTCTGATTTCTTCTGCCCTTTGGTCAGACCCTTCCCAAGCCAGCCAATCTGTAGGTATCAAATTGACGATACTTTCTAAGATTTCATCAGTCAATAAAGTTTTAAAGCTTTGATCTACTTCTTCTAATTTTGTGGCTTTCCGAAGTAAGACATGGTCTTTTATGAGTGCAAAATTGCTTTTGGCGTGTTGCTCATAATTGTTCCAGGAATGATGAAAATAAAACGAGGCACCATGATCAATCAGCCAAAGCTCTTTATGCCACAAGAGCATATTGGTGTTCCTGAAGGTTCGATCTACATTGGTGATATAAGCATCGAGCCATACGATTTTTGAAGAAAGTAACTCGTCACATTTATTAACCGCAGCATCATAGGTCAAGGCTCCCGACAAAAAGTGCATAGCCAGATTGAGCCCTTGACTAAACTGCAATAAATCTTGAATTTCTTCGTCTGCTTCGGTTCTGCCGAAAGCTTCATCCAGATGTGCAAAAACCAATTCCGGAATTCGAAGTCCTAGTTTTCGGGCGATTTCTCCTCCTAAAAGTTCAGCGATAAGCGCTTTTACTCCATGTCCTGCTCCTCTGAATTTCAAAACGTATTTGAATCCGTCATCTGCATCTGCCAAAGCAGGAAGCGAACCTCCCTCACGAAGCGGATTGATATATCGTGTAACCGTTACGGT
>CAYPCZ010000078.1:0-10718 GCA_964409345.1 uncultured Flavobacterium sp. | reverse complement strand
ACAATATGGTAAACGCTTATGCCCAAAACAGACAGCAACCACGCTTGGAAACCTTAATGGAAATTGCCGAAATTTTAGACATTGACGTGAAAGAATTGATAGTTTCGAACAAACCTGAACAAGAAAATAAATGAAATCAACCGAAATAAAACATAATGTTCAGAACCTGATTGACAATTTCTCGAAAGACGAGTTTGTTTTTGATTTGTTGGTGGCTTACGGCATTTCAAAAACATCTGTAACCCGACTAAAAAAGGGAGATTATAATTTATCTAAGGTTGACGGAGAACTACTTTACAAAAAGAAGATTTTTTATAAAGTTGAAGCATCAGACAAACTGCTGAGTAGCATTGAAGAGGTCGCAAAAGAAGAACGTATCTTAAAACAGCAACCTAGATTTGCCATTCTTACCGACTTCAAACAACTCGTTGCAAAAGATTTAAAATTAGGCAAGAACTTAGATATCCAATTAAAAGAATTACCCAATTACTTTGATTTCTTTTTGCCTTTGGCAGGTAGCGAAGTTTATAACGCATCCAACAATAATGAAGCCGACAGAAACGCATCGTACAAAATGGCTTCTTTATATGATCTGTTGATTGAGGAAAACCCAAACATCTACAATTCAAAAGTGAGCATTCACCACCTCAATATTTTCTTGTCGCGTTTGCTGTTTTGTTTTTTTGCGGAAGATACCGAGATATTTGAAAAAAGCATTTTTACCAACACCTTGGCGCAACATACGCAAAATGATGGTTCGGATACGAATGTGTTTTTAGATGAATTATTTTTAAAATTAAATACCGAAGACGGAAGTCAATACCCTGATTATTTAGCCAAATTTCCTTATGTAAATGGAGGTTTGTTTAAAGATAAAATTAGCGCACCGGTTTTTACCTACAAAGCGCGAAACATTCTGATAGAATTAGGAGATTTAAGATGGAATGAAATAAACCCAGATATTTTTGGATCGATGATACAAGCGGTGGTGGACAAAGACTACCGCAGCGATTTGGGGATGCACTACACTTCGGTAGAAAACATCTTGAAATTGATAAAACCTTTGTTTTTGGATGAATTGTATGAAGTTTATGAAAACGCAACAACCATAAATCAGTTAAGAGCACTGATTAAAAGGATTTCAAAAATCAAATTCTTTGACCCTGCTTGTGGTAGCGGCAATTTCTTGATTATTTCCTACAAGGAAATACGTCTTTTAGAAATCAAGGTTTTAGAAAAAATTACGGATTTAGAAGGAAATGCTCCAACCATAAAATGGACTGAAATACAGTTATCACAATTTTATGGCATTGAAATAGACGATTTCGCCCACGAAATGGCGATCCTCTCGCTTTGGTTGGCAGAACACCAAATGAACCGAGTTTTTGAAGATATTTTATTGGATTTTGGAAAATCGAAAGCCATTTTACCACTTAAAGAAGCAGGGCAAATAACACAAGGAAACGCAACGAGAGTAGATTGGAATGCCGTATGTCCAATTTCTTCAAAAGACGAAGTGTATGTAATTGGAAATCCACCTTATTTGGGAGCAAGATTGCAAGATGCGGAGCAGAAAAAAGATATGGATTTTGTTTTTAATAAACTTAAAAAATACCGTGATTTAGATTATATAAACTGTTGGGTATATAAAGGAGCAGATTATATATCAGGTTTAAATGCGAAGTGTGCATTTGTAACAACTAATTCAATTTGCCAAGGGCAGCAAGTGCCTTTAATTTGGCCATACATACTTTCTAAAGGAATTGAAATTGACTTTGCTTATCAATCCTTTAAATGGACTAACAACGCGAAAGGTAATGCAGGAGTTACAGTAATTATTGTTGGACTTCGAAATGTAGGCTCTGAGCCTAAATATTTGTTTACCGATAATTTCAAAAAATTAGCCAAAAACATCAATCCATATTTGTTAGATGGTTCTAATACAGTTGTTTCGGCAAGGAGCAAACCGCTTTCCAATTTCCCTGAAATGAAATTCGGTAATATGCCAAATGATGGTGGTGGTTTAATTTTTACTGAAGAAGAGTATGACCAATTAATCAAAGAATATCCAAAGGCCAAAGAATTTACAAGACTACTCTTGGGTTCTTCCGAATTCATAAGAGGTAATAAAAGATATTGTTTGTGGATAGAAGATAAACAATTAAATGAAGCGATTAAAATACCCGAAATTGTCAAACGAATTGAAAAAACAGAACTTCATAGATTAAATAGCAAAGATGCGGGCACAAATAGATTAGCCGAACGCTCCCACCAATTTAGAGATAGAAATACAGCGAAAGAAAGTCAATTGATAATTCCGAGTGTTTCTTCTGAATCTAGGCAATATATCCCTTGTGGCTATTTAAATAATACTACAATAGTTTCAAATTCAGCTCAAGTGATTTATGATGCAGAACCTTATATGTTCGCTATTATCAATTCTCGTATGCATATGGTTTGGGTAAGAAATATAGGTGGAAAATTAAAAACAGATTATAGATACTCAAAAGATATATGCTACAACACTTTCCCTTTTCCAGACATTACCACCAAGCAAAAGGAAAATTTAAACCTCTATGTTTTTGCTATTTTAGATGAGCGAGCCAAACACCCCAGCAAAACAATGGCACAATTGTATAATCCAACTACAATGCCCAAAGGTTTGCTACAAGCCCATCAAGAATTAGACACCGCCATAGAGCAATGTTACCGTTTGCAACCTTTTAAAAACGACACCGAGCGTTTGGAGTATTTGTTTAAAATGTATGAGGAGATGGTGCGTAAAGACACACTTTTTGCGAAGCAGAAGAAAACGAGAAAAAAGAAATAATGATTAATGATAAACCACAGAATATTATGAAGATAAAAATTTTCTACTCGTGGCAATTAACTACTGATGCTAAATATAACAAGAATTTTATCTCTGACTGTATAAAAAATGCTATAACTAAAATAAAGCAATTACCCGATTTCAAAAATATTGATTTTGAAATTAAGGATGCAGTAAGAGGAGAGTCTGGTCAAGTTGCGATCGCTGATACAATTATTCAAAAAATAATTCCTAACAGCGATATTTTAATCGCTGATTTAACAGCAAATAAAGTCAATAAAGTTGCTAACTGGTTATTTAAAACAAAACCAGTACCAAACGCTAATGTTATGACTGAGTATGGTGTTGCTTTGAGGTCATTTGGAAAGCAAAGAATTATTAGTGTTCTAAATACTAGTTATAATGGTTCGCCAACAGATAAAAACAATGCAGAAATAATTCCATTTGATTTACGTCACGACAGATTTCCGACCGAGTATAATTTCTCAAAAAAAACCGAATCACAGAAAGCTGAAATAAAAAAAAGATTAGTAGAAGGATTAATTAACGCATTGAAACCAACTATTCAAAATGTATTAGAAACGCAAAAAAGCAAATTTCGACCATTTATTGCTTTTAATGAATGGAAGGAGTTAATGAAAAATCCGCAATCAGATAAGTTTATCTCAAATGCTAAAATTCAAGAAATTCAAACAAATATTTTAACTACAATAAAAAGTCCTAATGCTATTAGATTATTAGGATTGTCGGGGTTGGGTAAGACCCGCATTTTATTAGAAACATTTAGACCAAAAGAAAACGATAATAACTCTTTGCTGTCTACAAATCGTATTCTTTATGTTAATTGTAATGATTATCCAAATCAAATAAATTTTGCAGAAATTATTAATAAAATTAAAGAAGACCATCCAAATGCTATCTTAATAGTTGATAATTGCGATATTTCTACACACAAATTAATATATCGAAATCTTAATGGATTATCCCTTATAACAATTGATTCGAATCCTGAAGAGAATGGTACTACAGAAGGTACAAACTATATAATAATTGGGAAAAATGATTTATCTGATATTGTTACGCAATTAGTAGATAATGACTTTCAAAATGTAGGAACTGAAAATATTGAAAAAATAAAAGACTTTTCACAGGGTATTCCCTTAATGGCTGTTTTACTTGGAGAAAGCGTAAAAAACGGTGAACAATTTATTGGTAAATTAGATGACAAAGAATTGTTGGATAAACTTCTTGGGGCAAAAGGTCAGGAAGAAAAATACAGAACAATCTTAAAATCTTGTTCCATTTTTAATTATTTTGGTTTTTATGAGGAATTTGCGACACAAACCGAATTCATCGCCAAAAACACAAATATTACAAGTCTAAATGGGGATGATAACGTCAAGGTTAACGATTTTTATGTCATTTGCAATTACTATTTAAAAAGGGAAATATTTGAGAAAAGAGGTCGTTTTATTGGGATACGACCTTTCCCATTAGCTATGTCATTAGCTCAAGAATGGCTAGAATCTTTAACACCTAATAGGTTGATTGCTGTAATAAATGCAATTGCAAGTTTACAAGAACCCGATAGAACAAGTTTGTCCAAAGCATTTGCAGAGCAGATGAAATATCTTGGTTACAACGATAAAGCCGTACAAATTGTTGAAAAAATTGTTGGTCCTGATAGCCCTTTTGATGACGCGGAAGTTTTAAATACAGAGTTGGGTTCACGCCTCTTCCGCTCTTTTGTAGAAGTGAATCCCATTGCTGTTTCCCAAAATTTTAAACGCCAATTTTTAAACAAATCCACAGAGGAATTACTGAAAATAGAAGCAGGGCGAAGAAACATAGTTTGGACTTTAGAAAAATTGTGTTTCGATAAAAGAACATTTTCTGATAGTGCAAAAGTTCTTTTAGGATTTGCAATTGCAGAAAACGAAACTTGGGCAAACAATGCCACAAGTCAGTTTCTACATCTATTCAATGTACATCTTTCAGGAACAGAAGCTGACTTGAGTGAAAGATGGAAAATAATTGAATGGTTGTTAAATAAAAAAGATAAATCCTATTATGATTTTGCCATTAGAGCAATGAAGATAGGTTTGAATTTTGGACACGCAAGTAGAATGGGCGGTGCAGAACAACAAGGTAGCAGAAGATTAGTTGACAACAATCCTACTTGGAATGAGATAGATGAATATTGGAGAAACATTCTCAATAAGCTACTTGAAATCATTAAATCAAAAAATGAATATTCTGATTTAGCAAGTGAAGCTATTGCAAATAGCACTAGAACAATGTTTCATATAGGTATGGGTAAATTGATATTGCCATACTTGAAAGAAGTTTCAGAGTTAAAAAACAATGATTGGGACAGTGGCTTAAAAGGGTTGAAGTTTGCACGAAAATATGAAAAGCATTCTATTTCAGAAGCGCAACTTGAAGAAATCAACAACTTGATTCAGTTACTCACAAAAACAGATTTCTCAACTAAATATTTGTCATTATCAAGCTCTTATCATTTAGATAATGATGAAACCTATTCAAGTGAAAAAGTAATTGAAGCAATAATCAATTTGGCTGATGAATTCATTGAAACTGAAATTTCTTGGGAAGAAACTTTTCCTGTGTTTTATAAAAATCAACAAGTTTTTTCATTTCATTTTGGTAAACGATTATCTGAATCGCTTAAAGATGATAAAACAAAAATCAATCGTTTTATTGATTACTCATTAGAAGTTATTTCCGAGATACCACAAGAAGAAAGAAATTATACAGTTCTTGGCGGTTTCATTGCCAATACAAGTGATGAAATAAGGAAAGAATTTTATTTGAAATTGTTCCAATCCTCTGAATTTAGTAGTCAATTATTTTACTTTTTATCAATTGATAAATCGGGCAAAGAGTACTTTGATTTATTATTTCAACTGATTGACAAAAAAGGTTTTGATGTAAACAGTTTTTACGCTTTTACATATAGTAACGCATTATCTCAACTAACTTTCGAAGAATTAAATTCTTTCAGTGAAAAACTATTTACATACGGTGATGAGGGATATGCAGTTGTTTTTGATTTATTTGCTGACCTTAGCTATAATGATGAAGCAAAGAAAAAGTTGCTTAAACCAATCTATAAAAAGTGTATTTTAAATTTAGGATTTAACAGAAAATTCAGACGTCAATTAGACGATTTTAAATGGACTGAAACTATTTCATTTATATTATCTGACGAAACGGAAGCTGACTTTGCTATATTTATAAACAAATCGGTAATAGATTCTATCACTTGGGAGAACTCATATCATCTTGACCATTATATTCAACGAGTCTATGAAATTTTATTGAAAGTTCATTTCAAATCAATTTGGCCTGACTTATCAGACGCATTGCTTTCAAGCGAAGAAAAATACATTAAATTTTATGGACTGAAACATATTTTGGGTTCTCGTATTGGTGGTGTTGGGAGGAGTGTTGGAGTTTTATTTGACGGTGACATTGATTCTATTTTTAATTGGTGTACAGATAACAAGCCACTTGCCCCGTCAAGATTAGCTGAACTAATACCAATTTTTGACAACAACAATACAGATTATGCAAAATGGCATCCCATTGCTCTTAGACTTATAGACGAGTATGGTGATATAAAAGAAGTTCTGAGTAATCTAAGTTCTAATTTGGGGACATATTCTTGGACAGGTTCTGTTGTTCCTTTTCTTGAATCTAAAAAAGAGTTATTTAAGCAATTAACAAATCATAAGACAGAATTAGTGAAAGAATGGGCAACATCTTACATTGGCTATCTTGACAAGGATATTGAAAGAGAAAGAAATAGAGACGAAGAACATTTTATTTGAGTAATGGCGTTTACAAAATGGAATCAAAATGAGCAACGAAAATCAACATAGCGATTTACAGCCTATAAACAACTTTGTTATTTTCAAAACCGAAAGTGGCAAAGTTAATATAGACGTTTTTTATCAAGACAAAACACTTTGGTTAACGCAAAAAACAATAGCTGTACTCTTTGAAAAAGGACGTTCTACCATAACCGAACACCTTAAAAAAATAGTTAAAGATGCCGATCCCGACAGCTATCGGGAGGATGAAAATTCAGTATGTCGGGATTTCCGACATACTATGCAAGACGGTGCTATTGAATTTAGAAAATAGTTAATGAAATAGGCTATTTTTCACAAAAGTTTAAAAATTGAAGAAAAAATGAATAACAATGCATTATTACATAAGTTATTAGCTTCTGAAACCGAAACAGAAGTTTTAGAATTTAAGAAAGCCGAAAATCAGTTTGATAAGAACAAATTAGGTCAATATTTTTCTGCATTGAGTAATGAGGCGAACTTATTGGGTCAAAATGTTGGGTATTTACTTTTCGGAATAGACAATGATAAAAATATTGTAGGTACAAATATCACAGAAAAGCAAATCAATGAATACAAACAAGAAATTGCCAATAACACTTCACCTAATATCAACTT
The DNA here is from genome assembly GCA_964409345.1 of uncultured Flavobacterium sp. Classification (GTDB taxonomy): domain Bacteria; phylum Bacteroidota; class Bacteroidia; order Flavobacteriales; family Flavobacteriaceae; genus Flavobacterium. The sequence goes on along the minus strand of CAYPCZ010000078.1, from coordinate 3,395 downwards.
TGTTAAAGTTCATCTGCTAAATACTGAAAACGGAAATGTATTAATTTTTGAAATTCCTGCTGCTCCACAAGGTATGCCTATCGCCTGGAAAGGACATTATTATGCTCGAAATGGCGAGAGCCTTACAGCGTTAAACATTGAAAAAGTTGAGCGAATACGAAATCAAATATCAGCAACTGATTGGAGTGCAAAAACTATTGAAGAAGCAACCATTGCCGATTTATCTGTTGAAGCTATAAAAGAAGCTAGAATTCAATATCAGAAAAAGAACACGCATCTTACAGAAGAAATAAACAATTGGGATGATACTATTTTTCTAAATAAAGCCAAACTTACAATAAACAACAAAATCACAAGAACTGCCATTTTGCTATTGGGAAAACCTGAATCTGAACATTATATCAATCCATCAATTGCTAAAATTTCTTGGATTTTAAAAGACAAAGACAATATTGAAAAGGACTATGAGCACTTTTCTTGTCCTTTATTGCTATCGGCAGATAAAGCAAGAGCTAAAATCAGAAACCTCAATTACAGATATTTGCAAGAAGGCACTTTGTTCCCCCAAGAAGTACCACAATTTGACCCCTACATTATAAGGGAAGCCTTAAATAATTGTATAGTGCATCAAGATTATACCTTAGGCGGAAAAATTAATATTGTAGAAAGAGAAGACGGTATCCTTACTTTTTCAAATTCAGGCACCTTTATCCCCCAAAATATTGAACGGGTAATCCAAGCTGATGCGCCTGAAAATCTATATAGAAACCCTTTTTTGGCAAATGCAATGGTAAATTTAAATATGATTGACACCATTGGCAGTGGCATAAAAAAAATGTTCATTATCCAGAAAAATAAGTTTTTCCCTTTGCCAGACTATACATTTGACAACAACAAAGTTCAGGTACAAATAATAGGTAAAGTAGTAGATTTGAATTACGCACGTAAATTGGCAGAATTGTCTTCCTTGACCTTACCAGAAATAATTGCACTAGATAAGGTAGCAAAGAAGAAGGACTTAACAGACTTTGAAATTAAGGAATTAAAGGATAAAAAGTTAATTGAAGGTAGGAAACCGAATTTCCATATTTCGTCATCAGTCGCAAATGTTACAGGTGAAAAAAGTGATTATATAAAACAAAGAGGTATTGATGATTCTTATTGCCAGAAGATAATTCTTGATTATTTAATGAAATTTGAAGAAGGGAGAAAATCAGATTTTGAACAAGTCTTATTAGATAAACTTCCTGATGTTTTAGACATTGAGCAAAAGAAAAATAAGGTGAAAAATAATCTTCAAACACTTCGAAAACAAGGCAAAATAGTACCTGAGGGTAAAGTATGGAGAATGTCTAAATGAAAATAACTTAGACATTCTTAGATGAACTTTTAGACGAACTTTAGATGATAACTAGACAAAAATGGATTTAATACACGTAACATACGACCAAACAGGAAAAAGTAAAAGTACCAATGCGTTTGGTATGCGAGAAATGCAGGAGAAAGCGTATGAAGGTAGAACTGCACAATATTTATTGCTAAAAGCACCTCCAGCATCAGGTAAATCGAGGGCTTTAATGTTTATTGCTTTAGATAAATTGCAACATCAAGGCATTAAAAAAGTAATTGTTGCTGTTCCTGAAAAATCCATTGGAGCATCTTTTGGTACAACAGAATTGAAAAAACACGGTTTTTTTGCAGACTGGAAACCAAACCCAAAATACAACCTTTGCACGCCAGGCGTAGAAAAAAGTAAGGTAACCGCTTTCTTAAACTTTTTAGATTCTGACGAACAAATTTTGGTTTGCACACACGCCACTTTACGATTTGCTTTTGATGGTTTAGATCCCAAAAAGTTAGACGACACCTTAGTGGCAATTGATGAATTTCATCACGTATCAGCAGAAGGTGATAATATTTTGGGGCAAGTTTTAAAAAGTATTATGGCTAATTCAACTGCTCATATTGTGGCGATGACAGGTTCATATTTTAGAGGCGATAGTGTGCCTGTTTTAATGCCTGAAGATGAAGCAAAATTCACGAAAGTAACGTATACCTATTATCAACAACTAAACGGTTATGAGTATTTAAAATCGTTGGGTATCGGGTATCATTTTTATACAGGTAGATATTTTAAAAAAAATCCTGAAACAGGAATTTCTGCTTTAGCAGAAATATTAGATGAAAATCAAAAAACGATTATTCATATTCCAAGTGTAAATTCCGCTGAATCTTCAAAGCTTAAACACGATGAAGTTGATCATATTATTGATGTTTTAGGAACAATAGAATATCAAGATGAAACCACAGGAGTGATACATATAAAAAGTCACAAAACAGGCAAGATTTTAAAGGTTGCAGACTTAGTTCAAGACAATCCAAAATCAAGGGATAAAATAAGTGGATATTTACGTGAAGTAAAATCGGCAGATGATATTGATATAATTATTGCTTTGGGAATGGCTAAAGAAGGTTTTGATTGGCCTTATTGCCAACACGCTTTAACCATTGGTTACAGAGGTTCATTAACGGAAATTATTCAGATTATTGGTAGAGCTACGAGAGATAGTAATAACAAATCTCACGCACAATTTACCAACCTCATTGCTCAACCTGATGCTGAGGATGATGAAGTAAAATTGTCAGTCAACAATATGCTTAAAGCCATTACCGCATCTTTACTAATGGAACAAGTTTTGGCACCAAACTTCAAATTCAAACTAAAAAAAGATGAAGATGATGAAGACGAAGAAGAAGATGACAAAACTATTAAAATTAGAGGTTTCAAGTTACCAACTTCTCAAAGAGCCAAAGACATCATTGATACGGACTTGAATGATTTGAAGGCTAAGATTTTACAAGACCCACAAATGCTGAAAGCAATGCCAGGTAATATTGAGCCAGAAGTTATCAATACGGTTTTAATACCTAAAATCATCCGAGAAGTTTATCCTGATTTGGATGAAGAAGATGTTGAAGCAGTAAGGCAACACGTAGTAGTCGATTCTGTTATAAAAAACAGCACGATTGAAGAACAAGGCGACAAGAAGTTTATAAGAATGGCGGGCAGTTTTGTAAACATTGATGACATTCATATTGACCTCATTGACAGAATCAATCCGTTTCAAAAAGCCTTTGAAATTTTATCAAAGTCGGTTACAACCCAAGTATTAAAATTGATTGACGAGCATATTCAATCTACCAAGTTTGAAATGACCGAAGAAGAAGCCATTTTATTATGGCCTAAAATCAAAGAATGGGTTAAGAATAATAATGGAGAACAGCCAAACATTCAAGCGTTTGACCACAAGGAAAAGAGAATGGCAGAAGCAATTGTGTTTTTAAGAGAGTTGAAACGAAAAAAAGCACTTGCAAATGGCTAAAAAGAAACTAAC
>CAYPCZ010000077.1:0-10914 GCA_964409345.1 uncultured Flavobacterium sp. | reverse complement strand
AGGCTCTGCGTTGCTCATCCAAGGGTAGTGTTAAATCTATTGCTACTGTTTTATTAAGATCGATGACTTCACCAAAGTTTTGAAAAAAATCTCTCTGTGGGATGAGCGCATGCAAACGCGAAAACACACTTATAATCTTGTTTTGGTTACAATACTCAATGAAGCTAGTTTTAAAAAAATCAATAAGTTCCGGTGGTAAATCGTTAAAAGATTTTGATGCCACAGGGCCACAATAGCCATATACAGATGTGGCATCAAAATGATTTGTATCAGGTATTGATTTGGTAATTATTGGCAAGCATACATGGTCATTTTCTGAATATGCAACCAACATAACAGAGGATTCGTTTTCTGTTTGTTCAATATTGTGGTAACAGGAGGTATGGTAGAAATCATAAATATGAGAGGAGTTTATATAAGTGTCCCACAAGGTATCCTCCAACTTTATAACTTTAAAGTTAATCATTAATCTCTATAGATTTTAAGTTTGGGAATAGCTGTTTAATTGTTTCTAAGGCTTTTAGTATTCTCTGTTCTTCGGCAGTATCAATTTTTCTTTTATGGACTTCAAAAGGAGTAATCTCATTTAGTTTTATTTCTTTACCTAATAATTGAAAGTTTACCGTTTCTAAAAATGTATTTGGACGCTTACATAAGCTTTCATAGCTATAAATAAGCTTATTAGATTCCGGGATGGACTCCAGTTGATTTAAGTATTCATGCTCCAAACACATTATTTGCCCAACCACCTGTTCATAAACATCTAGCTTTTTTAACTGCTCATACTGTATAGGCTTTATGGAACCCCAGGTATGTATATCCCCATTTAACTGCTTTCGTAGTTTTAATATAGAAAGTACATTATCAACTAAATTTCTTTTTATATAAATAAATTTTGACTTTGGAAGCTTGTTATATAATCCTTTGGCATGAAAACCTAATAGAAAGGATTTAAAAATAATTGGTTTTCCAAATGCTGCTGTCATATTTTTCAAGAGTAATGCAAACTGATTCCAATCAATTTCCTTTTCGTGAGTTTCAGGTTTTTGATATAATCCATCATATTTTAAATGGTAGTTCCAAAAATACCCAAATTCGTGCGGTTCATTTATGTTATTTGTTCTTCCAAAATCTGAAGAAAAACTACTCTTGTATGCTTCACCAATCAATTTTTTAGAGAGTTCAATTCCATAAATAGGTGCTTTCCAAAATGCCGCAATAAAATTATTGATATGCGCTACTTCCAGATAGGAAGGAATTAATTGAGATACTAAAGTTGTTCCGGAGCGTGGTGTTCCCAGAATATGAATTGTAGCATGTTTTTCTTCCAGATTTTCTAGTAACTCATGCTGTGATTTTTCAAGCTGCTGATTTAAAGAGGTAATTACCTTTTCAAATCGCTGATTTTTTTTGTACTGCTCTGAAAGCTTTTGATCTTCACGCATTGTGTTTTTGTTTTATATAGTCATCAAAAGGAATCTCAAAATTTAATCCTTCGGGATTGGTGTCTTTTTTAGATATTACGTTCCAAAATGTTTTAAATATGATTTTTACATCCAGCCAAAAACTAAGATGTTGTACATAATATACATCCATTTTAAACTTTTCATCCCAGGTAATATTACTCCTGCCGTTAACTTGTGCATAACCGGTTATGCCTGGTTTTACTTCGTGTCTTTTATTTTGTTCCTCTGTAAATAAAGGCAGGTATCGCATTCGAAGTGGTCTTGGCCCCACTATACTCATTTGACCTTTCAATACGTTTAATAAACTTGGTAATTCATCCAAACTAGTGGAGCGTAGTTTTTTTCCAAATGTAGTAAGCCTTTTATCATTTGGCAACAAATTACCTTGTGCATCTGTTTCGTTTGTCATAGAACGAAATTTATACATCATAAAAGGTTTGCCGTTTATACCGGGACGTTCTTGTTTGTATAAAACGGGTGTACCTAATTTTAAGATTATAAAAATAGAAACCATTACATAAACAGGAAATAGAATAATTAAAGCGACAACACTTAATACAATATCAAATAGAAATTTAAAAAAGCGTCTATACATTTTTAGTTTTAATTAACAATTCATACTCATCTTTAATTAACTTCCAAAGGTTTACTCTTTCAAATTTATCTTGCATTATGTTTCTGCTTTTTAAGCCCATTGATTGCGACTCATTACGATTTAGGTAGCACCACTCCATTTTCTCTCTTAAAGCTATTTCGTTTTTTACATCAACAATCCATCCGTTTACACCATTCTCAATAATTTCATTACAACCGTTAATATCAGAAACAATTGCATTTAACTGCATCGATGCTGCTTGCATAACCACATTAGGAAACCCTTCCCGATAACTTGGAAAGGTCAACACGTCTGCAAACCCAAAATAATCAATCACATTATGTTTATAACCTACAGCATGGATATTGGGATTGGTTTTAATAGATTTCATGGTTTTGTTTTGTAAAGGGTCTAAATCATCTTCATACCTGCCTACTAAAACCAAATGTATATTTTTATAGCGTTTGTTTAGTTCTTGAAAAGCATTTACAAGCTCATTTACACCTTTGTCTTTAACCAACCTCCCTACAAATAGAAATATAAAATCATTCTTGTTTATTCCCAGTGAAATTCTAAGGTTTTCTTTTGTTATTTCTTGTACAACTGATGGATTGAACTCTTCTGTATCTATACCATTAGAACTCCCTTTACCGATTACTTTCAGCTTTTCTGTTGAAGTAAATTTATTTTCTAAAATAAAATCATACAGACCTTTCGAATTCGGATACACCTTTGTAGCACAAGCATAAGTAAGTTTTTCTACAAAGTCCAAAATTTTTCTTTTGATTCCTTTTTCTTCCATTAGAGGTAAACCTGCAACCGTATGCAAACGAATAGGAACACCTGCTAATTTAGCTCCCAACATACCCACAATTCCTGCTTTTGGTGTATGCGTATGAACAATTTGTGGTTTTTCTTTTCGAAATAATTGAATAAGCTGTACCAAGGCTTTTAGATCTTGAATCGGCGTTATGGAGCGCGTCATCTCTATACCTACCGTTTTTACCCCTTCATTTTTCTTAACATCGTTTAAAGCTTCGCCTGGACTTGATACCCCTATCACTTCGAAACCATTATTCGACATGTAGTTGAGTTGCCCTTTCAATAAACCTCTTAATGATTGTGGTACGGTGGTTATTCGAATAAGTTTTGGTTTGTCCAACGCCATTTAACTAAACATATCTTTAAGATGTTATAACTTTCGGTTTCGTCTGGAAATAAATGTATTCGTAAGCACTCTATTTTGCATCTATCTCCCTTTAACTATGAGTTTCTTTCTTATTTTTTCAAATCTAAAAAAACAATTTTGGAATTGAACTCCAAAATTGTAAAGTTTAATTCGTACTATAATTTATTTAAAATGAGTTTTAGGAATTGAAAATAGTGATATAGCGATCAATCACGGCTTCAACTCCAAAGTACTTTTGTGCGTTCATAGATAACAGGCTTAAATCATCTTGATTAATTGCTAAATGCTGTTCCACTCTTGCATTATTTTCAAACTCATTTATATGCACAATAAATTTTTTACATTCCGGAAATTGAGCAGTAAAGTCCTTTAATGAACCTATTTCACCTGAATATATAACGGGCATTCCGAGACATAAATAATCAGAAATCTTACATGGTGCTGCAACTTTATTGATGATCGAGTTGTCTCTTAAAACGATTCCTGTATGGTAATTTGTTATATACTCGGCTAATTCGTCGGGTGTCATACGTTCTACAATTTTTACCCCGTGTGTCTCTAGGCCAAAAGAACCGGATGAATTTCCTATAATTGAAATATTCCAGCCGTGGGGTAAAAACAGCTTGTTTATTTTTAATAGTTGATCTACAAAAGTTTTTGAATCAATCCACGCTATTTTACCAATATATGCAATGTTCTTCTTATTTGATTTAAAGGAATTTTCAAGAATTGATAATGTTGGATTAACATTTATTTTCGCTTGTGGATTAATATTAAAAGAACTTAGTAAATGCTCTTTTAAATTTGAAGTTACCGTAGTAATTGAGGTTGCTTTTTTTAAAGCTTTTTTTGTTTTATTTTTAAAATAAAGATAAAAAAGCTTTCGGAAGTTTGAAATTTTAAACTCTTTTATGGTGCCCCTAACATCCAAGTTATTACATTGAACATCGAGATTATAAACCTCGATAAATTTTGTTGCAATCAAAAAAGCCGAAGCTCCCCGAGAATTAAAATACAAAGTATCTTCAGGACGAAATTGAAGCTCTTTTTTTATCGTCCTCAAATAAGCTTTGAATTGGAATGAAAATAATAATTTGGATTTACGTTTAATGAAAATTTGTTCTATAGCTAAATCTAAATCATTAAAATTCCTGTCATCAGCTATTTGAATCAAAGTTACTTTCCAGCCATGTCTCTTGCACCAATAATTTAACAATTGCTTGACCTGAGTTGCATAAACACTTCCTTCTTGTCCGCCAAATGTAAAGTAAACTAAATGATTCATATTTAATAAGCAGCATTACTATTAATTAATGTACTGAAAAGTTAGAAAGCAAGAGCATATCATTTTCTCTTCTATGTTATTATGAAATTTCATGCGCCGCAAATATAGTCAAACAAAATTATAACGGAGAAATTATTTTAGCATATAAGATCTCTTTTTCTTCGAACTTTGGTAAAATGATAAACCAAAAATTATGGATAATAAAATCCAGAAACCATTTGAAGTAATAGTTCCATGTGTGAAATAAGCCAGAATTAGAAATATCAAGAAAGCAAACAAGTCATAAGCTTTATTTAAAATAATATTTCTACAGATTTTTAAAAAAAATAAAATTAAAACACCTAATCCTAAAAATCCTGCAGTTACTAAGGTGTCCATAAAAACCGAGTGCGCATAGTAATCATATCCATTGCTTTTAGCTAACATTTGAAAACTGGAAATACCATGACCATATATCAATTCCCCTCCTTCTAAACCGGAATAACCTGCATTCCATATTTTTTCACGTATTCCTGTACCGCTTTCAACAGATCCCTGACTGAATCTTTCAATTAATAAATCGGTTCTGATGTTAAATTTTGATAAGAATATGAGACCAAATCGATAGGCAATCAAACCAATTAAAAATACCCAAAACAGCATTTTAGTTAGTGACCATAATTTGAATTTCTTGACATTTACAAACAAATTATAAATTATTAAAAAAAACAAGGCTACACTTAAGGAAATCATCACACCACGAGACATCGTTGCAAACAGCCCCGCAATTAAAATTAAAGCAATTGGCACGCGTAAAAAGCAAATTATTTTAAATTGCGATTTAATAAGTGCTGAGCTTATGGTTATTTTTCTTTTTATAAAATAAAAATATGTCAGAAACATAAGTGAAGCTCCAACTGTATTAGACAAAAGCCTGACATTATCCCCAAAACGAAGACGAGTTGATTCTTCTTCAGTGAGTAAAAAAGAATTAACAGTCGCCAAGACTCCTGCTAAAATTAAAGCATTTACTATTAAGTATACGTTTTCCTTACTATGAACCAGACGCTGTACAATAATATATGAGACTGTTAAAGTTAAAATTAATAGAACCAATACATGGATATAATCAAAATACCCGGTAAAAAGCATCCCTAAAAAAGCTAGTAGTGTTATCAAGAATGGGTATGTTGCAAAATTAGTGCTTATCAACCTCAATGAGCCGTTAAATATTTTAATAAAGAAAGCGATACAGACGACAATTGTGTAGGTAATTTGTAAAAATATTGAAACATCCATAGCTCCGACTAGGGGCATCAACAAAAGATATACAGCCAAACCTAAATCAAAATTCATCCTGATACATATTAACAAGAGACCGAGAAAAGCAAAAGCCATCCCTATGTTATTTGTAAAAAGCATGATCACTACATATAGTACACTTATAAAAAAGAAAAGATTGTATTTTGTAGGATTCATTATAATTTCTGAGGATTAATTAATGTGTTTTGATTTAAATATCCTAAATATTGTTTGGAAGATTCAAATGTTATTTCACTTGTTCGAATAAATATATATCATTTTAATATATATCATATTTATTTTTTTCATTCAAAATTACCTTAAGAATATCAAAGTCAAATTCGGTTGATAAATATTTTTGTATAGATTTGAATTGTTCATCATTCTTCCCTTCTCCTACATTTATTGACGTTAGGGTAATATTTTTCTTATAAAGGATTGGAATAAAGCGTTGATTATTATCAGATTTTATTAACTCCTTATTATTTAAAAGCACCATTGAATATAACCACAAATCGTCTGCTAATCTACAATGCTTCATAAAAGCATCCATATTCAAAACTTCTTTGGACAAAACATTCGGGGGGTAAAGTACTGCTCCAGCCCCTATAGGTAATATATCCTTGCGAGGACCCGTTTGTTTATTTAATTTGCTCCAAGTAACGTATGGTCCTACTTGATTCTCATGAATTGGAATATTATATCCGCTATTAAAACAAACCGTTTCAGGATAATTCTTATGAAGTTTAAGTAAGTTCTCTAATAATGTAGAAGGATATAATACATCATCATCTATAACCACAAAAGTGGAATGCGGATACTTTTTCACTGTATAATAATATTTTTTGTGTGACCGAAGATCTCCTTCACATAAGACAATTTCCAAACCTCTTTCTCTCAATTTTAATAAGTTTGAAGGAAGATCATTCAACTTGCCAAACTGTTCTTTTGAAAGCCACAGGATCAATTTATCAGGTTTTACAGTTTGTCTTAAAATTGTCTCAACTACATACCAAACTTTATTGATTCTATCTGGAAACGATGTAAACGATACTATTAAGTTTGAATTCTCATTCTTTTCTAGCTTATAGTTGTTGGGAAAATATTGAGAGATTTTAAAGTAAAGTGGTAATAATTTATTTAATGTATGTCTAAGAGTAAATCGAATTAAAGAATAATACCTCAACCGTTCCAGAAAAGCATTTTTCTTGGAAGTTGTATTCGGATATAACCAAGTAAAAAAATTAATCATTTAAAATAAATTAGTTACGGTTCTTATTCCCTTAAAGGCTAACAGGTGCAAAATAAAATTTTATATCAAATTGACACTTTCATTTCGCTATAAAATTTCTCGCTTTAATTCTTTTAATAAAAAATCAAAGCGTTGTGGTTCCTTATATTCAATTACTTTAAATTGAAGTGGTGAAATGCTCTCTAATAAATTCTCATTTAACGCTTTTAATTTATTCATATAATCAAACAAATCTTCATCATTCAATTTATCCAATAACGTTTCATTGTGATTTAAACTATTCTTGCGTTCTTTAAATCTTCTCAGTACATGGTTCAAATCGGGATTAATGTAGACAATAATAATTGACTTAGGCATTTTATAATATTTAGCCAAGTCTACAATATCTCTAAATTCTGGCTTAATTCCCGTAACCATATAAAATGAGACCAAATACTGTAGTAGATGTTGATCATAAACATTTACAGTATTGGAGTTTTTTAAATAAGGATCTAATAAAATCAATCCGTAAAGTCTTCGATAACTATCACTTAAATTGTTTTTTGAAACTAAAATTTTAAAAAAAAAGGACCAGAAAACGCGATACCTTATTTTACTAATAAAATACGAAATCCTTTTTTTTAAAGTTACTTTTTTTATGGTTGCCCGCTCGAAACCTTCAACATCACACAAGGTCTTACTGAGAAATGTTTTTCCTGAACCGGGTAATCCAAAAAATTCAACTATCACATCAACACCTTTTTAAAAAATTAAAAATATTATTCGGTGATTGCTTTTAACAAACGCTTTTCTGCTATTTGCGCTTGAAGGGATATTTTTTTAAAAATCCATTGAACTAATTCTTTATTATGTAAACATCTTTGCAAATGAATCAATCTGTCTTTTTTCCTTCGCCAAGAATCAAGTTCCTGTCCGTGAACAAAAAAATCAAGAGCATCAGCCATTTGAAAAAACATATGTCTTTTATCATTCCAAGAAAACTCACCGCCGCTACTTCTTTGTTTACTTATTGTATCCGCAACACATATTGCAGGAGTTCCACTCGCCCAAGCATTTACAGCTAAATGATAGGTGTCAGTTATTATAAAATCAAAAGAACTCAACCATTCAATATTCTCAAAATCAAGATTGTAACCAGTTTTGGTATCATCCACTCTTAATTTATAAATTCTTTCTCTCAAAGGATCAAATTTTCCTGTTTTCTCAATCCATGGAATCCAAATCAATTTACACTTTTGACTTCTGGTTAATTTCTTAGCAAAATTAGAAAGTTTTAAATAACGGGAAGAAGATCTCCCAAAAAAACAACCAACTCTTCCACTTCTATTTTTCTTGTCTAATTCAAATGAAGATTCAAATAAATTAGACCAAGCTAATAATGCACAGTCTACACCTTGAGTAGAGTCCTTTCCATTACGTATGATATCCGCATAATTAGCAGTATAGAGATCCCGAGGCAACCATGCCCTAGCATTCCTAATAAGATTATTTAATTCACTAAATCCCGGCTCTCTTAATTTATCAGTGGTATTATCTAACATTTGATTCGTCCCGAAACTTATTGCTTTTCTTTGGATATCTTCGTTTTCATTCTTTAATATTAATGTTTTCTGAACGAAATTCAAGGCTTTCTCAAAACTACTGAATGAACCTATCTTAAATAATTGCTTAGCTTTTCTCTCATGATAATGTTGCATATGAAGAAAATCACCCCAATAAATGATTTTATCAGCACTGAGCATTTCTTCATGATCTTTAATCAAACAATTAAAAATTGTATCGGAGCTTCCTTTATAGCTGATTGCGTTATAACGATATTTTTTATATTCAATATCTTTCGGCAAATTACGTTGAGCAAAAGAGTCCCAAGCTTTATCTACCATTTGCATACCAGCATTAAATGTAGATGGAGAAGCAAAAACGATACTTATTTTCATTATCAATCTATTTTTTAAATTTCTTATAATAATTTTTAAAAATTTGTTTTTTATCAAAAACAAATGCCATCGCAAGTGTAATTATTAACACCCCTCCTCCAAACATAAGTTTTAATATAGGGCTTTCAATTTTTTCAATAAAAATCCTATTTAAAAAGAGATAAAGAATGTAATAGATAAAAAACAATAATACCCCAAAAAGATGGTGTCTCACAAAAGTTAGCAATTTGACTTTTGTAAGACTATGAACTTGTAAAAAAGCAAGCGAATAATTTATTAACGAACCTATAGTAACTGCCCAAGCCGCACCTTCTACCCCCCATCGAGATCCAAAATAAACAGATATAAAAATATAAATTGCATAAAACAATGTTCTCCAAGCTCTTCGATAAACGTCCCCGAGAGATTTCACAATTGTACTGCCCACTCTGGTGCTAATAATAAAGAATACCGTAAAAGACATAATCTGTACAATCCTCACTGCATCTGTCCATTGTGGTCCCAATAAAATTTCAACTATTGATGCAGCGTTACAATAAATAAAAATATTGAGGGGAAAAAATATTAAACTTAAGACATAAGTGATTTCAATATAAACATTGGAAACCAATTGTCGATCATTTTGTTTCTGTGCTATAGGACTAAATAAAACCTTATCTATAATTTCGCCTAATAAGCTGGATGAATATTTAACCACTTGAAAACCTCTTTCATAAAGCCCTAAAGCTTCAACTCCTAATATTCTTCCCACTAAAACTTTATCTCCTTTATTTGCAATATAAGAAAAGACTTTACTTAAAGAATAACCTCCTCCAAAATGAATAAGTTCTTTAAATGAAGTAGGATTTAAAGACAGACCAAAATCTTCTTTATTATAAAAAAGATATAAAATAAGAGAAATAATAGTTTGCGATAAAATTCCTATTACGAGTGCCCATACTCCATAACCCATGAGAGCAAAAGAAATTCCCACAGCACCATATCCGAATACATACGAGAAAATTTGAATTAAGGATAATTTCTTGAATTCCATTTTACGATACATTAATCCTAAGGGCACAGTTATAACAGAACGTAATAGCAACACGAAGGAAACTACACGTAAAATGGAAATTAACTCATCGTTTTTAAAAAAAGAAGCAATTATAGGTGCTGAAACTTGTAATATAATGAGTAATAAAGTTCCAAAAATCAAAGAATAAGCAAAACCAGTATGGATATCAGTTTTGTTTAAAACTTCTTTTTGAGTGATAGCCGGTCCAAATCCCATATCATTGAAAATTTCAGCAAAACTTGTTACTATTAAAGCTAAGCCCATTAATCCAAACTCAGTGGGAGTCAATAATCGAGCTAAAATAGCCAAAATAGCAAATTGAGAAATAGCATTAGATGCCTTAACACCACCTAACCAAAGAAAACCTCCTACAGTTTTTTTTGCTAAATTACTGTTCATTGGTTTACTTATAGTAGAGTTTATACCACTTCACAAAATTCCGAACGCCTTGTTTTACGGAATAGTCGGGGTTGTATCCGTAGCGTTTTCTTAAGCCTTCTACATCGGCCCAAGTTTGGTTCACATCTCCCGGCTGCATTGGCATCATCAACCGGTCTGCTTTTTTTCCGACAGCTTGTTCTACTTCTTCGATAAATTCCAACAACTGAACGGGTTTGCTGTTGCCGATATTGAACAATTGGTAACTTTCTGAAGTATCCTCATCTTCTACAATCAGCAAAATTCCTTTTACAATATCGTCAATGTACGTAAAATCACGCGACAAATCGCCATTATTGAATACATTCACCGGTTTGTCGTTTAGAATGGCATCGGTAAACAAGAACATGGCCATATCGGGCCTGCCCCACGGTCCGTAAACGGTGAAAAAACGCAAGCCAATTGTTTGAATATTGT
>CAYPCZ010000076.1:0-11158 GCA_964409345.1 uncultured Flavobacterium sp. | reverse complement strand
CCATCCACATATTTGAACAATACTTCCTGATTTTGTCGCAGGATCACAGCCGACTTTGGCACCACCAACTGATTGGGCACCTCCCGTTGTGACAGCACCTTTACGTTCATGCCCTCCATGAGCTCTCCGGTGTTTTTCACACGTGCCTTTACCGTTATCAGACCATTTTCGTCTATCAGGGGGTTAATTTCCGATACCTTACCTCGAAATTCTTTATCTAAAGAGAAAGGAATGATCGTTACCGTTCCGCCTACCTCTATGTCCCTGATCTCCGATTCTACCAAGGAGAACTCCACTTCAAATTCGGAGTCATCGATCAGCACACAGAATACCTCGCCCGGGCTTACCTGTTCAAAGACTTTGTATTTTAGATTGGCGATTTTCCCCGAGAACGGTGCTTTTAGGACAGTACTTTGGTAGGCATATCTGGCATCTTCTTCCTGCCCAAGTGCCGAAAGGTAGCCCGAACGCAAAGCAGTAGTTTCAAACAGCGCTTTGGGGATTCTAGCGGAATCTGTTTCCAAATCATAGCCCTGTCCAATCAATAGATTTTGCAGGTCCAGTCTGGCTTTCTTCAAAGCCGTATTGGTTTCGTTCATCCTTTGGCGGTAGGTGTACTGCTCCAGCACCGCAATCGTCTCTCCACCGCCAACCTTTTGCCCATTCTTTACATTCAGTTGGACCAGTTTCTCTCCCACATTGAATTTCAGTTCGCTTTTGCGCAGGGCCTTGAGCTTTCCATTGCTCACCATTTCCTTTAGGAAAGTGGTATTCTGTACGATCATGGTATCGACATAATTTTCCTGCTCTAGAAAGGCTACTTTTACTGTGGGCTCATTTTCAGATTTGGAGGGGGTACAGGCAAAATAGAATAAACTCAGTATAGGAATTAGGAATTTATGCATCATACGGTTGAATTGATTTTATAGCGGAACTCAAATTATGAATCATAGGGTAAAAAGAAAAGAGTGTAATAATTAATATTGAACTATTTGTTTTAAAGATTAAAGCAATCATACGCCTTTCCCCCTCAAGAAGGTTACAAGTTCAATTTGGCAGGAAGGGATGTTTGCGCTAGACGAGTGGACAAAGAAAAGCCTTGAAAGGCTAATAGCATTAGATGATATATACTAATTAGTCCTTAAAATTTTTTCTATTTCCTGTTCAAGGAACTTTGTTGCTATCTTACTTCCTCCTGTATTTAAATATTTTATAGTTCCATCTTTCCCAATTATCATGTGTGTAGGGAACATCGTGATGTTGAAAATATCCTTTAAATATTTAGTATTTATAGTCGTCACTCTATAGTTGAATTCATTTATCATTAGAAATTGCAATAATTCACTTCTGCTATCATCGGAGGAAGCAATAAAAAGTATTTCCTTATTATTTTTATATTTATCTACAAGAGTATTTAAAAAGGGCATCTCCAACATACATCCCTTGCAACCAATAAACCAAAAGTTTAAAACCACTACTTTGTCATCAAACGTACTATTATCTACAGGACTTCCATTTAAATCTTCAAATATAAAATTTGGGGATTTACTGAAAGAGAAATTCGCATATTTACTTTGCTTTTGAGATGTCAATAAAAAACTGGGACCATCCCAATTGTCGATGTATTCTAATTTGTGAGCTCCCTTTCCTTCAGCATTAGTTAACTGAATACTTCCATAGGTATAATTTAGAACAGAATCCATAAAATTCTCTTTACTGATTAATTTCCATTGAGTATCTAGATAAATAACATCTTGGTTAGAATTAAATTCTATTTGACTTCTATCAGACCAGTCTAAAGAGTCAATATTAACATTGTTAGCTGCCTTAAAATTTGAGTTTGAACTGCTCTTTTTATTCGAAAGGCGCTCAGCATTAAACTCGCCTTCTGTTGGAGAATCATCTTCTGAACTTCTTTTTAAAGACCACTTCTTAGTATCACATGAATAGAACAACAAAGCTAAAAGCGTTATATAATATGTAAACTTCTTCATTATTAGTCTTTATCTATTACAACTTTAATATGAAAAACTTAGATAAATTCATCTATATAAATCTGGGTAAAATCTATTAAGTGTTTATACACAATCAAAGAAGAAAGTATATTTAAGTTTTCATCAATAAAGAAAATAATTGGGAGTTCTTTATAAACTTGAAATTCTTCAATTTCAGTTTGATCATATATTCTATATATTTCGTCATTGATATTATACAATCTTTTTATAATGCGAATTTCATTTATGGTTTGATAATCTGTTAAAATTATTTTGTGTGGTATATTTTGATCTATAATTTTTATTTGATTTTTAACACAATCATCACAGTTACTTTTAGAAAATAAAACTATCAAATTATCTTTTTTTCTTTTTACTTCACTTTTTAGCGTGATTAGATCACCATTTTCATTGATTATTTGGATATTTTTTAAACATTTATTTTTAGAATTTTTTAAATTCAATTTATAATATTCTTTTATTGCTTCTATTTCGTTCTTCAAAAAATAAGTTTGATTTTCAAAATTAGATCTATCGTTTTCGAATTGCTCAGTCTTTATATAATAAGAAGCAGCAATAAGCAAGGAAATTAGAAATGAAAAAATAAATATTAATTGAGTTATTTTTTTCGACATCATTCTTCAATATGGAACTTTATTAATATAGGATTATCATTCTCACTAATGTTTTCAAAATTGATGTTCTTAAAGAAAATGCTATTTATTAAACCCTTATCTTCTTCAAATCTACTGAGTAAATCAGATGGCAACACATAGGCATAAAAATAGTTTTTATCAGTGCTTACTACTCGTGGAAGTATAGTTTTACTTTTCCCGATTTCCCTAACTAAATCTTTACGTTTATCAAATATTACGTGGTATGCTTTTCCTTCTTCTCCAAGAAAATCAAAAAATAAATAATCATCTACTTCAAAAAAATGCGTTATCGATTTAAAATAATCTGACATCAAGTATTCTCCGCCACTTTGTAAGGCATTCATTAAAATACTTTCTGGAACTGATTTTTCACTGAATGGAAAGCTGTATTTTATAGAAAGTTGATTTTCGGATAATCTATATAGATTATTATCTCCCATTGTAGGGGATAAATTGTATATACTATCGAGATTGGATCTATAGAACCTTCTCGTATCCAAAGCACCGTATGTATGTCTAATGGATTTAGATATAAGACCTTTTTTCGCATCATACTTTATTAAATGATAAAAATCTAGATCCTTTTTCCCAAAAAAATTAACTTCTAACGAAACTGGATTATTAGACCAAATATAATATACATCTTCATTATTTATGTTTATAAATTGCATAGGAATTCTTTCATCCGATAATTCTAATCTAATTTTCCCTTTGTAGTTTTCACTATCTATATCATATTTTTTAATTTCATATCTATCTAATATCTCATACTCATTTCTTTCTAAATTAACATATACATCCTTTGCTTCACTATATTCTGTAGCACCTAAGCCAATTTTCTCCAAAATATTTATAATTTTACCACTACTATTATATTTAAATATTTTCTTTTGGTGTGAATCAAAAATTATCAAATTTTCATCAGTAACCACAAGTTGAGTGATTTCTGAAATTAGAGAAGAGTCATTTGTTTCCAAATAAATAATCCTATCCACTTTGGTATTAGCAGGCCAATTGAACTCTTGTACATCCCCGACGGATAAGGTGATATCTTTTTTATTTTTATCTGTAAAACTTAAATCACTTTTATCCCCAGAAGTACATGAGATAAACAAGAAAATAAACAATATAATAGTATTCTTCAAAGTGATGCTTCTATTTGATTTAATATAACTATTCCAAATGTTTATAAAGAAGGTGGCGTTGAACAAGCCACCTTCTTCAGTGGCAATGCTAGCAATAGCCGGGGCCCGTCGGACAGTTAGTAACCCAAATATAACAGCCACAACTTGAGCTATATACCATCCCAGGACTTTCATATCTAAAATTATATGGGTTCTCACTCTGTGCAACTGCCGCATTCCCTAATGCGGCCAACGAAATGTCAGAAATGCTTCCAGTATCAAACACCTGCACATTGTACATCATTCCGGCTACCAAAGCTGCCCCACCAAAAACTTTTAAAATTGCTTTCTTCATTTTGTGAAAATTTAAATGGTTAACAATAGATTTAAAATCAGCTCGAGCTCTTTGTTGAAAATTCTTCTCCCCTTCTTCCTTTTCCTTCGCCATAAACCTGCATTCACTTGGTCCTTCATAATCTCCTACACTATTCCTCTCACTATTTATGTTTAAGGATTTTTATGCGGTAAAGATAACAGGTTAAAAATTACGAAGTTGGGGTAAGATGGGGTAAGATGGGGCGTTTTGGGAAATCTTGGGAAGTTAAGCGCTGACCTTAGGGGTATTTCACATCTTACGATACCACTCAAGACTTAAATTTGCGCTGCCCATTCTTGCTTAATGCTTCAGGCTTTCCATTGCTCACCATCTCCTTTAGGAAAGTGGTATTCTGTACGATTATCGTATCGACATAATTTTCCTGCTCTAAAAAGGCCACTTTTTCTGTGGGCTCGTTTTTCAGGTTTGGAGGGGGTACAGGAGAAATAAAGAAGACCCAATGCAGGGATAAAGAATTTATGCATAACAAGATTGAATTGATTTTATAGCGACGCTCAAATTATGAATTATAGGGTAAAAAGTGGTTTGACCCCTATAAAACAAGAGTAATCTTTTAAATTTCGATTGTTAATTATGCGACTAAATTTTTCATTAATATCAGGTGTTTATCTGATTTCCATTTCTCCATTGGTGTAATTCGTCCCAAGAGGCCATGAAGCCTTTCATTATTGTAAAATCTGACAAAACGTTTTAATATTTGCTGGATCTCACCAAAGCTACGATATTCGAACCTAGTAAAGACTTCCTTTTTCAGGATTCCATGATATGCCTCTATATGCGCATTTTCTTCTGGCGTGGCCACATGGGTAAACTCCTGTTGCACACCTATCAGACCTAGATACTCACGTACTTTCTTGGCAATAAATTGGCTTCCGTTATCACTCCTGATGACCACGCTTTCGGGAT
Organism: uncultured Flavobacterium sp.; assembly: GCA_964409345.1. Taxonomy (GTDB): domain Bacteria; phylum Bacteroidota; class Bacteroidia; order Flavobacteriales; family Flavobacteriaceae; genus Flavobacterium. Next base: position 6,081 of record CAYPCZ010000076.1, on the reverse strand, counting down.
AGTCATAGTCCTGGAACAATAGTGAAAGAAGTTCTATAACATGGTCCTGCTTTACATTAAAGGAGAAATAGTCTTTCAATATTTTACGTGTATGGACATCAATGATAGATAACAGATAGGCATTTTTGCCAACGTTTGGGATCCACACCATTTTGATATCCATCTCCAGGCATTCCAAAGGTCTACCAGTGTATACTTTTCTAAATCTTACAAATTTACGTCCAGAACCACTTCTGTCTATCCTGCTATCCAGCTTTAGCAAACCTTCCTCTTTCATGATCCTATAGAGCTTCTTGTGGTTGATGTGGTAGCCATCCCTGTTTAAATAGCTTGTCATCAATCGATATCCACAATCTATAAACTCATGTTCCAAAATACACTTTACAGCTTTGACAACCGCTGGTTGGCATACCTTCCCCTGGGATCCATGAAGGGTGAATTCGGAAGGGCGGTTCCCCTTTTTACCAAGACTTGGCGCCCTATAATAACTGCTCTCTACCATACCTGCCATCCTTATGATTTTTGACTTGCTGCATTTATGCTTATCATAGATATAGTCCACTAGATTTTTATTGGATCGGACGTCCCAAACTTTTTTTTTAAAAGCTCCCGTTGTACTTCCAACTCGATTTCCTTATCGCCGAGTAACTTACGGAGTATCCGGTTCTCCTCTTCTGCCTGCTTGAGCTCCTTGCTCTTGGTGTCATAGGTGACTTTTAAGCCCGCTTCTCCCTTGTGTTCATACTTCTTCTTCCAACTGTAAAAGTACCCGTACTGACACCATATTTGCGACAGGACTCTACAATACCTATTTCTTCAGCACTGGAGAGTATTTCCAACTTCTGGTCTAAGGTCCATTTCTTATATTTCATATCTCAAATGTATAAATTTTGAAATCTAAAATATCACTCCGAACTTATTGGGGGCTAAAGTAAAAAGAAAGAACAGTATCATTTGAATGATTGCTTATATCAGTTCTCAGATTTCCCTCATCATAATATCTGCTCAAACAAAGCACGAGCGGACGCTCGCGCTAGATGGGGGGCTACTTTTTCTGTGGGCTCTACACTTATAGCTTAGACGGTTGAAACACATTCTTAAACAGACATATTCTAAAAATCAACAAAATCAAATAAGACAATGATTGGATTGTCAGCTGGTTCAGCATCCAATAATACGCTTTTATTTTCCTCACTCAGCGGACTCTCCTCGATGATTTTTTGATACTGTTCCCAATATTCGTTCCGATAACTTGCCGGGGAGACATAGGAAACATATTTGTTTTCCGCTGTTCCATAAATACCTGTAAATCCCCCAAAATATTTGTCTTCATTATTAAATTCGACCGTGAAGTACTCGCCAGAGTTTTTAGAAACAATCACCGCGCCTAAAGAGGACATATCTTTTACAATCCTAAATATCATTGTGCCAGCGGTTTCGTAGATGTTGTTTATGCTAAGGATATACTGTTTGCTACTGAGCACTTCCATCGGATCTTTTCTGTATTTTTCTATTATAGATTGATCGGGAAAGTCACCGATGATCTCGTACACATTTTCTAATTCCCCGTTGTGAATCTGAACGATGTTATTTTTAAATCGGGGATTCAAAAGCAATTTGCCTGCTGAATTATGGAACATATATCCTCCAAATCTTTGCAAATCAAAGTCATCTTCATAATCATCTTTATTATACAAGCTTTTGTATTCCATCTTTTGAATATCTAGCTCAGCCAACCGCTCATGAATTTCCCCGTCTGAGTACAAGTTGCGGACATATATAGCCTCTTGCCCTTTTATCGCAAACTCTTCAAAATGATACTTTAAATTTACAGTCTGAAAATCAGCCAAATCCTCATCATAGACAATTATTTTTTGTGATTGATTGTCATATACCCAAATCGAATTGTCATCTTTACTAACATCAAAATCCCTTATATCCACATATTCGCCAGGTCCTCTCCCCAATCTGGAAATCTTGCGAAGAAATGAGCCGTCTCTATTGAAAATAAAGATAGTATTTGCGTCAGTGTCTAACAGGTAAAATTTTCCGTCATGAAACAGTAGTTTGTTTATGCGGCGGATCAGAGTATTGTCGTTCGTTTCCAACGGAATATACTCGATGCTGCTAATGTTAGATTGACCTGGAATCCTAGAAACTGACTTAAGATCGATCTTAACTGTATCAGCATTTTTAGTGTCTCGGCTATCCTGACAGCTAAAGAAGAGAAATATGAGAATTAAATAAAACGGTTTATTCATAAGCATTGGTAAAAATCAATGGCTATTTTTATAAAATAAGCCATTGAAAATTAGAACTATACAATTATTAACATGGTCTAGTAGTAGTTGTAATAATACTTGTACTTGGTGAGCCACTATCGATACCACCTCGTATACAGGTTACCGTTGATCTTGTTGTTATCGTTAAACCCCTCCGATATTCATTTCCACACTTATATTGGAAAAAATTGCTTGAAATCGTTTCCGAATAACTCACACGAAAGAATCTTTGCCCTCCAGACTCACTATTTGCCACAGCGACATTCCTTATAGCTCAGGCCCCTTTCCTTAAGCGCTCCAACTGTATAAATAATCTAGCTCAGGGAGTTTATATACTTTAAATACCTTCATTTTTTAACTCCACGAGTACCAAGAATGAATTTGATTCCAGCGATAATGAATCCAATAACTCAACCCATTCCTCCCTATTGACATAGAGTGTCTCCCATTGATCTTTGGGTAGTGTTCGTCGCGCTTTCTCTAACTGTTCCTTGGCAATTTGTGGCTCAACTTCAAACATGAGCGTATTCATATTGCCTCCCCTTGGAAGATCCATGTAGCCAAGTTTATTAACTTGCCCTAATCCAAAAACATCATTGCTGATCTCGTTATACACCTTATACTTATTTGAGTCTAGGTCATATATACAATTGGCCAAGCCTTTGTCATAATTAAAAGCAAACAACATCTGATGGGGCATTTCTAGGATATTTGAGACACCATATGCATAAGAAGTTGCGCTACAGTACTCAACAAATTCCCTAACATCCTCAAAATTTCGCTCCATAATCTCGGCTGGCAGTGTCTGATTTTTAAAACTTATCTCAAACGCTTTTTTGAACTCATTCATTTCATAAAGATTATTATGGAACTTAAAATGAAATAATCCTCCATCAGTGAAATTACTTGCCTCAAAAAAATGCAGAAATTGCGCTTCATTTTCCTTTACTTCAATATAACTTTCTAAAACTTCTCCAGTGGTAGTGTTTACAATTTGTACGCGGTGGCTGCCATTTGATCCATAATATAGGGCCACCTTGTCATCGGCTAGTTTATAAAATGCTTGCGCATGAAGGTAAATATTTTTGATATCTTCGCTTTGTAATTCCCCTTCAAGATCATACTTAAGAATTTTGCCTAAACTCCTATCAAGAATCCATATTTCGGCTTTCTCCTCATCTATTAAAAAATCTGCGAGCTTTAGGTATTCGCCAGGTCCTCTTCCTTCTCTCCCAATTTTAATCGATTCTCCTGTGGTTATATTTTTAGAAATCAGACTATTGACGCTTCCAGAGCATTTCACAATAACATACTCTCTAAAAAGAGTGGCTTTGTCAATATTTGAAACAATAATATCGGGTGAATCAAACAATACGATATCTTTTAGCTGAAAAACATCAGTGTATTTTAAAGTTTGAATATCTTTCACATCAACTTCAATCACATTGCCTTCCTCGGCTTGATGCTCTTTGCCTGTGCTGCATGCAAGCAAAAAAACCATAACCAGTAAAATAAGTGGCTTATTCACATTATTCATAATTTTCATTTGTTTAGAATGGCATTAGTTTATAGATTCATCGATTTCAACTAATAAATAAGCGGTTAAAAAACACAAGTTTTCTCATCTCAAAGGTCGGCTTTATCTTACTGATTACAATTCCTGAATTCATATTTAATCAGAGGGTTGCTCCATTTTAAGTAACCCCAAGTTAAGAACCAAAATTAAACTCAAAAGGTAAATAGCATATAAAAATCAGCAGTTGGGGAAAGATAGGGCATTTTTGGGTAGATTGGGGCGAGCTTAACCATTTGCAAAAATTGTCAATACGGTCCACCTATTAAACCGCTATGCCTAAAAATCAATTTCAAAGTAGCCAATAGTAGAAAAATCGTTAGACAGCTACCGCTATGGCATTAGAAATCCAAATGGGCGAAGGGCGCATCAAGCCATTTCGATCTTTATGTGCTTTAAAGTAACCTTAGGTCAAAATTTAGGGGCATAAGTCTTCATAGGTGCTTATGGTTATTATTTCATCTTGGGAATCTAACTTCACTATCGCAAAACCGATAAACTCCTTTTTGTTCTTTAATAGACGATCACCCACCTGAGCATTTGAAAATATGGTCAATCCGATTTTATCTTTTAGTAATCTTAGCACCTCTTCTGTACCATCGCCATAACGAATAAGAAAATGATCTGCAGCATTTTCCACTTTGGTTATTTTGCTATCAATCAATATCCCCGAAAGCTGGCTCTCGTAAAATGATGCACAGTCATGAGAAGGAGTTTCATTGCCTTGGTTAACGGCAAAAAGCATTAACAATAATAAACTTTTCATCTATATTAATTTTCAAGGTCTTTAAACCTAATTGCAACAAGCACTGGATTATCACTGATCTCTAATCTCTCCGACAGTGCCACAATATCATTGCTAAAGTGAGGTGTGCTCTGGTCGTTTTCTTTGAGGAGATCAGCGGCATGAATCAAATCCATAGCACTGATAGCAGAAATGAACCACTCGCCATCATTGCACATGATACGGTTGAAAAAATATGTGAATGGATCACTATCAGCTACCTTAAAGTCATATGTGACAGAATTCTTTTTTGAGTAAATTGAGAAAAAAGGATCATTGGCATCATTCAGGAAATAGCTTATACAGAAAAAGTATCCACTCTCCCGATATCGGGGAAAGTAAATGTACTTTTTTCTATATTCCTCAAAAAATGAAATGGGGTCAAGCTGGTACGTTGTTCTAAAAAAGGCATCATCTGGAAAATATTTCCCAAAATTCAACATATAAGTTGGGGTTAACTGATTGTTTTCCTCCAATAAATTATAGGTATAAATGATGTCACTCATGTCAGTTCTTATACGAAGCCCGTCTTCCGTAGGGGCAAACACATTCATATCCATTGTAAACTTATCAGTATACTCCCCTTTATTTATAAAAAAATCTTTAGCTTTCATGTCAGATGAAGAGAGATATAAATAGCTAGATGTATTGTCTACAGCCACTCCGTTTGATATATAATGCATAAATAGATCTTCTCCTATAGGCTGTACACGCGAAGAAAGCACATCCAGATTAATTGAATTCTGATATTCTCCAGAATAAGAATAATGAATAACCTTTTTAAAATCAAGCAACCCGATACCGCTATTTGTAAGAAAGAAATCTTTTAGCTCATTGTATTCGCCTTCCCCCCTCCCTAATCTACCAATGTGATGTCTAAAATCACCTTTTTTGGTATACGCTTGAATGGGACTGCCGCTATAGTCTAAAATGTAGAAACTGTGCTGGTCGAGTTCGATCTTATTTAACACTCCAAGGGCATTATCATCTTTGGTCTCCAACGGAATTAAATATAAACTATCAACAAGATCAATAAAATTGATCCTATTGGAAAGGTCAGGGTTTATATCAATAGGCGTGATGTTAGCATCTTCGACTTCATCTTGAGAACAGGAAGACGCTAATATGATACCTAAAAACAGAAGAGCAATTCTTTTCATTACAATATTCTTATATTTTATAAACGAGATTTGTTATACAAGGCTTCGATTTATATACGAATATAGAAGCTGCCATAAGACAGCTTCTGTTGTTAATTTAACATACTGGACAACAAGAACCACCTCCACTATCACATCTCCAACCACCTGGGATTGGACTTACTGTAAAATTAGATCCTATGCAACATGTGCTCCCTTCATTATTGGCCACAGCCATACTTCCTAAGGCTGCCAGTGATATACCCGCATCACCATCCGTACCAAACACCTGCACATTGTACA
>CAYPCZ010000075.1:0-11197 GCA_964409345.1 uncultured Flavobacterium sp. | reverse complement strand
GATTTTCAAGACAACGATTTATATGAAGCTATCATCAGTTATCAAAACAGAGAACGCAGATTTGGAAAAACAAGCGAACAAATTAAATAAACAAGTCACCTTACATAAGGCGTTTATTGTAATAGGAATTTTATTACTGGGTACAATTTCTACCTACGCACAGCCCAACCAAGAATTTGCTTCAGGTAGATTTTATACATTAGGAGGGGTCAAAGTGACCGGAAAGATTAACTACCAAGAGCAAACAGTGGTTACTTTTTCAGGACTAGAAAGAGGTGACAAAATACAGGTGCCGGGAGAAGAAATTTCGGCCGCTATCAAAAAGTTATGGGGATTGGGGCTTTTTAGCGATATTAATTTTTATATCGACCAAGTGCAAGGCGATACTATATTCTTGCGTTTAGACCTGAACGAGCTCCCTAAACTTAGTGACGTAAAGGTTACCGGAATTAAAAAGTCCAGAGCAGAAGGAATCATCAAAGACGCCAGCCTAACCAAAGGTAAGATTGTTAACGAAAACCTTATTACTACCACCAAAAACTATATCGAAAATAAATACCGTAAAGACGGATATTATAGAACCAACGTAACTATCGTTACCGCTCCTGATACCATTGAAAATCAGGTGAAAATGTTAGTTGATATTGACAGAGGCACCAAAACCCGAATCAGTTCCATTGATTTTGAAGGCAACCAGGTTTTTTCTGACGGACAGCTCCGAAGAACTATGAAAAAAACCAAAGAAAGAAATCTTTTACGGATGTTCAGACTTGATTTGAGAGCTTCAAAGTACATCAGAGACGAATATAGAAACGATTTGACAGCGATTGTCGATAAATATAAAGAAAGCGGTTATAGAGATGCTCGGATAGTGTCAGACTCGATAATGTATGACCAAGAAAAAGACCGTTTGTCGTTTAATATCACAGTCGAAGAAGGAAATAAATATTATTTCGGAGATATTAAGTTTTTAGGAAACTCAATATATGCTGATGATCAACTCAGAAAAGCATTAGGAATAAACAAAGGAGATGAATATAACGGAATTCTACTTCAAAAAAGAATAGAAGACAACACCAATCCTGACGCCAATGACCTGACAAGTCTTTATCATAATAACGGGTATTTGTTTTCAAGAATTAATGCGGTCGAAACCCGAACAGCTAATGACACTATTGATTTCGAAATCAGAATTATGGAGGGACCGATAGCTTATTTTAACAATATTACAGTAGTCGGAAACGACAAAACTAATGACAAAGTAATATATAGAGAGCTTCGCACAAGGCCCGGGCAAAAATGGAACAAAGAACTGGTCATCCGCACCGTACGCGAACTAGGTCAGTTAGGGATTTTTGATGCGGAAACGATAGTGCCCGATGTAAAAAATCCAGATCCTGTAGCTGGAACAGTTGATATCGAATGGAACGTGGTAGAGAGCGGAGCAAGCCAGATACAGTTGCAAGGAGGTTATGGTGGAGGTGGTTTCATCGGAACACTTGCTCTATCGTTTAATAATTTTTCTATCGGAAGCTTGTTTGATAAAGATGCTTATAAGCCATTACCTATGGGAGATGGGCAAAGTTTAGCTCTTCGCTTACAAGGAAGTTCTTATTTTCAGACGTATAGCCTCTCGTTTACCGAGCCTTGGTTAGGAGGTAAAAAGCCAATTCAATTTACCGGTTCTGTTTCTTATAGCAAGCAATATCAATACAATTGGTACAGCAGAGACGTAGATAGAAGCCAAGGCTTCAATATTATTTCACTTTACTTTGGTTTGGGCAAGCGACTCACTGTGCCTGATAATGATTTTTATTTGCGTCAAGGAATAGGCTATCAGCATTATGACATCAGAAACTACCACGTGGGATTATTTAGCTTTAATAACGGATCGGCACGAAACCTATCTTACACCATTGGTTTTAGCAGAAACAATAAAGGGCATAACCCTATCTTCCCAACTACCGGAGCAGAGATTGGAGTAACCGGAAAGTTTACTTTCCCTTACTCGCTTGTCAATGGCGTAGATTATGCTAATCTGGAAAATCAACAGGAATACAAGATGACCTATGTAGATCGTAATCTTAACGATTATCAGTTGGACGAAAACAACAACCGTCCATTAAACGGAGATTATGTTAAAATTGTTGGAGCAGACGGCAACGGTAATAATATTTATCAACGAGTAGATAATTATCAGGATGCGTCTGCTGATATGGCAAAGGTCGATCAGAAAAGGTTTAATTGGCTCGAATACTATAAAATTAAATTTAACGTAGACGCCTACACCCAACTTAGAGGAAAATTTGTTTTGCGTTCTGCGGCAGAATTCGGATATTTGGGAGCATATAATTCAGATAGAGGACTTGTACCTTTCGAAAGATTTTTTGTCGGAGGTGATGGATTGGCTAACTTTGCCCTGGATGGAAGAGAGATGATTCAGATGAGAGGTTATCCGAATAACTCACTAACCGACCCCAATGAAGGAGGAACCATTTATAATAAGTTCTCATTAGAGTTGCGTTATCCGATAACTATGAAGCCTATGGCATCTATTTACGGATTAGCATTTTTAGAGGCAGGTGCGGCTTATGACAGTTTTAAAAATTATAACCCGTTTGTATTAAAACGTTCTGCCGGGTTAGGAGTAAGAGTGTTTATGCCGGCTTTCGGATTGTTGGGAATTGATTTTGCTCATGGTTTTGACCCTGTCTATGGCGGAACTACTAAAAATGGGTGGGAGACGCACTTTATCATCGGACAACAATTCTAAAAAAATGGCACGATATTTTCTAACATAAAATATAGAGTTATGAAAAAGTATATTTTAATTTTGCTTTTAGGAGTTTTCTCTTTTGCAGATGCACAATCGACAAGAGGGCCTAAGATAGGGTATTTTGATATGACCACTATCTTAAAGAGCATTCCTGAATATGCCGAAGCTAACAACCAGCTCGAGCTCAGAGCTCAAAACTGGAAAACAGAGATTGATGATAGGCAAGCGCAGATTAACTTACTTATCGAAGAGTTAAAGACAGAGAGAGTGCTTTTGACCAAAGAGCTTATCGAAGAGAAAGAAGAAGAAATTGCCTTTCTTCAAAACGAACTTTCAGATTATCAACAGAAAAGATTCGGACCTTTAGGAGATTTGTTTACTCAAAAAGCAGTACTTATCAAACCGATTCAAGATCAAGTCTTTTCGATAGTAAAGGATATCGCTGAGCGTAGGGATTATGACTTTATCTATGATATGTCGTCTGCTGCAAACGGACTTGTGCATGCTAACAGACGTTTTGATATGAATGATGAGATTGTCAATGCCTTGACAAGAGCGGCGCGACAAGACCAAGCTCAACGAAAAAGAATGACTCGCGAAGAAGAACAAGCGGAAGATGATAAAAAGTATGATCCGGATTTACGATTAAGAGAAGAGGAGCGCCAAACAAGACTTGAAGAAAGACAACAACAAGTGGAAGAGCGTAGAGCGGCTCAAGAGCAGAAACGTCAAGAACAACAAGATGAGCGTGAACGAGCCAGAGATGAGCGGAGAAATCAAACAAACGATAATGACTCACAATCATCACAAGAAGCAGCAGATTATAGAAGACCAACCCGAGAAGAGCGCGAAGCTGCTATCGAACAACGCAAAATAGAAATTCAGGAGCAGAGAGAAGCCAGAGCCAGAGAACGAGAAGAAAAAGCAGAGCAAAGACGTCTCGAGCTCGAACAACGTAGATTAGAAAAAGAAAACAAAAATAACCCAACTCAAGAAACAGAGTCTGAAGACTCTCAAGAAAATTAAAAAATTTAACTATAAAGAATAAATAAACAAAAAAGATGAAAAAGATGAAATCAGTATTTATTGCAGTAGCTTTGATGTTAGGAGTAGCTCAATTTGCAAATGCTCAAAAAGTAGCTCATATTGATGTAAGAGAACTTATGGAAAATCATCCGGATTTACTCAAAGCTCAAAAACAACTCGAAACGATAGCAGAATCGTATGATAAGGATTATAGAGGTTTGGTTACTGAGTTTACTAACAAAAGAGATCAATACATGGCCGAAGAGACGACAGTAAGTGATGCAGTAAATCAAGAACGTGCCATCGAATTACAGAATATGCAAAGAAGCATTCAGGAGTTTATGAATGGAGCACAAACAAAACTCGGAGAAAAAGAAGAAGAATTGAGCAAGCCAATTATGGATAAGGTAAGAAACGCAATCCAGAAAGTAGCTCGCGAGAAAGGATATGAATATGTGCTTGATTCTACTTTAGGAGCTTCTAATCTCTTGTTAGCAGAAGGACCAGATTTGCTGGCAGATGTAAAAAAGGAATTAGGATTATAATTTTCGAACGATAACCTATCATCAAGCCGACTTTTGGGTCGGCTTTTTTGTTGTTGTATATTTGCACAGTAAACTCAATAGTAAACTCAATAGGATAATGAAAATAGCATATTACCTTTCTACCTGCGATACTTGTAAGAAAATAATCAAGTCCCTACCTTCAACCGAAGATATTGTTTTTCAAGATATAAAAAACGAACCTGTCACGGTTCAACAATTAAAGCAAATGCACGTCTTGGCGGGTAGTTATGAAAAGCTTTTCAGCAAAAGAGCTCAACTTTATAAGCAACGGAATCTAAAAGAAAAAACACTTACAGAAAATGACTACAAAAACTTAATTTTAGAGCATTATACTTTTTTGAGCCGCCCTGTGTTTATCATCCATGACAAGATATTTATAGGTAATACTCCAAAGGTAGTAGAGCAACTTAATCAAGAATTATCAAAAAACATTACCCCATAAAAGCGGCTACTCTTTTGATGGGTTTCTTGATGGTGTTAAGCAAGCTCGTTTCTCTAATTTGTTTTTCTCTAGCTGATAGAATTTTGTGTAATAGGTAGTGTGGGTTTTTTATAGACTTAACAGTGCAGATAAAGTAGGTTTTTTAAAGCTCATCCGGTGTTGTCAATCACATAAAATTGATTCTTGTCATTATTTTCTACGTAGATAATATTTTCCAAATTTAAATCTCTGTGAAAAATGCGGTTTGAATGGGCATGAGAAATAATTGAGTTAATTCTTTTAGAAGGACTTCTAAAACCGATAAATCGGTTGGCTCATTTTGCCCATTTTTAGCCTCGTTTTCAAAAACATATGTGGCTATTCTGGTATTCCTGAAGAGTTGGTACAAAAGTTGTAAATAAAAACACAAAACATTATCGTATGAGAGCAATTTGGAATGGAGCCATCGGATTCGGACTTGTAAATATTCCTATCAAAATTTATTCGGCTGTCGAAACAAGTAAACTCGATTTGGATATGCTCGACAAAGCTGATTTGTCAAATATTCGGTTTAAGAGAATCAACGAAAAGACAGGGAAGGAGGTCAAATGGGAGAATATTGTCAAAGGTTTTTTGAAAGACGATGAGTATATCGTTCTGGAAGATGAGGATTTTGAAGCCGCACTCCCAGAAAAGACCAAAATCCTGTCTATTGACCAATTCGTAAAAGAAATAGAGATAGACAGTGTTTATTTTGATAATCCGTATTTTATCGAACCCCAAAAGAACGGTGAGAATGCCTATAAGCTTTTGCTATTGGCATTGGAAGATACGCAGATGGCAGGGGTAGGGACTTTCATATTGCGAGAGCAAGAAGTGTTAGGAATCATTCGCTCGTATAACAGTGAGATATTGGTTTTTAACCGCTTGCGTTTTCATCAGGAAATCAGAGATTATAAAGATTTAAAACTCCCTTCGGGGAAAGCTCCGAAGCCGGCTGAGCTTAAAATGGCAAAATCGCTTATCAAACAATTGTCTCAAGAGTTTGACCCTACGGTGTATAAAAACACTTATTCTTCTGCGCTTAAAAAAATAATCAACCAGAAAGCCCGTGGTAAGCAACCAAAAGTCAAAAAAACAGCCCCTAAAAAGAGCGGAAAAGTGATTGATTTGATGGCACAACTCAAAGCCAGTTTACAAGAAACCAAAACAAAAAAAGCATAATATGGCACTTAAAGATTATAATGCAAAGCGAAAGTTTACCCAAACGGAAGAACCCGAAGGTAACCTCAAAAAAGGCAACAAAAAGGAACTTATTTTTGTGGTACAACGCCATGCTGCCAGCCGTTTGCATTATGATTTTAGGTTAGAAATGGAAGGGGTGCTCAAAAGTTGGGCAGTGCCTAAAGGTCCTTCGCTCGACCCCAACGACAAACGACTTGCGATGATGGTTGAAGATCATCCGTATGATTATAAAGACTTTGAAGGAAACATTCCCAAAGGTAATTACGGAGCCGGTCAGGTAGAAATATGGGACAACGGAACCTATAAGCCCATAAAAGAACGCAAACTATCTGACCCAAAAGAGGTAGTAAAACAACTTGAAGAAGGTTCTTTAAAGTTACTTCTGAAAGGGGAGAAGCTCAAAGGAGAGTTCACTTTGGTAAAGATGAAAAATGCTGAAAATAACGCTTGGTTGCTTATCAAGCATTCTGATGAATTTGCTGAAAACTCCTATGATGCCGAAAAAAACACAGATCCCGATTCTTTGGTTACGCAATATTTAGAGCAAAAAAAAAGCCTAAAAGCCAAAGAAAAATAACCCCCGAGAAAACCACTCCACGATTTCGTTCCGGATGGGTAAGAGAGAAAAAGTTAGATAATTTCATCAAACCCATGCTCGCCAAAGCAGGCTCAAAGCCTTTTAATGATACAGATTGGGTGTTTGAAATCAAATGGGACGGCTATAGGGCGATTGCTGATTTACGTGAAAAAGAACCTCTTTTTTATTCCCGAAACGGAATTTCTTTTATAGAGAAGTTTAGCCAAGTAACCGATGATTTCTCTAAACAAAAACACTTGATGTTACTCGACGGAGAGTTGGTCGTATATGACGATTCGGGCAGACCTAACTTTCAGCTCATACAGCAAATAGGCGAAAATCCGGAAGCAGAAATAGTCTATCAGGTGTTTGATTTGCTATGGTTAAACGGCCATTCTACAACCGAATTGTCCTTGGTCGAACGAAAAGAACTGCTAAAAGAAGCTCTTGTAGAAACTGACCGCATAAAATTTTGTGATCATATTGCTGCGTTAGGCATCGAGCTGTTTGAGCAGATGAAAAAAAACAATTTAGAAGGAATGGTTGCCAAAAAAGCCGATAGCCTGTATAGAGAAAATCATCGAAGTGAAGATTGGCTAAAAATAAAAATTACCAATACAGAAGATGTCATTATTTGTGGTTTTACAGCACCCAAAGGCTCTCGGAAGTATTTCGGAGCACTGATTTTGGGTAGGTTTGAAGATGACCAACTGGTTTATTGCGGACATACCGGAACCGGATTTAATGATAAAAAACTTGAAACCCTATACAAGCTGCTCCAACCCAAAATCATTACACAATCACCTTTTGACGTAGTACCTGCTACGAATGCTCCCGTTACTTGGGTACGACCCGAAGTGATTTGTGAGATAAAATATTCGGAGGTAACCCAAAACGGTGTTTTCAGGCATCCGGTATTTGTAGCCCTAAGAGAAGACAAAGAAGCAAGTGAAATCAATGAACATACAAAACCTATGAAAATAAAGAAATCGACATTAAAATCAGGAGAAAAAGAAATGATTTTTGGAAGGAATAAAGTAAGACTTACTAATCAGGACAAAGTGTATTTCCCTAAAGAGCAACTCACTAAAGCCGATTTGATAGGCTACTATCAATCTATAGCGGATTACATATTACCACATCTGAAGAACCGTCCTTTATCTTTGAACCGCTTCCCCAACGGAATCGAAAAAGATAATTTTTATCATAAAGATGCCGGTGATGATACTCCGAAATGGGTGAAAACGACAGAGGTTTATTCGGAATCAACCGACAAATACATCGATTATATTGTTTGTAATAATAAAGCAACTTTGGCTTATTTGAATAACTTGGGTTGTATTGATATGAACCCTTGGAACAGCCAAATCGCTAAGCTTGATTATCCTGATTATTTGGTGTTGGATTTAGATCCTTCGAAAAAAAATAGTTTTGATGATGTAATTGAAGTGGCTTTGCAGATTAAAGAAATCACCGACGAAATAAAGATTACTACTTATTGTAAAACTTCAGGGAGTTCGGGAATACACATTTATATTCCGATGGGAAGAAAATATAATTACGAGCAGGTTAAAGATTTTGCACATATTTTGATGAAACAAACCCAAGACCGCTTACCAAAGCTTACTACTTTAGAAAGAAGCCTGAAAAAGCGCGAAAGTAATAAGATTTATCTCGATTATCTGCAAAACAGATACGGACAAACCCTTGCCAGTGTATATAGTGTCAGACCTCGTGAGGGAGCAACCGTTTCTATGCCATTAGAATGGAAAGAAGTCAAAAAAGGATTACACCCATCTGATTTTACGATTTTTAATACTCTGGAACGAATCGAAACTAAAGGCGATTTGTTTTTACCGGTTCTTCAAAAAGGAATTAACATGATAAAAGCCTTGGAGGTTTTGGAAGGATAGTTAAGCTATACAGTTTCCCTGTTAAAACTTAAAGTATTCCAAGTTATCGTTTTGCAATAAATAATCCACGAGTTGTTTTTGGTTTTTTGTTTTAATTTTAATTTCAATCAACAAGATGAACATTTGATTTTCTTTAATTCGATGCTTTATGTATGAATTTTCAGAGATGTTTCGGATTTGTTCAAGTAACTCTTTTTGTGTGGTTGGATTATTCTCGAACTTTACTTCTAATGTTCGTTGAATGGTTTGTGAGGGTAAGTTTTTATTGAGCCAATTTCCAACGTGTATTATTAAGAATGTTGCACAGAAAAAAATTACTGCCGAAGCATATTGACCGAATCCGATGCTCATGCCTATGGCAGCAGCGACCCAAATAATGCTTGCAGTAGTTAGTCCGTTTATAGAAACATCATCCTTGAAGATTACTCCAGCTCCTAAAAAACCGATTCCGCTCACTATATACGATGCAATTCGGGTTGTTTCTGTGTCGGTAGCGATACCTATTTTATAAGACATAATAGTAAACAAAGTAGAGCCAAGCGAAATAATAGTGATGGTTCGCAAACCTGCTGCTTTATCTTTCATCTCGCGCTCTAAACCTAAAATAATACCTAAAGCCAAAGAAAATAGGGCTTTAAATACATCTATGCTATCCCAGTTCCAATCTATTGCATCCATTTATATTATAATTTAATTATAACCATCAGTCTTATTTCCGGATTTATTATTTTTGAAAAGCAAGAGCTTTCTTAATAAGGATATTCGCTCAATAATTATTCCACTATATACTTTCATCAAGATAGTGAATAAGGCTGAACGCGTTTTATTTTGCAGCCTCGAATATGGAGCTTCCTTTTTGTAAGTTTTAGAATATTTA
This sequence comes from uncultured Flavobacterium sp., assembly GCA_964409345.1. GTDB lineage: Bacteria > Bacteroidota > Bacteroidia > Flavobacteriales > Flavobacteriaceae > Flavobacterium. The sequence goes on along the minus strand of CAYPCZ010000075.1, from coordinate 1,796 downwards.
TTTTTTTTCTAAAAAACGTATTTCGTTGCAATTAGTGAATGCTTTTATGCTTATTTTAGCACGATAAATATTCACGTTATGGAAACCATCATAGGAACAATTGCCGGCATACTCACTTCTATCTCAATGGTTCCGCAATTAGTAAAAGTGCTAAAAAATAAAGATGTAGAAAACATTTCGTGGCGAATGATTACCATTTTATTGTGTGGTGTCAGCCTATGGGTGGTTTATGGATGGATGAAAATGGAATGGCCTATCATCCTATCCAACGCATTTTCTGCTTTAGTAAATACCACTTTATTGGTTAGCTACTTTGTTTATAGAGAAAAATCGTAGTTCCTAAAATAAAACATGCAACAAGCCTTAAACAAATCATGAATAATTTTATTTTAACTTGTTGCATGCCATTTTTTCCGTCTGCTTTATTATTTTTCGGCTAAAGAAACATCAGCCAAATCTGATAAGAAACTAACAAATCGGTTGACTTCAGGTACCCTTATTTTGGCGCAAGTTTCTTTTCTTCCTATTTTAAAGGTAAAAGCTGTTTGAGGTAACGCCTCAAACATATCTTCATCGGTATCGTCATCACCCGCAGCAAGTATAAAAGTATTTTCCTCAAATGATATTATACGCTCTAAAGCCTTTCCTTTATTGCACCCCATAGGATGAACTTCAAATTGAGTAGGAGAGACCGTACAGCAATAAGGAAGATTATTTGATTTTATGTAGCTGCAAAAATCGTTTACGAGCTGATCCAGATAAAGTGAAACATCCTTTGGTTTAGAATTTCTGTAATGAAGACAGTATCCTGTACTTTTTTCTTCTATAAAAGAATTAGGAATTCGTTGTGCATATTGATTTAAAAGATCCAAGAAACATTCTTTATTTGTGGTAATATCAGGGCGTAAGTCGTTCCATTCATTCAAATATTTTTTATACCAGGCTCCATGCTCTGCAATGATATTTACCCCTGATTTTCCGAACCAATTCTCCATATCCGATTTGCTTCTGCCGCTCACCAAATAAACCTCTGTATCAGGAAGAACAATCAGTTTTTCCAGCAATTTATTAATTTCGGAAGTAGGAGTCGCTAGTTCCGGATGAGGTTCTAAATCTCTCAAACATCCGTCATAATCCAAGAATATATACCGTTTTTTTGCGTGTTTGAATTTTGACATCAGGGTAGTTATTAATTCGCCATTCAAACTTTGTTCAAAAGTATGGCTCAAACCTTCGTAAACATGGAATACTTCTTGAAAAATACTGTTGACCCAATCAAAAATGGTGTGGTTAAAAACCTGTGTTCTTAAATAATCCATTCTTGTATATTCTTCTTGCTCATCCATCGAAAGTGCATAATTAACGGCCTCTTTGATTTGGCTGGAATGATACGGATGCACCTTCAGGGCATATTTTAGTTCTTGTGCTGCACCGGCCATTTCACTTAAAATAAGTACGCCTGTATTTGCATTCCGACAAGCAACATATTCTTTAGATACAAGATTTAATCCGTCTCTTAAAGATGTGATAAGACATACATCTGCTGCAGCATAATAAGCACAAAGTGATTCACGGTCAAAATGTTGATAATAATAATTTATCGGTCGCCATTCGGGTGTTGCAAACATGGCATTAATATTTCCTACGAGCTCATCTACTTTTCTTTTATGTTTTTCGTAAGACGATACATTGGTGCGGGAAGGCACAACAATCATCACAAGAACAATTTTATTGCGGTAGTGCGGATAATCTGTCAATAATTCTTTGAAAGCTACTAATCGTTCTAAAACTCCTTT
>CAYPCZ010000074.1:2091-11360 GCA_964409345.1 uncultured Flavobacterium sp. | reverse complement strand
CAGAAGTAGCCCTGCCTATAGGAGAAACAGTACAAACCTTTACGGAAGGGCAAACTTTAGCCAACCTTGATGTAACAGGCAGTGGTCTAGTGTGGTATGCAGATGCAGACTTAACAGAAGCATTAGAGCCAACCCATGAACTTGTTCACCAGACTACCTATTATGTAGTAGCTACTAATGACGATTGTCAGAGCGAGGCTTTGGCTATTACTGTTCAAGAAGTAGTAAGCACCGATCGTTTTGATAACGCGTCATTTAGTGCTTATCCAAACCCTGTTCGTGACTACTTTAATATATCATACAGTAGCGAGATTCAAGACGTTATGGTTGTGAATATGTTAGGACAAACAGTAATTTCGAAAACTGTTCAGTCACCAGACACGCAAATTGATATGTCTGAATTACCAACAGGAACTTATTTTGTAAAAGTCAATATTGATGGAATAATAAAAACTATCAAGGTAGCTAAGCAATAATAAATAACTTAAATGCTGAAAGAGGTTGTCTATTTGGCAACCTCTTTTTTTATGGATAAAATACAAAGCTGATTTTTTTAGAAATAAAAGAGTACTCTATTTGATAATTCAAAAAGAAAAAACTATCAGAAAAAGAAAATTAAGATAAAAATAATTAACCTTTATTAGCCAACTGTCCGCAAGCTGCATCGATGTCTTTTCCTCTGCTTCTACGAACTTTTACTACAATGTTGGCAGTTTCGAGTGCTTGGATATAATTGTCAATTGCTTTGTCTGAGGCTTGTTGAAACTTTCCGTCATCAATAGGATTGTATTCAATTAAGTTTACTTTACAAGGCACATATTTACAGAATTTCACTAAGGCATCAATCGATTTTTGGTCGTCGTTGATACCTTTCCAAACCACATATTCATAAGTAACTTTACTCTTGGTTTTAGAATACCAATACTGTAAAGCCTCCCTAAGTTCGGTTAGCGGAAAACTTTTTGTAAAAGGCATGATTTGATTTCGAATTTCTTCGATAGCGGAATGAAGCGAAACGGCCAGTTTGAACTTTACCTCTTCATCTGCCATTTTTTTAATCATTTTCGAAACTCCCGAAGTAGAAACTGTAATGCGTTTGGGTGACATTCCGAGTCCTTCATCTGAAGTAATTTTATCGATAGCTTTCATCACATTATTGTAGTTCATCAACGGTTCACCCATTCCCATAAACACTATATTCGAAAGCGGACGGTTGTGGTTTTCGCGACTTTGTCGGTCAATGGTTACCACTTGGTCATAAATTTCATCCGGATTCAGGTTTCGCATTCGCTTGAGTCTTGCCGTGGCGCAAAACTCACAGTCTAGGCTGCAACCTACTTGAGAAGACACACAGGCTGTTGTTCTGCTTTTTGTCGGAATCAAAACCGATTCTACAATGAGTTCATCAAACAAGCGAACGGCATTTTTTACAGTTCCGTCTTCACTTTTTTGCATCTGATGAATTTCGGTGTGGTTGATTACAAAATGAGCCTCAAGCATCTCGCGAATTTCTTTAGATACGTTAGTCATATCCTGAAAATCATGAACGCTTTTACTCCAAAGCCACTCGTAAACCTGTTTGCCCCTAAAAGCCTTTTCTCCTTGAGAAACAAAAAAGTCTTGTAATTGCTCTTTGGTTAAACTTCGTATGTCTTTTTTCTCGGTTTGCATTTTGCAAAGATAAGGATTATCTGGCTTTAAAATTATTATTGATTTATCTTGAAATAAAAATCATACTTTTGACCATTATTTCATAGTATGAAAATAGAAGTAGAAAAACACCTTCATAGCTTTTTAAAAAGTGTAAAAACGGAATACAAAGGAAGCAAGTCCTCGGCAAAGGTTATTGAGAAATATCTGAAAGGCGAAAAAATTACTCCCGAAGATGATTTGCTTTTGCGAAAACAACTCTTTGATTACTTAAAATACATCGGAATCGTAGTTCCGTTTATTATTATCCCGGGTTCTATGATATTGTTACCTCTGCTTGTTCGGGAAGCTAAAAAACGTAATATCAATCTACTGCCCTCTTCATTCTCAGAGGAAAAAGAACAAAAAGACGAAACGGATTCAGATAAATAAAAAATCAATATCTTTTATATTTCAACGCTATTAGTGAATAGTATTATAATGAGTAGGCGTTGCATGCTCGGCTACAAAGCTATTTTGATTAGACAGAATTTCTGAACTTGTGATATACTCTTGATTATCTGCATAAATATAGAGCAATGTTCCGTCTTTTATAGTATCGATTATGGGCTTATTCAATTCTCGAGGAAGCGCAGGGCATCCGTAACTTCTGCCCAGCCTGCCTGTTGATTTGATAATCGCTTCACTGCAATAATCTGCACCGTGAATAACCACTGCACGCGCCTTGGCTTGATCGTTGATGCCTTTTTCGAGTCCGTCAAGCCTCAAAGAAAAGCCGTTGGCACCTTGGTAGGTGTTTTCGGTTAAATAAAACCCAAGCGAACTTTGATAAGAACCGTGTCGGTTAGAAAATGAAGTAGCATACTTTCCACCTGAGTTTCGTCCGTGAGAAACAATAGTATGAAATAAGACTTTTTTGTTTTCTAAATCCAAAACTACCATTCTTTTTTCAGTCGAAGGCAAGGTGAAATCTATAATAGACAACACGTTCTTGTTTTCTGGGTTTATTTCTTTCATACCCAACAAAGCTTCTTCGAAAGCTTTAAACTGAAGCACACCATTTAGCTCGAGCTCTTCGTATAAAGAAGAAAAGTACGACTTACTGTTTGGGGTTACAACTGGAATAGCTATCTCAAATTTCTTTTGGGGAACAGTTCCGGAATTAAATGAGGTGAGTAAAAGTGATATGATGATTAACAATAAAACACGCATTAGCTGTTGATTTTTTATTTAAAACAAGCCGCTAATATAATAATTATTTGAACTTCAGAGTGTTAAAATTATTTTAATCAATCACAATTACCAAAGATTCTAAGGGTTTTGCCCATTCATAAATGAATTTTGCATGGCTTGAAGCCAAACGCACACACATGTGAGAACGGGGAATAGTACCTAAGGTACGGCTATATTCTATGATACTTGCTTTTGGATCATTAGTTGGTACTCCGTGAAGATAAGCGCCGTTAGTAAATCGGCTGGCATAAGGAGCATACCCTGCTATGTCGGTTGTGCCGTCTTTATAATAAAACATTTTGGGTTTATTTTCTTGTATCAAGAAAACTCCTGTCGGAGTCTCTTGTGCATAAGGAGGTTTATGTACACCTGAGGTAGCCGGATTCATCGAACGAACATACCATTGGTCTTCCTTTCTTTCTATTGTAGCGGCATTCTGGTGGGTAACATCTATCACGACAATATGATTAAAACGAATACTATCGCCTAACTTTTTTATATATCTTTTCGGAACATCCCACTCTCCTTCCATAGAAATACCTTTGACACGTACCATATCAATAGTATCATTACTTAATAAGTTGACAATAAAACCGTCTCGTCCGTATAAAATCGGAGTCTGGGCTTCTCCAATCACATAAAGCGGCACCGATTGGTAACGCTCTGTACCTAAAGTATCCGAAACTCGTGTGTAATCGTTTCTGACAAAGTTTTTTACCGGAAGTGCTTCTCCATTTTTGTTTTTATAGTTCTGCAAAACCGCATAAGTGATTTTTTTATTTTGAAAATTCTCTACATAAGCAAGATGTTCTTTTATTTTCTGCCATTGAAAAACTCGTGTAGTGTCTTGATACGGATATGAATCTTCTAAAGTATATTGATCATAAAGAAGTTGCTTTTTTAGCACAACATCTTCAGCAGTCTTAAGAGGTATATCTTTTACTTCTTGAGAAGATGCAATAGAATCGAGATCTTGGCTCTGAATCAAATCACTATTCGTCTCCTTCCTATTGTTACAGGAAAAGAGTATAACACAAAAAGTAAATAAAATAGGGTATATATATACTTTCATAGATTGCATTTGAACTCTACCAAAGATATAAAAAAAATTGAAAAACCAATGCTTTTTAGAACTCTATCTCTTTGTATTTGTAGTGGTTTAGGTGTAACTTTGTGAAATATTATTTGATTTATGCCTACAAAAGTTCTCATCGTTACCTACTATTGGATTCCTTCGGGCGGACCGGGAGTGCAACGTTGGCTTAAATTCGTAAAATACTTGCCTGACTTCGATATCGAACCCATAGTTTACATCCCAGAAAACCCTACTTATCCTGCTATAGATCAAGAGCTAAAAGAAGATTTTAGCAAGATTACTATTCTCAAACAACCGATTCGAGAACCTTATAAAATCGCCTCGTTTATATCAAAAAATAAAACCAAAAAAATCAGCTCAGGTATTGTTCCAAGCCAGCGAAAACAATCTTTTTTAGACAAAGTATTGCTCTATATAAGAGGCAATTTTTTTATTCCTGATGCGCGAGTTTCTTGGGTAAAGCCTTCGATTTCATATTTAGAAAAATACATTACGGAAAACAAAATTGACACTATAATCACCACCGGGCCTCCGCATAGTATGCATTTGATAGGCTTAGGATTAAAAGAGAAAATGAACATCAAATGGGTTGCAGATTTTAGAGATCCTTGGACAAGCATTGTTTATCACAAAGAACTAAAACTTTCTGCTCCTTCCAGACAAAAACACAAAGTGCTAGAAAAAAAAGTTCTCAATACTGCTGATTATATTATCGTAACCAGCCCTTCGACACAAACAGAATTTACCGAAATCACTTCGCAACCCATCGAAGTAATCACCAATGGTTATGATACAGAACAAATCGAAAAACAACCCTTGGATACTAAATTTTCTATAGCACACATCGGTTCGTTTTTGTCTGAAAGAAACCCCCGAGTTTTATGGAAAGCACTTAAAGAACTGATAAAAGAGAATAGCGACTTTAAAAATGATTTTGAATTAAAGCTAATAGGAATTGTCTCTCAAGAAGTTTTGAGTGCTATTCACGAATTCAAACTGGATTCATTTGTAAAAACACTAGGCTACTTATCTCACAATGAATCTCTTATCGAACAGCGGAAATCTCAAGTTTTGTTGCTTGTCGAATCAGACTCTGAAGAAACCAAAGCTATTCTTCCGGGTAAACTGTATGAATATATGGCTTCTCACCGACCTATTTTGGCTATTGCTAACGAAAATTCTGATATTAAAAATATTATTATTAAAACCAACACGGGAGTTTTCTGTGATTATTCTGAAAAAGAAAAAATAAAAGACACTATCCTGAATTATTATGCTCTCTATAAAGAAAACAATCTAAAATCTTTCCCTATCGGATTACAGTTTTTTAGTCGAAAAAATCTTACTAAAAAATTAGCTGATTTACTGCTTAGAAACAACTAAAACTTCTATTTTATTATCTCTATTCTTCGAATGATTTCGTTGCCGTTATCATCGACTACCGTAACATAATATTCGCCTGTCTGAGCTTTAATAGGCATTTCGTGAAAATCTGTTGTTTTACCCAAATATCTATTGTCAAGATACCAATGAAGAATTGCCTGTGGGTTAGAATGAGCAATTTTGAGAACTATAGGCTGGGTTTGACTATCAAAATCTTTGGTTAAATAAATTTTACTAGTGGCCTTAGGATAAATAAAATCCATTCGATAAGCGCTCGTTTGCATACAATCATCTCTATACGGAGGCAACACCAGATAATCTGCATTTTTGCTTTTGTAATACCATTCCATCACCGGAGGCAAAATAAACCACGACTGACTGATTATATTATCTTGAACTTCGCAAGAGGCATTGACACGAAAAGTTCTTGTTGGGTCTAAATGCACCAATTTATGATAAGGACAAACGGTCGTTTCGTTAAGTGAGAGTGGAACTAGCTGCACCTCAGACGGGCAATATTCAGAAGCCAAATGACCGCTTTTGGTGCAAACCAAAACTTCTTCTAAATCGTCATAAGGTTTAGCAAACCAATCTGATTTTGGCAAAGCTGAAAAAACATCAAACAAAATCGGAGCTGCACTGCTCACCCCTGTTAGTTCAGGCCTTCCTTCGCCGGTTGCATTGCCTACCCAAACACCCACTACATATTTTTGTGTAGTTCCGATTGCCCATGCATCTCGATTTCCGAAGCTTGTTCCTGTTTTCCAGGCAATCGGGAGCGAAGAATCATAAAACCGCCAAGATTCTCCTGCCCCGGGGCGATTTACATTACGCATGGCTTCATAAGTCAAATAAATAGCGCCTGCTCCAACCAAATTTTTATTGTATGTGTCTTTGCCAAAAGAAAATTCTTGGTGAGCATAAAAATTAAGGTCAGTAAATTCTTTTTCGCGATACATCGAATTACTCTTCGTAAAATAATCCAAAGATGAGCTAAGCCAAGTATATGCCCGACACAAATCCCATAAATTACTTTCGGCACCTCCTAAAATCAATGATAATCCGTAGTGGTTCGGATGGCGAGAAATATTGCTAAGTTGATATTTCTGTAATTTTTCATAAAAATTATATACGCCATATTCTTGCAACATCAACACTGACGGAATATTCAAAGATCGAGACAATGCTCTATGAGCAGGTACTGCTCCGTCATAACTCAAATCATAATTTTGCGGTGTATAACCTGAAATCTGCGTAGGAACATCCGCTACCAATGTGTTAGGCAATAAAGCTGCTTGGTCGAGCATCGAAGCATATAAAAAAGGCTTTAGAATACTACCTGTACTTCGGGGAGCTGTAATAATATCCACGTCTTTTTGGTGGGCAATATCGGTTGGAGAATTTCCGACATAGGCAATAATATTTCGGGTCTTAATATCAATAACCAATACAGCTAAATTAAAAACTTGGTTTTGTTTGTAGTTGTTATAATAGTTTTGGGCAAGATGATTGACTCTTTGTTGCAAAGCCATATCAAGAGTCGTTTTGATGCGTTTTCCTTTGTTTTGTCTGGCAATTCGTTCTAACAAATGAGATGCAATTTGAGGCAATTCGAAAGGTCTTTTTGGTAAAGGTTCTTCGAGAGACAGCTCATAAGTAAGCTTATCAAGCACACCATCTTGATATAATTTAGCAAGTAATCTATTGCGTTTTTCGAGTAGCTGTTGTTGGTTTTTTCCCGGATAAATAAGCCTGGGTGCGTTGGGTAAAACCGCTAATGTTGCCGATTCTGCCCAAGAAAGTTGATCAGGCTTAAGCCCAAAATACCGCCAAGACGCCATCTCTAAACCGACCACATTTCCTCCGAACGGAGCATGAGAAGCATATAGCTCAAGAATTTTATCTTTTGAATGCCTAAACTCCAGCCGAGTAGATAAAACAGCTTCGATTATTTTTTCGCCATAGGTACGTTTTTTATTTTTTCGCGATAAGCGAATAACTTGTTGGGTGAGTGTGCTTCCTCCACGCACTACCTTTCCGGCTTTTTGATTTTGCTTGAAAGCATTCCAAATCGAAACCGGATTCACTCCAAAATGTTTATAAAAATGTTGGTCTTCAAAAGCAGTAATAGACGCTTTAAACTTCTGAGGAATGCTATCTGACTCGGGAAACCTCCACTGACCATCATCGGCAATTTTTGCTCCTAATAATTCGCCGTTTTTGCTTTCGATAACCGTGGCATAAGGCTCGTCAAACAGTGTTTTAGGAAGACAAAAATAATAGCCTATCAACAGCAAGAAGAATAGAATCAGTTTGATTTTGTGAGATTTCGTTTTTTCTTTCACAGACAGCGTTTTTTATCAACGTAAAACGACTAAATTAAATAAAAATATCAGACATCAGCCTTCTATTTCTATTTATTTAAGGCATAAAAAATCCCAAACTCAACAAGCTTGGGATTTATTTTTATTTTTAGAACTATCTTTAAAACCTATATCCTACCGAAACTCCTGCATTAGGCTCAATGGCCATAAATCTGTCATTAACCTCTTCGCTAAAGTTACGAGCAATACTCACATAAGGTGCAATAGCAAACTTGTCATTCCAAGCCCATTTGTAACCTACACCCAAGCCCATAATAAACGAATCCATATCTGTATCTACCCTGCCTTCTCTATTGTCTTCGTGGTCTCCGAAACGGTATTTCACAAACGGATAGGCATAAAAACTGCCTTTGCTTTCAGGGTTAAAATAATAGTTATAGCTTACTAAAAAACTATTAGTATTAAACTTTTTGTCATTAGTTTCCTCTATATACGAAAAACGATCATTTATATGAAGTTCTGCCCCGATGGATTGGTTATCATCTAGAAAATACTCATACCCAAACTCCACAGAAGCAATAGCAATAACATTGGCTATGTTAAACTTCACTTCGCTTTTGTACTGTGCTTCTGCTGTAAAAACACAAACTAAAAATGCTAAACCTAAAATAATTTTTTTCATAAATCGTTAGTTTCAAAGTTTAAACAAAAATACAAACTTATTTCATATTATTAACAAATTGCGCATATTCTTTGGCGAAATAACTCGCAATAAGGTCTGCTCCTGCTCTTTTAAAGGCATATAATTGTTCAACCATTACTGCATCGTGGTCCAACCATCCTTTTTCGGCAGCTGCTTTTATCATGGAATATTCACCCGAAACTTGATATACCGAAACTGGAAGATGAACTTGGTTTTTTACTTCTCTAACAATATCCAAATATGGAAGTCCCGGCTTTACCATTACAATATCTGCTCCTTCCTTGACATCTAGCAAGGTCTCTCTGATAGCTTCTATTCGATTGGCATAATCCATTTGATAGGTTTTTTTGTCTCCAAATCCGGGAGCGGAATCCAGTGCATCTCTAAATGGTCCGTAAAAAGCCGAAGCATATTTGGCACTATAACTCATAATTCCGACATTCGGAAAATCATTTCGTTCTAATATTTTGCGAATTGCTTTAATTCTTCCGTCCATCATATCGCTTGGAGCCACAAAATCTGCTCCAGCTTCTGCATGCGAAAGACTCATTTCTGCCAATATATCTACGGTTTTGTCATTGACGATTTCTCCGTTTTCTACCACTCCGTCATGTCCAAAGCTCGAATAAGGATCAAGAGCTACATCGGTCATCACAACCATTTCTGGGATAGTTTTTTTGACTGTTTTGATCGCTCTTTGCATTAGTCCGTTCGGGTTAATGGCTTCGGTTCCTTGATTGTCTTTTAAATTATCAGGAACTTTCACAAAAAGTAAAACGCACTTCAGTCCTAAATTCCAAAGCTCTTTTACTTCTTTCTCCAAATTATCCAAACTCAAACGAAAATAATTAGGCATAGAAGGGATTTCTTCTTTTACGTT
>CAYPCZ010000074.1:0-1991 GCA_964409345.1 uncultured Flavobacterium sp. | reverse complement strand
TATCCAAACTCAAACGAAAATAATTAGGCATAGAAGGGATTTCTTCTTTTACGTTCTCTCCCTCTGTTACAAAAAGTGGAACGATAAAGTCATCAACACTTAAATGTGTTTCTCTGATTAAACTTCGGGTGGATTCGTTTTTTCTTAAAATTCTCGGACGGTTCATTTGTTTCTGGTTTTTTTTAGTTTTAGGTTTTTAGCCACGGATTAAAGTATTTTCAGGATTATAAAATCATTTTAATCTGTGAAATCTGTGGCTAAATAATTATATCCATTCTTTTGGATGTTGAAGTACTTCGATTAGTTTTTCTTCTTCACTTCCTTTTTCTGGATGATGGTCATACACCCACTGCACGTGTGGAGGTAAACTCATTAATATACTTTCGATTCTTCCGTTGGTTTTTAATCCGAATAAAGTTCCTTTGTCGTGAATCAGGTTGAACTCTACATAACGTCCTCTGCGAATTTCTTGCCATTTTCGGTTTTCTTCTGTATAAGCCAACTCTTTTCTTTTTTCGACAATCGGAACATAAGCCTCTAAAAAACTATTTCCGATTTCGGTTACAAAATTAAACCATTTTTCAGAAGACATCTCCTCATTGGGTTGCAAATAATCAAAAAACAAACCTCCGATTCCTCGTGATTCGTTGCGATGTGTGTTCCAGAAATACTCATCACATTGTTTTTTGTATTTCGGATAGAATTCCGAATTGTGCTTATCACATGCATTTTTACTGATGGTATGAAAATGAATTGCATCTTCTTCAAACAAATAATAAGGTGTTAAATCCTGACCTCCACCAAACCAACTTTTCACCACATTTCCTTCTTTGTCATACATTTCGAAATATCTCCAGTTTGCATGAACAGTTGGTGTGAACGGATTTTTCGGGTGCAACACCAAGCTCAATCCACAAGCAAAAAAATTTACATCTTCAACCTTAAAATAATCTTGCATGGCTTTAGGAAGTTCTCCATACACTTTAGAGATATTTACGCCTCCTTTTTCAAAAACATTTCCGTTTTCGATTACTCGAGTTCTGCCTCCTCCGCCTTGTTCTCTATTCCATAAATCTTCTTGAAACTTTGCTTTTTGGTCAATTTCCTCAAGCTTGTTACAGATTGTATCTTGTAAGTTTTGAATATAGTTATAAAATTTATCTTTCATTTTTCTTCTCTTTATTCTAAATAAACCATTTTACCTGTATGTTGTTTCATTTCTTCTATTGAACTTACTTTGACACCAAATTCCATTTTTTCCAAAAGTACTTTTTTGATTTCTGACAAGGATTTTTCGTATAGCTTTTCTTCTTCAAACAGGGTAAGACCTACCTTGTTGTTGTGCAAATCCATAACTGTTTCGAGGGGTTTGTTTGGTGCCATTTTTTCGTGAATGGAAGTTATTTTTTCTGCCCATTTGATGACATTGGTTACACCTCGTTTTGTCGTGTAACAATTTTTGGCAATGATGATGTTCCAAAGTGCGTGACGAAAAGCATTTTCCTTACTGTGGTTTTGGTGTTTTGTTCCGAACAGCTTATCACAAATAAGAAGGGTTTCTATAGTTGCCTTATGCGTGGGAATGATATACAAAGGACGTATAATAAAAACTTTAAGCAAGATGAAAAACTGCTTAACGCTCAATTGTTTTATACGATTCCAGATAGTCATTGTTTTTTGTATATCGTTTATTCGTCTAAATATTCATTTCCTTGTAAATCCAACCAGCCTTTTTGCCCGTTTGGAAGCTCGAATCGGGCAAAGTTTCCTTGAAAATCTGCGAGTTTTTTATATCGGAAATCTTTTTGTAACGGATACAGCATATACAAATTGTTCTTTTTCATTTTATAAAGAGAGATAAAACGTTTGTATTCTATAAGTTGCAGGTTTTGGAATTTGTCGAATTTTTCAAAATCCACATATTCTATATATTCTTTAAAGTGAGGGTTTTTAAGGAATTTTCCTAAATAATTCATTCCGTACGTTCCGTC
>CAYPCZ010000073.1:0-11638 GCA_964409345.1 uncultured Flavobacterium sp. | reverse complement strand
AAGATACCATGCAAGATACCATGCAAGATACCATGCAAGATACCATGCAAGATACCATGCAAGTTAGAGAACTTGTAAAGGTATTTACAGGAGTGCATACAAGAGGAGAGTTACAAAAAATGCTAGGGTTATCCAATAGAGATTATTTTAGAAAATCTTACTTACAACCAGCCATAGAAGCAGGTTTAGTAGCTTTAACAATTCCTGATAAGCCAACAAGTCGAAACCAAAAATATTATTTAACAGAGAAAGGTAAAGTATTATTAGAAAGCTTAGAGTAACATCTAAGCTTTTATTCTTCAGCTTATTTTACTTTTTCATTCATAACGACAATTAACGTCGTGTAAAATGCTTTTATTTGAACAAAAAGACAAATACCTTACCCGTTAGATAGCGATGTGCATATTTTCCTTTGCTTTACATTCGGTTATTATTTAACATTTTATTATATTTACAACCAAACACTATTTAATTACTAATGGCAAAAAAAGCACAAACAAAAAGCACCGAAGAAATCCTTTGGGATGCAGCTAATAAATTACGTGGTTCAATAGAACCTTCAGAATATAAACACGTGGTACTGAGTTTAATCTTCTTGAAATTTGCAAGTGATAAATTCATCAAACGCAGAGAAGAGCTTACAAAAGAAGGCAAAGAAGCTTTTTTGGAGATTCCTGAATTTTATCAAGCTGAAAATGTATTTTATTTGCCTGAGGAATCCCGTTGGACGTACATCATCGAAAATGCCAAACAAGAAGACATTACCCTAAAAGTAGATACCGCACTTAAAACCATTGAACGTACCAATAAATCCTTAGAGGGTGCGTTGCCTGATAACTATTTCTCTCGATTGGGATTGGATCAATCTAAGTTTTCAGCTTTATTGGATACCATCAACAACATCGATACGCTTCGTGATGAAGCGCAGGATATTGTAGGACGTGTGTACGAATATTTCTTGAGCAAGTTTGCTATTGCCGAAGGAAAAGGGAAAGGTGAATTCTATACCCCAAAGTCGATTGTAAACCTGATTGCCGAAATGATAGAGCCGTACAAAGGAAAAATCTACGACCCTTCTTGTGGTTCGGGTGGTATGTTTGTACAATCGTTAAAGTTTATTGAAAAACACCAAGGAAATAAAAAAGACATTTCCATTTACGGACAAGAGTTAACGAATACTACGTTTAAATTAGCGAAGATGAACTTAGCTATTCGTGGGATTTCTGCCAATTTAGGAAACAAAGCCGCCGATACATTTAGCGACGATCAGCACAAAGAACTGAAAGCCGATTACATCATGGCGAATCCTCCGTTCAATTTAAAAGATTGGAGAGCTGAAAACGAATTAAGGGACGATCCACGTTGGATCGGTTACGAAGTTCCCCCAAAATCTAATGCCAACTATGCATGGATTTTGAACATGATTTCGAAATTATCGCAAAACGGTGTGGCTGGTTTTATCTTAGCCAATGGAGCCCTTTCGGGTGGTGGTGAAGAATACAAAATCCGTAAACAAATTATAGAAAACGACTTGGTAGAAGCGATTGTGATTCTTCCTCAAGATATGTTTTACTCTACAAATATTTCAGTGACGCTTTGGATATTGAACCGAAATAAAAAAGAACGCACTGTGGAAGTTAACGATGGCGTAAAAAACTACCGTAACCGCGAAGGTGAAGTCTTGTTTATGGATTTACGCCAAAAGGGAGAACCGTTTGAAAAGAAATTCATTCAGTTTTCTGAACAAGATATTGAACAAATTGCAGCAACGTATCATAACTGGCAACAGAAAGAGGTTGAAACCACTTACTCGAATGAACCCGAATATTGTTACTCTGCCACTTTAGAAGAGATACGTAAAAAAGATTATTCGTTGGTGCCGAGTAAGTATATTGAGTTTGTAAACCGTGACGAAAACATCGATTACGATGCGCAAATGCAGTCGTTGCAAATCGAATTGAAAGGCTTGTTTCAGCAAGAAGAAGCCTTGAAGCAAGAAGTAGCAAACGTGTTTAAATCGTTGGGCTATGAGTTATAGAAAAATTGGTGATTTAATCCAATTGGTTGATGTTAGAAACAAAGATTTAAGCATTACACATCTTGTTGGACTAACAATAAATAAAAAGTTCATTCCTTCCGTAGCCAACACTATTGGAACTGATATGAGTAATTATAAAATTATTCGTAAAAACCAATTTGCTTGTAGTACGATGCAAGTTCGAAGAGATAAGAAAATGCCAGTTGCTTTGTTAAAGCAGTTAGATGTAGCTATTATATCTCAAGCATATCCTGTATTTGAAGTGATTGATGAAAAGGAACTACTACCTGAATATTTGATGCTGTGGTTTTCAAGAAGTGAATTTGATAGAGAAGCTTGTTTCCATGCTGTTGGTGGAGTTCGTGGAAGTTTAGAATGGGAAGATTTCTGCAATATGGAATTGCCTGTTCCCTCCATCGAAAAACAACACGAAATTGTAGCCCAATACCAAGCAGTAGAAAACAAAATAAAAGTCAACGAACAAATCTGCGAGAAATTAGAGGCGACAGCGCAGGCGATTTATAGGCATTGGTTTGTGGATTTTGAGTTTCCCTGCCTTCCTTCGGGCTATCGTCCTCACGGGCAGGTAAACCAAAATCTGCCAATCGATGAATATATTACTAAGATAGGAAGTGTTTGTACATATAGTAGGGTGGGTGGATTACCCGTTTCAGATGGCAAAACTTGGTTTGTATATCTTATCTTATGTGAGAACGATTCTGTTTATAAAGGAATAACGAATGATTTATACCGTAGGTTTTACGAACACTATATGGGAGAAGGTGCTGAATGGACAAAACTTAATAAACCTTTAAAAGTTATTCATTGGGAAAGTTTTGCAACAAAGGAAGAAGCTGCAAAAAGAGAAAAAGATTTAAAAACAGGCTATGGTAGAACTTGGATAAGCAGGCAAATTGAAAAAGCAGGCGGAATCACTCAACTAAAAACCAGTTTACCTGCCCCGCAAACGGAGTTAAGGACGGCAGGGAAAATGGTCTACAACCAAGAATTAGAAAAGGAAATTCCTGAGGGTTGGGAGGTTGGAACATTAGGCAACATTTGCGAATTTATTGATGGAGATAGAGGTTCAAATTATCCAAATGGTTCTGATTTTATTGAAAATGGATTTTGTCTATTTCTCAATGCAGGTAATGTCACAAAAAAAGGGTTTGATTTTAGTTCATGCTCTTTTATTTCTAAAGAAAAAGATAATCTTTTAAGAAAAGGAAAATTAAAAAGACAAGATATAGTGATAACGTCTAGAGGTACAGTTGGTAATATAGCTTTTTATACAGAATTTATTGAATTTGAAAACATTAGAATAAATTCAGGAATGCTGATTCTAAGACCATTAATTAAACCAAGTTTTATTTATACTCTTTTAAAATCGTATGAGTTTAATAAATTAATAGAAAATTACATTTCTGGTTCAGCAGTTCCACAATTACCAATCAAAGATTTGAGTATAATAAAGATATTAAAGTCAAGTGAAAATATAATGAATAATTTTTCTTCACAAGTTGAATATATCTACGGATTAATAGACACTATCAAGAATCAAAACCAAAAACTCACTCAGCTTCAATCGTTATTGTTAAGTCGCTTGGCAACGTTGGAGGGGTAAAGAAAAACTAAAATACTAATAACTTAAGAAACACTATGAATTATGTATATTTCTAACCTAACAATAACTAATTATCGAGGAGTTAAAGAAACACGTTCTATAAATCTTGCTAGATTTTCATCTGTAGTTGGTAAAAATGATGCTGGTAAAACTATAGTATTAAATGCTATTGCAACATTTTTAGATATAAGGAATTTCAAAATCACTCCAACTGATTTTAATGATTTAAGCAAACCGATTGAATTTGAATTTCGATTGACTTCAGATTCAATGGCTGAATTACTCAAAACTAAAGTAAAATCCAAAGTAAAAAAGACCGATGGATTAGATGAATTTATTAATGATGTAATTTTCGATAATTCTATTGTATATAAAAGAGTGGCTACTTCTTCGGGGGGAGCATGGGCAGAAGAGAAAATTCAAGTTAATGATTTTGAAAATTCTGAGATTCAAGGTTTATATTTTAAATCTGATGAAGAAATTACAGCTATTGTAGAAAAATTTGGAATTGTAATTCCAGTGGAAGGTAGAGGAAGAAATTCTAAAGTTGAAAAGATAAAATTTATAAAGGAACATTTTAAAGATGAGTCTCGAGCTAATTTTTGGATTCCTGATGATATGAAGATTTCATCTTTATTTCCAGAAGTTGAAATGTTTAAAGCAGATTATGGCTTAGAAGCTGATACAAAATTTAAAACAGCTACGGTAACAGAAATTGAGGATTATTTTAATCGAGTTGAAAAGCAATTAGAACATTTTAAAAATGAGATTAATATTGAAATGAAAAAAGAAGCTGATATTCTTAAAACTTATATGCAAGAATATGCCTCTAATTTATTAGACATTGATATTAGTCCAAATGTTGCTTGGAAAGATGCAATCAAAAGTGTAGATGTTTCTTTTCAATTCGCAGGTGATGATAAATTCATCCCAATGACTCATAAAGGCACAGGTTATCGTAGGTTATTTATGGTTGCTAGGTTTAGATATCTGGCTCAGAAAAGTAAAGGAAATAATATCATTTATTTAATAGAAGAACCCGAAACATTTTTACATCCAACTGCTCAACAAGATTTACTGAATGCTTTAAAAGAATTGTCGAATGAAAACCAAGTTGTAACCACAACACACTCTCCTGTATTTGCAGGTTCAACACATATTGAAGGTGTCGTTTTATGTACAAAAAACGCTCAATCAAATTATGAAAATGCAATTGAAGGAAATGAGAGAGAGTTTTTGTTTAAAATTATTGATGAGTTGGGAATTAAACCTTCTTTTAATTTAAGAGATAATCATGAAAGTATCTTATTTGTAGAAAGTACAAATGATATGAAGTTTTATGACATAATTTGCCGTAAACTATTAGATTTTAATTTGATTGGAAACCCTAAAATCTTGGTGTTACCATTTGGTGGTGGTACGGATATAGATAGCTTTTTAAATATTGATTATTTTGATAATTCTGGACGTAAGTTGTTTTTATTAATTGATAGTGATAAGCAACAGAATAAACAAGATGAACAAAATCATAAAGCACAAGATTATATCAATCGAAAAGAAAATGCACATGCGTATGTAGTTTTCCGAAGTTGTATTGAAAATTACTATCATCCAAGATGTATTGAAAGAGTATATGAGTGTGAAGGAGGAACTTTTCCTGATTTTCAACCAGAGGATAATGTAAGAACTATTATTAAAAATGTTATTGCTGAAAAAGAACTAGGAAATAAGAATATTAAAGAAAAAAACAATTTCAAAGTTTTCGAAAATATGACTGATGAAGAATGGCAAGAAGTAGTTGAAGAAGAATTGTTAGATTTTCTTGTGTTACTTAAATAATTATGAAACACATCTAATCACATACAAACAAAGTTTATAAGCCTTTTAAAACCAAAAAACACAAAAGTAATTTTGTAACAAATTTTCACTAAATTTGTTACAAAATAAAAAGATAAAACAAAGTGAAATCATCTAAAAATCAAATAGAAACAAAGATTTTAAAATCATCATTAGGCGAAATATTTTTCGCTGAAGATTTCTATACGTATGGTTCACCAGGTAATATTCGTTTAACGCTTTTTCGTTTGGTCAATGAAGGTATATTAGAACGCTTGGCTCAAGGCATTTATCTAAAACCCAAAAAAGATCCTTTGTTAGGTACCCTTTATCCTACTACGGAAGAAATAGCCAAGCAAATAGCACAACGCGACAAAGCACGAATTGCTCCAACAGGTGTATTCGCTTTGTATTTGTTGGGGCTTACCACACAAGTTCCTCTAAAAGCGGTGTATCTATCCGATGGTTCACAACGAGAAATTAAAATAGGAAACCGTAGCATTCAATTTAAAAAAACGGTTCCTAAAAGTTTTGCCATAAAAGATGAATTGTTGCATTTGATCGTGCAAGCATTTAAAGAAGTGGGCCAAAATAAAGTAACCGAAGATTTTATAGAAAAAATAAAGCCTTCTGTAGTGCAGCTCGACTCTCAAGTGGTCCAAAAGCAAGTAAAATATGCACCGGTTTGGATTCAGAAAGTAATAAAAAATTTAATGAAACATGAGTAACTATACTATTCCTACACTGCCATTAACAATTGATTTGGAAACTAAAAAAGTTTTCAAAATGGTGATTGCAGCCAATAAAGCACTTGCGGAATTAAATGGTGTATCAGAAACAATACCTAATGAACAGATTATATTAAATACGCTTTCGTTACAAGAAGCGAAAGATAGTTCGGCTATAGAAAATATTATCACTACGCATGATGAACTTTTTAGTAGTGATTCTTTAGCCAAACAATTTACAAGCGTGGCTGCTAAAGAGGTTTATAATTACTCTAGCTCTTTAAAGTTTGGATTTGAATTAGTTAGGAAAACAGGTTTGTTAACCTCTAATAATATAATTGAAATTCACTCTGTTTTAGAGGAAACTAGGACTGGATTTAGAAAAGTTCCTGGAACATCTCTTAAAAATGATCAAACCCAAGAAATAATATACACCCCTCCACAAAGTTTTCGAGAGATTAACGAACACATGAATAATTTGGAAACATTTATTAATGATTCTGAATTATCCGATTTGGATCCTTTAGTAAAACTTGCTATCATTCATCATCAGTTTGAAAGTATTCATCCCTTTTACGATGGTAATGGAAGGACAGGAAGAATTATCAATATTTTGTATATGGTAAAGGAAAATCTACTCCATCTTCCTATATTATATTTAAGTCGATATATTAATCAAAATAAGGCAGAATATTATCGTTTACTTCAACATACAAGAGATACTAATGAATGGGAAGATTGGATTCTTTTTATGCTTGACGCTATTGAAAAAACCTCTATCCAGACTATTCAGATTATTAAGGGAATAAAAGCATTGATGCAACAGTATAAAGAGAAAATCCGTTCCGAATTACCTAAGATTTATTCGCAAGACTTAATCAATAATTTATTTAAGCATCCTTATACTAAAATTGAATTTGTTGTAACTGATTTAAATGTATCAAGACAAACAGCTTCTAGATATTTAGATCAATTAGTAGAACTAGATTTATTACATCTTCAAAGAATAGGAAAAGAAAATTTTTATATTAATGTAGCGTTATACAAATTTCTAAATGAAGCGACACAATTACATAAATTAAATGAGGAGTAATCACTTTATTTAAGTAGCTTTAAAAATTGTAACACTTTTTTTTATGTTACAAAAAATAAAAAATTGTAACACGTTATTTTCTCATGTTACAAAATGTCAAAAAATGTAACACGTTATTTTTTCATGTTACAAAAAGTCGAAAAATGTAACACGTTCTACTATTTCAATTACAAAAGCAAAAAACACAACTTGAAAAAGTTATTATGAAATACAGCGAATCACAATTAGAACAAGCTTTTATTAGCCTTTTGGAAACAGAAGGCTATCAATATGTCAACGGAAAAGAACTCGATCGATCTTCAAATCAAGAAGTATTGATTAAAGAGGATTTACGTGCTTTTTTATTGAAGCGTTATCCTGATTTAGAAGAAATTGAACTGGAAAGTTTGGTCAATGAATTAGCGTTTCAATCGGCTTCTGATTTGTATGAATCCAATAAATACATCTGCAAATTATTGGCGGATGGTTTTATTTTCAAACGCAATAATCCGTCTAAGAAAGATTTACATATTCGATTCATCGATATAAAAGATATAAGCAAGAATAGTTTTAAAATTGTCAATCAATTAGAAATTCAAGGAACGGAATTACGTATTCCTGATTTGATTTTGTACATCAATGGCATTCCGGTAGTAGTCTTTGAGTTTAAAACAGCTATTGAAGAAGAAATAACGATTCACGACGCTTATAAACAGTTGACGATTCGTTATCGACGTGATATTCCTGAATTAATGAAGTACAATGTGTTTTGTGTGATTAGTGATGGGGTGAATAATAAATCAGGTACGGTATTTTCGTCTTATGAATTTTACTACGGATGGAACAAAATTACAGGAGACGAAAAGAAAGCGTTGACAGGAATAGAAACGACCACTTCTATTGTACATGGAATGTTGAACCAAAAACGGTTGGTGGATATTATTCATCATTTTGTGTTGTTTCCTGATACTTCAAAAAACGAACTCAAAATACTTGCACGTTATCCGCAGTATTATGCTGCGAATAAATTGTATCAAAATATCCTAAAACACCGCAAACCCGAAGGTGACGGTAAAGGAGGAACTTATTTTGGAGCAACAGGCTGTGGAAAAAGTTATACCATGTTATATCTTTCTCGTTTGCTGATGCGTTCTACCGACTTCGCAAGCCCAACAATTATTATTATCTCCGATCGAACCGATTTGGACGATCAATTATCAAAGGATTTTACCAATGCCAAAGATTTTATTGGTGATGAAAACATCATTAATATCGAATCACGAGCCGATTTAAGAAGTCGTTTGCGAGGAAGAGAAAGCGGAGGTGTATTTTTAACAACCGTTCAAAAATTTGCTGAAGATGCAGAAATTTTATCCGACAGAACCAATATTATTTGTATCTCGGATGAAGCACATCGTTCGCAAGTCAATTTAGATTTAAAAGTCAAAATAGACGATGAAAAAGGTGTTACCAAATCGTATGGTTTTGCTAAATATTTACACGATTCGTTGCCTAATGCTACTTATGTAGGATTTACAGGAACGCCGATTGATAAAACCTTAGAAGTTTTTGGAGATGTTGTGGATCAATATACGATGTTTGAATCGGTAAATGATGAAATTACCGTTCGATTGGTCTATGAAGGACGGGCTGCAAAAGTGAATTTGGATTATAATAAGGTTCAAGAAATTGAGAACTATTATGAAAATGCAGTTGCCGAAGGCGCATCTGAATATCATGTAGAAGCCAGCCAAAAAGCCATTGCTAAAATGGAAGTGGTTTTAGGCGATACAGACCGAATTAAAGCCATTGCCAAAGATTTTATTGAGCATTATGAAGGTAGATTAGAAGAAAATGCGACTGTTGCAGGTAAAGTAATGTTTGTGTGTGCTTCTCGTGGAATTGCCTATAAATTGTATCAGGAGCTTTTAGCATTACGACCAGAATGGGGCGATATAAAATTAGCTGCCGGATTAACCGATAAAGAACAAAAAGAAATCAAGCCGATTGAGCGTGTCAAAATGATTATGACTCGCAATAAAGATGATGAAAAGGCTTTATGGGATTTATTGGGGAATAAAGATGAACGAAAAGAGTTAGACCGTCAGTTCAAACAAATAAAATCAAATTTCAAAATTGCAATCGTGGTTGATATGTGGTTAACAGGTTTTGATGTTCCATTCTTGGATACCATTTATATTGATAAACCATTGCAAACCCATAATTTGATACAAACAATTTCTCGTGTCAATCGTAAATACGAAGGAAAAGATAGAGGTTTGGTCGTAGATTATATCGGTATTAAAAAGAACCTGAACAAAGCCTTAGGTATGTTTAATAACCAAACTGCCGATGATGATTTCGAAGATATTGCACAAGCTGAGGTTATCGTTAGAGATCAGTTGGATTTACTACGTCAGTTCTTCCATCAGTTTGATAGCTCGGCTTACTTTAAAGGCTTACCAGTAGAACGACTACAGTGTTTGAATAAAGCATCAGAATTGGTTCTAAAAACCGAAGAATCAGAAAAACTATTTGTAAATATTACCAAGAAATTAAAGTCGGCTTATAATTTAGTGAGTGGTTCGGAATTGTTTACTTACAAAGAAGTAGAAGAAATTCATTTCTATTTTGCTGTGAGTTCTATTGTTAGGAAATTGACCAAAGGCGAAGCACCAGATACAGCTCAAATGAATGCCAAAGTCGCTAAATTGGTGGAAGAAGCCATTATATCAGAAGGTGTGGAAGAAATCTTTAAACTCGATGATAATAAAGCGAATACGATTGATTTATTCAATGATAAGTTTATAGAGAAAATCTCCAATCTCGAGCTGCCGAATACCAAGATTAAGATTTTGGAACGTTTGTTAAAGCAAACCATCAACGATTTTAAAAAGGTAAATAAAGTAAAAGGACAAGATTTTTCGGAACGTTTACAATCCATTATCAACCGGTACAACGAACGTAGCGAGGGCGATATTTTAGATTATGAAGGCATTCAGTTTGATACAGCAGAGCAAATGATTGAGTTGATCATTAAGCTTCGTGCCGAAATGGCTTCTTTCGAAGATTTAGGTATTGATTACGAAGAAAAAGCCTTTTACGATATTTTGGATATGATTTGCAAGCAATACGGTTTTGAATTCGATAACGACAAGATGTTGGAATTGGCTCGTGAAATAAAAAAGATTGTTGACAATACCGCTAAATATCCTGACTGGAACGACCGCGATGATATTAAAGCACAATTAAAAATGGATATTATCGTTAAACTTCATGAATTTGGGTATCCGCCCATAACACAGGAAGATGTGTACAAAAATGTGTTGGAACAAGCGGAGAATTTTAAGAAGAACAGGTAAAAAAGTAATGTAATAATGAGTAAGGAACGAATATTTGAATTAGTAAGAAATGAAGAGCTTTTACTTTTCGTTGGAGCTGGAATGTCACGCTATGCAGGTTATCCGAGTGGTGCTGAGCTTGCAGAGATATTGCATGAAAACTTACCAAGTGATTTAAGGGAACATATTGTTTTAACATGGGATTTGAGTGAAATTGCTGATAATATTTATCAAGTAAAGGGGCAAAACCGTAATTATTTACTAGATACAATTAAAAAGCAATTTAATAAAATTCCGAATAGTCTAGAAACTCATAGGCTTTTAGCCAAAATACCTCACTTCAAAACAATCATTACAACAAACTATGATGATTTAATTGAAAGAACAAATAATCATATTGATATAGTTCGAAAAAATTCTGATTATAGCTATACTACCAGTAAGAAGCAGATTCTGTTTAAAATACATGGTGATTTTACTGATCAGGACACTATCATCCTAACTAAAACAGATTATACAAAATATTTTAGTCAAGATAAAGGTCAAACTGTTTTTTGGAATGCCATAAAAGACCGCTTAGCTTCAAATCACATTCTTTTTGTTGGATATTCTTTAGAAGATTCTAATATACTTACAATTATAGATAAGATTTTAAATGAGTTGGGAGAACATAGTAAAGAAATGTATTTTGTAGCACCAAGTATAACTCATGTGAAATTACAAACTTTACGGAATAAAGGTATTGAGTTTATTGAAAGTACAGGAGAAGATTTAATTGACGAAATATATAAAGACTTATGTTTAAATTATTTTCCTAAGTTAAGAAAAGGTAGAGGAACTGCAGATACAGCAATTAATTTTGCTAGAGAGAATAATTTAAATGTGTCTATTAAACATACAGAAGAGAATGTTGATTTAGACATACCAAATGTAATAGATAACCCGTAGTGCATTATAGAAAAAGTTGCTCAAAAGATTAAAAATCAGTATATTGTATTG
>CAYPCZ010000072.1:0-11874 GCA_964409345.1 uncultured Flavobacterium sp. | reverse complement strand
TTTTTCTCATGTCTTTTGTTTAAAAGATTTTTAAATTACTTTTTCTTACCTTTTGCTGGTGCAGCTGCAGCTTGCCCTGGTTTAGGACGTTTTGCTCCATACTTACTTCTACGTTGGGTTCTTCCTGCAACTCCTGCAGTATCCAACGCACCACGAACGATGTGGTACCTTACCCCAGGTAAGTCTTTTACTCTTCCTCCCCTAACTAATACTATCGAGTGCTCTTGAAGATTATGTCCTTCTCCAGGGATATAAGCGTTCACCTCATTACCATTGGTCAAACGAACTCTCGCTACTTTACGCATCGCTGAATTCGGTTTCTTTGGCGTTGTGGTATAAACACGCGTACAAACCCCTCTACGTTGAGGACAAGAATCTAAGGCAACCGATTTACTCTTCTTAGTCGCTTGGGTTCTTCCGATTCTTACTAATTGTTGAATTGTTGGCATAATTGTTTAAATAATAAATTCTTATGTTATTAATTTCCCGCTTTTTACGGGGTTGCAAATGTATAAAATATTTGCTTTATTACAAATTGTTTTTTAATTTTATTTTTTAAAACTCAAATATAGTTTTGAGAAGGCTATTGTAGGTCATTTGATTACGCAAAGTTCCTGAGGCTTTCTGTAACTTTTATAACCAAACCGCTCTGTTTTAAAAAATAGAAAGCCGTAGACTTCTGTATTATTTAGCTTGTATTTTTAAAAATTAGTCGAAATATTAATAGTCAGCCCTGAAGACTCAGGCACCAAACGGCAAACTCCACCCACACAAATCATTCCTCCTCTTTGGCGACCGTAGCTCATCCCAATTCGGGTAGCTCCTTTAACAAAGGCACCTCCTACGTTATAATAGTGAATTCTATCCTCTGGCTTGTCATTTCCGTAATTATAAATATCATGCACATAAAATGACCAAGTTAACGAAGGAGCATATTCAAGGGTCGCTCCTGCCCAGTTTTTCTTATCGGCATCAGCCCATAAATGTTGCCCTATAAGTCTGAGCGACTGTGTTTCTCCAAACTTATAAATTACTTCACCTGCCGCTACATACGCTTTTAATTCTCCAGAAGTATCTTCGATATATTGTTGATTATAATATTGCCCCATCACCATAAATATTGATTGCCATTTATTAGAATGTTTTTTTCTGAGCTCAATTGCCAAATCATTATAATACTTTCGTCCGAAATCAAAAAAGCCCGTACTTACTTCTCTCTCTCCAACGCTTAAATCTTCATAAGCTAATGAATTCCAAAAAGAACCATTTACCGAAAAATAAGTTCCATATTTTCCGCCCATAGGCGTATCTCTTTTGAATTGATAATACAAATCAAACTGCCCGCCTATTTCTCCGGGTTTTAAATAAGGCGAAAAAGATGTTACAGAAGCTACTTGATATACATAAATATTTTGAAGTGCAAAATCATATTGTTTGGTGAGTGCCGGGACATAATTGACCACTCCGGTATTAAAAGTGTTACCGCTTAAAGCTCTTTCAGAAAACATTCCTATATTTTCGATTCTTCTCAGATTCACATCCAAACCAAAACCACTTTGAAAATAACCCATATTAATCAGCAAAGCATTGCCGTCATATTGCTTTTCCTCTAATATCTCCTGTACAACTCCGCGTCCTTCTACAAGCGCATCACCTGATTTATAGACATATTCAACACCTGCATAAAATGATCCTTTGGCCATATCCGCCCTAAAAGAATACATATTTGTCATTTTACTTAAATCAGGGTGGGTATCTTGTAGGTTCTCGTATCTTCCTACATAGCTTGCCCCCACATTCATATCCATACTTTCGATATTAGCAACCTCCGAAAGATTCATATCAAGGTTTGCTCCAGAAATAAACGAATCTGATAAATCAAACCCCATACCGATACGTTGCTTCCCTCCCAACACAGTCACTTTGGTTCCTCTAATAAATTCATATCCGACTCTTCCTCCTAGAATAGCATTATTGATTCCCAGCTGCCTGTCTTCCCACGAGCGCAACACAAGACCACTTCCAAACTGTTCATAGAAATGTCCGGCTGTAATATCTAATCCTAAATCCGTATTATTATATCGAGCATATAATGTTCCGATGTCTGTTTTTTCTAAATCAGGTGCATAGTTCAGTAATGCCATTGGACTATAGGATTCTACTTGCACCCCGAATTCCCATTTATTGATAAAATAATCGGCTTTTATGTAGTTGTTGGAACGAAAACGCTCTACGGCATCAAGTTCTGAAATCTGAATTTTATCATCATCAATATACCATTGGCTGTTTGATTCGATTCCTACATTCAGATGTCCTTGGTTTTTGGTTGGTTCTTCTTGAGCAAAGGCAGAAAGGCTTCCGAGAAGCAAGCCCAAGCAGGTAATTTTTTTTATCATTTCGGTTGTGGAAAATTATTTTTTCACTTTGCTTTTTATTATTCTATACATTTCATTCTCTGAACCCGGCGTATAATTTGAGTGTTCAAAAATCACCTCTCCTTTATATACTACTAACGTATAGGGCACATTAACAACATTCAATGCTCTTTTAAGATCGTGATTTTCGTCTAGAACGATTTCGTACTCCCACCCTTTTCCGCTCACCATAGGCTTAACTCTTCTTTTGGTTCGAGCATCATCTATCGAAACAGCTACCAACTCTATCCCTAACTCGTCTTGCCAGTCTTGATATACATTATGAATAGTTGTAAGTTCATTAATACAAGGCCCACACCAAGTCGCCCAAAAACTAATAATTACCGGATGTTCGGTATTGTTATATTTAGACATTGTTACGTTTGTTCCGTCAAGGTTCTTCAGCGTCAGATTAGGCAATCTACTCTGTTGCGCCATGGCAGTAAAACCTATAAAGAACACAGCCAACGTAAATATTTTTTTCATAATGAGTTGCTTTTTAATGTTAATGATTCGCAAATATATATAAATTGAATGTTAAGTTACAGCATTTGAAAAAAAAATTATATTTTCGTAAAATATTTAATTAGAACTTAAAAAAGCAAGATACCGAAAACATCATGAAAAAACTCATCACCCTTTTATTTATTATATGGAGCACTTCGGTTGCGTTTATCTCGTGCGGAACAAACGAAAACGATGATAATAATATTTATGACAACGAAATCAAACTTATCTCGATACTCCCTGATAAATACAATATCGTATTAAGTGACACCGAAGAACAAGAGTTTTTTAGCTTTAGCGTAACCAATAATGCAGGGGTTGACATCACCGAACAGTCTATAATATTTGTAAATCAGGTTGCACTTGAATCTAATATTTTTATTCCCACCACATTGGGAGCTTATCAGATCCACGCTATGTATATCGATCAAGAAAGCGGAAAAGAATTTTTGAGCGAAGAAAGAACTATAAATGTTATAGACCCGCTTGAGGTTGATAACCTATACTTTAGACATAAAGTACTTATCGAAGATTTTACCGGAACTTGGTGCGGATGGTGCACAAGAATAATTTATGCCATAGAGCTTATAGAAAACCAAACAGACAATGTTATTGCTGTGGCTATTCACAACAACGACGAATTTGATTATTCTGGCAGAATGCCCTTGGAAGACTACCTCCAAATAGGAGGGGCTTATCCTTTTGCCTCTATAAACAGAACCATAATTTGGGCAAATCCTCAACATCAAAATGTAAGTCAGCCTATTCAACAAATACAGCCTATGTCTCCTATCGGAATTAAAATTAATTCCAACTTAGGTGCAACCGCAGGGAGTGTTGATTTATCTTTTGCTTTCAAAGAAAATATAGAAGGGCCATTAAAATATGTAATCTACATTGTAGAAAACGGACTTATAGCCGATCAAAGCAACTACAACCCTGATTTGTATGGAGGAGTTATGCCCACACTTTCTAACTTTGTACACAACCACACCTTAAGGGGCGTGCACGGAAACATCCTTGGCAATAACTTAGAAGGACAAGCTACCGAAGGAAGTGAAATTAATCTAACAAATCTTTCGGTAAATTATACCGCAGAAAACGCAAATAATCTGCAAGTAATCGCCTTTATTATGGACGAACAAGGCAATGTTTTGAACGCTCAAATAGCCGACGCAAACACAGAAAAAAATTATGAATTTGCCCAATAAATAAAAAAATTATGATAATAACTTATTACGGACACGCTTGTATCGGGATTGAAGTCGCTGGCAAACACTTGTTAGTAGATCCGTTTATTTCAGGGAATCCAAAAGCATCACATATTGACATTGATGCTCTAAAAGTTGATTATATCTTGCTTACCCATGCCCATCAAGATCATACGCTCGATACAGAGGCTATTGCCTTAGAAAATAAAGCAGTGATTATTTCGAATGCCGAAATTGCCGATTACTATTCCAATAAGGGTATCGAAACGCACCCTATGAATCACGGAGGAAGCTGGGACTTTGATTTCGGAAAATTAAAATATGTAACAGCTATCCATAGCAGCTCTTTTGCAGATGGCACCTACGGAGGAAATCCCGGCGGATTTGTTTTGGAAGGAGAAAAGCGAAACATTTATATCGCCGGAGATACAGCCCTTACTTTTGACATGAAACTTATTCCGCTCAGAACAAAGTTAGATTTAGCCATCTTGCCTATAGGAGATAATTTCACTATGGATATTGAAGATGCTATTATTGCTTCAGATTTTGTAGCGTGTGATAAAATTTTGGGTTATCACTTTGATACTTTCGGGTTTATCGAAATAAATCACGAAGAAGCAAAACGAAAATTCTTCGATAAAAACAAAGATTTGATGTTGTTAGAGATTGGAGAGTCGTTGGATATATAATACAGAAAAACACCTTATCGATTTAACAAGCTAACGGTCATACATGCTGCTATTGCAGCAGTTTCAGTACGTAATCTAGTCTGCCCTAAAGAGACTGCCGCACACCCGTTGGCTAATGCTAATTCAATCTCTTTTTCAGAAAAATCACCTTCTGGGCCTATCAAAACAGTAATTGATTGATTCGGTTTTATTTGGTCTGCCAATTCTTTTTTGTGTGTTTCTTCACAGTGGGCTATAAACAACTGCCCCTCTTCGGTTTGGGTTTTGATAAATTCCGAAAAAGTTATAGCCGGGTTGAGTTGAGGCAAGTAATATTGCAAAGATTGTTTGGTAGCTGCCAATATAATTTTTTCGAAACGCTCTAAATTTACTTGCTTTTTTTCGGAATGATCACAAATAATCGGAGTAATCTGGTTCACTCCTATCTCGGTAGCCTTTTCGAGAAACCATTCGTAGCGATCATTCATTTTGGTCGGAGCAACAGCCAAATGTAGTTTATAGGCTTTAGGTTCAAAAAAACTCGAGCCTATAATCTTCACTTCACATTTTTTTTCTGAAGCTAAAATAATTTCGCATTCAAACAAAAAACCTTTGCCGTTAGTGATGAAAATCTTGTCGTTTTCTTTCTTTCGAAGTACACGTACAATGTGTTTACTTTCTATTTTATCAAAATAAAAAGTAGTCGATTCTGAACTTATTTCAGAGGAATAAAAAAGTTGCATCAGTAATTAATCCTTTCGATTTTTGTTGATTTCGTCTTGGAGCTTACGGCCTAATTGCTGTTCTTTCTCCATCGCTTTCCGCTTATAATCGACATATTCGTCTTCTAATCTAGAAAGTCCGCTCACAGCATCATTAGCTTGGGTTCTGGCACTTTTGAACTTCATCACAAACAAAATCAATAAAATCAATAACGCACTTACTACCCCAACAATCACCGTGCTAAACAATCCTTTGTTTATGTTTATTCCCAAAAAAGAAACTACCTTTTGAGCTTGTACTAACTCTTCTATCTCTTGATTTCTAAACTGAAGTTCTTTATTAAGAGCCTCCCCATTATTCGTTAGTTCATCTATTTTTGATTCTAAACCACTCACCTCTTCTTTATATAGCTTCAAAGTATCTGAACTACTTTTCTTGAGGTGATTAAAATGAGAAATGGATATTACTTTATAATTCTGGTATTTCTGAGACCTTTGAAAAACATGTTCAAACTGCTTTTCTAAATTTCCTTTTAGGGGGTCAGACTCTTCTTGTGCCTTTAGCGGAATGCAAAAACTTAAGAACAATAGAGTTAGTAAGCTATAATACTTCATATTTTATAAAAATAAAAAAACCTGTAAAGTTCAAATTTACAGGTTTTTATTTTTGAATCAAAAACTTATTTGTTCATATTTTGCATTTCGTATAAAAACGTATCCAAATCAACCTCTGTGTCGATAAGCTTAAGCGCCTTGTCTACAACATACTCAACATTAGATGGAGTAAAGCCTAAAGCAATAGCAAAACGATTAAGCACTGCTTTTTGCTTTTCTTCTAATTCAGTATCCAAGCGAACCATACGCCCTAAATCATACAAACGCTCTAACCTATTGATATAGAGATACGGTGCATTAATTGGAAACTTTGTGGGGTTGGTTAATATTTCTGTATATTCTTGTTCTGAGATTTCTAATTGCTTTGCCAGTTTATCTAAAAACAGTTTTTCTTTTTGACTGATTTCTCCGTCAGATAAAGCAACGCGAACAATAGCCGAAAAATGCCCTTTATTTCTGGTTTTGAAACCACTGTCGAATAATTCTGAAAATGACATAACTTAATTCTTTAATTGGTTAAACAAATATACTCATTTGTTTGAAAATTTCTATCTCTAAACATGAAAACCTCTTTGCCAATAAAGGTTTATACTTTTACTGTCCAGCCAAAAATATCTTCGTCAATTTTATGTTGAATATTATTCAACTTTTCTTTGAGTAATAAAGCAAGTGATTTTTCTTGCACCGGTAATTCATAATAAGTTTCTTTGTAAGAAAATCCTACTATAGGGTTTACTACTGCTGCGGTTCCGGCTCCGAAAACTTCCTGAAGTGTTCCGTTGTGTTGTGCTTCGATAAGTTCAGAAACTAATACCGGGCGAACCTCTACTTTGATGCCTAAATGTTTTGCTAATTCAATCAAACTTTTGCGGGTCACCCCATCTAGAATTCGCTCACTTACAGGAGCCGTATAAAGCACATCGTTGATTCTGAAAAAAACATTCATCGTGCCTGCTTCTTCCATTTTAGTATGGGTAGCGGAGTCTGTCCAGATAATTTGTTGGAATCCGTCTTGGTTGGCCAATTGGGTAGGATAAAATTGTCCTGCATAATTTCCGGCTGCTTTGGCAGCGCCAATTCCGCCATTTGCGGCCCGACTATAATGATCGGCAATCACAACTTTTACTTCTCCGGAATAATAGGATTTGGCAGGTGATAAAATAATACAAAACCTATAGGCTGACGAAGGAGAAGCTGCCACTCCGGCACCCGTAGCTATCATAAAAGGGCGAATATAAAGCGAGTTTCCTTTTCCTTTTTTGACCCATTGTTTTTCTATTCTCAAAAGCTCTTTAAGCCCTTCTATAAAAACAAACTCAGGAACTTCAGGCATTGCCAAACGAATTGCCGATTTGTTCATTCGTTTAAAATTTTCGTCAGGACGATATAACCAAACTTCATCTGAATCTGTTTTATAGGCTTTCATCCCTTCAAAAATCGCCTGACCGTAATGAAACACTTTTGAAGCCGGATCCATCACAAAAGGCTCATAAGGTTGTATAACTGGCTTTTGCCACTGCCCATTTTTATAATCACAAACCAACATATAGTCTGTAAAAACACTTCCAAACGAAAGATTTTCGAAATCTACGCTACTAATCTTAGATGCTGATGCTTCTATAAAGTCAATACTTTTTTCCTCCCTTGTATCCATTAAATTACCCTTATTTTAAAATCTATTCCATTAAATAATATTTTGCAAAAATAGCAAAAATAGCTGGGTAGGCTTTTATTTTTTTGTTAATAACTCACTTCAATCGGTTTCTGTCAAATAATGTTTAACTAATGGGAGATTATTGCTCTTGTAAAAATATTTGACCAAGCGACTCAAACCAAATTTAAGGACTATACAATAAGCTATCTATACAAAATCACTTTTAGAATTATTTTTAAAGTTTTAGAAAAAAAGCCTTACCTTTGCAAGGTTTTAAGGTTAACAAAAAACGCTAAAATGTTTTCCTTGATTAACTTGGGAATTTATGAAAAAAGGACTTAACGTACACGAAAACGTGTTAGAACTCATAGCTAACACTCCACTTGTTAAACTCAATAAAATAACCAAAGACATCGATGGTTCTTTTTATGCAAAAGTAGAAGCTTTCAACCCTGGACATTCTACCAAAGATCGTATCGCACTTCACATAATAGAAGAAGCCGAAAAAAAAGGAATCCTAAAACCCGGTGATACTATCATAGAAACCACCTCCGGAAATACCGGATTCAGCGTGGCAATGGTCAGTATTATTAAAGGATATGAATGTATTTTGGCAGTGAGTTCAAAATCTTCTAAGGACAAGATTGATATGTTGCGTAGTATGGGAGCAAAAGTATATGTATGCCCTGCTAATGTTTCGGCGGATGACCCTCGCTCTTATTATAATGTAGCCAAGCGTCTTCATGAAGAAACAAAAGGATCAGTGTATATCAATCAGTATTTTAACGAATTAAACATTGAAGCTCATTACCTGACTACGGGTCCTGAAATTTGGAAGCAAACCGAAGGAAAAATAACTCACCTTGTAGCTTGTAGCGGAACCGGAGGTACTATTTCTGGTATTGGTCGCTTCTTGAAAGAGAAAAACCCAAATATTCGCATTTTAGGAGTGGATGCTTATGGCTCTGTCTTAAAAAAATTCCACGAAACCAAAGAGTTTGACCCCGACGAAATTTATCCGTACAGAATCGAAGGACTCGGAAAAAACCTAATTCCGACAGCCACAGATTTTGACGTAGTTGACGAATTCATGAAAGTATCTGACGAAGATAGTGCTCACACCACTCGTGAAATTGCCAAAACAGAAGGCTTGTTTGTAGGCTACACTTCGGGGGCAGCAATACAAGCCGTAAAACAATATGCTCAAAAAGGAGAGTTCACAAAAGGTAGTTTGATTGTAGTGTTATTCCCTGATCACGGTTCGCGCTATATGAGCAAAGTATTTTCTGACGAATGGATGAGCGAACAAGGATTTTTTGATAGTGTGAATATCGAAGAAGTACAAAAGGTAGAACATATTAAATAACATTCTATTCAAAAAAAATCCCGATTGAATTAGGTTTTAATCGGGATTTTCAATTTCATTATAAACTATTGTACGTATTTAGTCATTAAAATAGAAACCGTTTGGAGCAATTCCTACTTCGTATGAGCTTTCGAAAGTTCCGTTTGTTGAATAAATAAAAATTTCTCCGTTTGAGTTGTAATCTTTCGG
This sequence comes from uncultured Flavobacterium sp., assembly GCA_964409345.1. GTDB lineage: Bacteria > Bacteroidota > Bacteroidia > Flavobacteriales > Flavobacteriaceae > Flavobacterium. The sequence continues at coordinate 2,528 of CAYPCZ010000072.1, read as the reverse complement.
GTCAGACATATAGATTTTTCCCTCCTCTACTTCAAATCCGTAAATACTGTAAACTCCGTTTAACGAAAAAAGAGCATTTGATGGAAGCGTTGTAGCTGACAAATCCATCGCATAAACTCCTCCAGCAATAGTATAATATATTTTGTTGTTTTCGATTTCTAGATGAGTAGGATAAACTCCTTCTGTAAACGAGAGACTCGAAACCACTTCATTGGTAGTCATATTAATTTTATATAAGCCTCCTTGAGTGGAAGGCACGTCAGGATTCCACGAAGCAAAACCACTACACATCACATACAAAAACCCGTTTTCTTCTTCGATTCCGTCCGGAACATCTGCAACATCAATAATGGCAGAAACCGTATTAGACGATAAATCAATTACGGAAATGGTATTTCCTACTCCCCAACCGCCTTTGTGCGCTACATATAATTTTCCGTTTTCTTCCACCATTTTTTCAGGTCCTTCAGCTACAGGAATTGTAGCAGTAACTTGATTGGAATTTAAATCAATCACAGCAATAAAATCATCTGAAGCATCGGCTGGATTCCCTAAATTAGAAACATATCCTTTTCCGTTTTCAAAAACTATATATCTCGGACTCTGAACACCTGATGTAATGGTGGTAATTAGTTCGAACGTATCACGATTTACCACTTTAATCGCATTGGAATTATTTACTAAAATATAAGCTCTCTCGCCTTCTATTCCGATGCTTTGAGCGGTATCTCCGAGATAAGAATTGTTTACTCCATAAAAAATATCATTTTCCAAAATTCCGTTTTCAGGTAAAAACGTAACTTCTGCTGTTTCGGCACTCATAAACTTTCCTTCGTTCAGAATAAAAATTCCGTTAGCGTATTCACCTGATGCATTTCCTCCCGAATTATTGTCATCACTACTACATGAAGCGAAAAAAAACGGAATTCCGAAAGTTAATAAAGCTAATCTTTTGATTGTTTTCATATTAAATTTATTTAGTTGTTAGTCAATTCGCTATAGTATAAAATTTAGATACATCATGAAATTCCTACCCGGCAATGCTCTGTTTTCGACACTTTCGTAATAGGTATCTAGAATGTTTTGCACTTTTATTCCGAATGTATAATTTGTTTTAAAAGTATAATCCGTTCCTAAATTAAAAACCTGATAGGCATCAATATTATACCTCGAATTATTATCTGAACGGGTATAAACTTCTCCTACATACAAGAATTCCCCATAAATATTCAGGTTTTTGTACCCGTAGGAAGCTTTTGTGTTGGCTTTGTGAGTTGGAACATAAATCAGATATTTATCGGTTTTTTGATTTTTAGAGGAGGTATAACCATAATTCCCGTTTAGGTTAATGGAATGTTTTCCGATGGTTTTGGAATACGACAATCCTGCTTCTAGTCCAAGAATCTCGACTTCTTCGGTATTTTCAGGTTCCCACATAGGTCCTGTCGGAATCCAGCGCAACATATCTTTGAGCTGATTGTAATATCCTGTTAATGTAATTCCGAAATTCTTTATAGTAAATTCATTTGTGAGTTCTGCCTGATAGGATGTCTCGGGTTTTAAATCAGCACTTCCTCCGGTTACCCAATACAAATCATTAAAAGTTGGGATGCGAAAATTCTTGGAAGTATTTAATTTTACGGAATAAAAATCGTTTACTACGTACTTCATTCCCAAGGAATACAAAAACGGACTTTCGTAATTATTGGTAATTTCTTTTCGCAAAGCAACTTCGTATAAAAGCTTATCCGTAAGCAAGTGTTTAACCATCAAACTACCCGAACCAATCTGACGTTTTTCGGAGTGGATGTCGGAACCTTGTCCGTTGTTTTGGGTAAAATCAATAACCGTATTGAGCTTTATTTTATCCGAAAAATCATAAGCTAAATCATATTTAACGATAAAGCTTTCTACTTTCCCGAAAGTATAAAATTGATTATTAACATGCGGAAAATACCTGTATTCTTCAAACAAATGAGCTAATTTCACTCTTGACGTAAATCGGTTCATTAAACTCGTCCATTCCAATAGATTTCGAATGTCGGTATTGTGATATTTGGTCGGAGTTTCGGCAGGAAGAACTAACGAAAAATGTCGTTCTCCGACAAAGTATAAACTATAAAATTTAATAGTGTTTGTAGCATCAATCTTATATCCAAAATCGGCATTAAAAGTGGAGTTTTCGAACTGTCCATTGATGTTTCTTCGATCCTTTCCTACCCATTTATAATCGTTATCAGAAAACGAATGAGAAAAACCGAGTTGTAAACTATATTTATTCGAAGCCACTTTGGTCTGAAAACGTCCGTCAAAAGAATTGAAACTACCGTATTTCAGAAACAATTCATTTTCGAATCGGTCATAAAAATACAAGTCGTTGTTCAAGTGAATACTTCCTCCGATAGCACTGCTTCCGTACAGCACACTTCCGCCTCCGGATTTTACAGTTATATTGTCGAACGAAAGGGAATTAACTGCATTAAAATCCGTTTGACCCAAGGTTTGCGAATTGACATTAATTCCGTTCC
>CAYPCZ010000071.1:0-12205 GCA_964409345.1 uncultured Flavobacterium sp. | reverse complement strand
ATATCAAAAATGATGGCTTTCTTATCCGCTACAAAGGCTTCTCGCTCCAGAAGGGCTTTTTTTTTCTCTAATAATATTACTTGCGCCTCAAGCTCCATTATTTTTTGTTCGGGTGATTTTGGCATATTTGAAGGTATTTGATTGTCCCAATCAAAGTTACCAAATTTTCTAAGCCATTGGACAATGGTAGAACGAGATTGAATGCCATAATCTTTTTTTACTTGGCTAATAGAGGTGGATCCTCTTTCTATCTCTTGTACAATTTGTAGTTTTAAAGACATTGAATAGTCTTTCTGCGTGCGCTTGATATACACACGTCCCTCTGGATTTTTCATAATGATACTTTTTTGTGTATCGCTATTTCAGGACAAGACAATAAATAAAAAGAAAAAGCCATCCCGAAAAGGATGGCTTTTTTTATGAGCTATAATTTGTGATGATGAATATTAAGGAATCCATTTTTTTTCAAAGTTTGGCTTTCTTTTTTCGAGGAATGCATCACGACCTTCTTTAGCTTCTTCGGTCATATAAGCAAGGCGGGTAGCTTCACCAGCAAATACTTGCTGACCTACCATTCCGTCATCTGTTAAGTTCATAGCAAACTTTAACATTTTGATAGAAGTTGGCGATTTGGCTAGGATTTCTTGTGCCCATTCATAGGCGGTCTCTTCTAATTCATGATGAGGAATTACCGCATTGACCATTCCCATTTCGTAAGCTTCTTGAGCTGAGTAATTTCGCCCTAAAAAGAAAATTTCACGTGCTTTCTTCTGACCTACCATTTTGGCCAAATAAGCCGAGCCATAACCTGCATCAAAACTGGTCACATCGGCATCAGTTTGCTTGAATATAGCATGCTCATTGCTAGCTAAGGTTAAATCACAAACTACATGAAGCGAATGCCCTCCACCTACAGTCCATCCGTTTACTACACAAATAACTGCCTTAGGCATAAAACGAATAAGTCGCTGTACTTCTAGGATATTTAATCTATGATAACCATCTTCGCCTATATATCCTTGATGACCTCTAGCTTTTTGGTCTCCTCCGCTACAAAAAGACCAGCCTCCGTCTTTCGGAGAAGGTCCTTCCGATGACAAAAGCACTACTCCGATTGAAGTATCTTCGTGAGCATCTCTAAAAGCGTCAAGTAATTCTGAGGTAGTTTTCGGACGAAATGCATTTCTGACCTCCGGTCTATTAAAGGCAATTCTCGCAACTCCGTTACATTTTTTATACGTAATATCGTCGTATTCTCTTGCTGTTTTCCAGTTTATTGTACTCATTTTTTAGTATTTTAGCTCAAAATTACGCCTTTTTCAAATTATAAAGGGTATCTCCTGAAACTTAAATTCGTGTTCCGTTGATATTGAGTCTTTTGCAAGTTTAATAATTACCAGATTCATAAAAATGACAAAAGTGTATAAAGCATCTTTTTCTAAATCTTCGTATTTTACGTTAGGGTTCATCACGTTAGTTATGCTTCTGCCGGTATTATTCGGAGATATAATATTGACAGATATCAGTGATCTTGATGTTTTAATTTATTTGGGGATAACAGCCTTGACACTCGGATTATTTGCTTGGATTTTTATGGGGACTTATTATACAATTCACCAACGGTATTTGTATCATCGTTCCGGACCTTTTTTCGGAAAAATGAAGATTTCATCTATAAAAAGAGTAAAATATCATTCAGGATGGTATGTTCCTGTTTTCTATCGGCCTGCAACAACTCATATAGGAGTTATTATTACGTATAACAAATTTGACGACATTTATTTTTCTCCGAAAGATCGAGAATTATTTGTTAAAGATTTGCTCCACTAAAACCCTGATATAGAAGTAGTATCATAAGTTTTTATTGATTGTTATCTTCTGCTTCTGAAATTTCTAGAGACACCTCTTCTATTATTTTCTTGGTTAGTAGATGTTCCTGCAAAGTTCTCTAACTTATACGAAAGCGAAAACATCAGATACCTTTTTAGGATTAAATCTTCGCTGTCAATAATGGCAATATCTGATATTTGTCGAGAGTTGCTTATGTTTTGGTTGAGCAGGTCATAAACTTTGACTTTTGCGGTCATTTTTTTATCCCAAAAACTATAAGCCATACTTACATTCCATAAAAAGAAATCTTTACGGAATCCTCGTGTCATATTAGAATTATAGGTATATCCGAAATCGCTGCCAAATATAAAATTCTCAGGAAAATAACTGGTTGCTTCAAGATTAATTCGATGAATAACATTCGAAGAATTGCCAATGCGATAATTCGTATAATCGGTTTGGTTATAAGTGAATCGGTAGCTCGGGTAGATAGTGAGCAATTCTCCGTATTCATAAGTTAGCCCTAATCTTGGTGTGATATTCTTTGAGTTTGCTTGATACAGTTGGGTATTGGTAAACCCTTTATTGAAATTATAATTTCCCCAGGCACCTACCGAATATCCATATTTGTGTCCGTTTTCTGTCGTGTAGGATTTATCCCAATTGAAACCGCCTTGAATGTTATAGGTGTCACTAATATTCGTATAAGTTGTGGTTTGTTTTCTGTCTTGATCAAATTGACTAACCGAGGTTACTCTGCTGGTATGGTAAGTCGAAAATAAATAGACACTATAACCGCTGCGTGAGGCATAATCATAATCGTTAAAGTTTAAGTTTAACGAATGCGATTTGTTTAAATCTAATTCTGGATTTCCTATCATTGTATGAAGCGGATTGGTCAGGTTTTCTACAGGCAAAAGTTGCGAAGCACTCGGTAGGCTTTCTCTATAATTATATCGGGTAGAAAACGAACTTGATTTGCTTATTCGATACCGAACATTAGCACTTAAGGCCGGAACCATATAGTTTTTGTTTAAAATCGTGTGCTGCCCCATATACCAAGATGAATTTTCAAAATCATATATATGAGTGCCTACATTTAGATCTGCATTATATTTGCTTTTGCGAAGTTCGAATCGGATGTTTGGATTGAAATTTTTGGTTTGCGAAAAAATCGAATTAGAAAGCATGTCGTTTTGTTGGGTAAAATCTTGCGTAAGCTCATCGAAATCAAAAACTTCTCTGTCATCAGATGATTTAGATAAATCATAACTTGCTCCAAAAGAAATGTTTAAAGAGTCGGTTAGGGGTTCTTTATAAGTAAGGCTTAAACTATAATTGTCACGCTTATTATTGTTGTTGCCCCTTTGGTTCCTGATGTCGTCTTCTTGGTCTGACTGATAAAAATAAGTAGCAGATTGAGTGAAGTTTTCCGCTTCTGAATCAGAATTGCTGTTTCTGAAATTTACGCTAAAACTTCTACCTTTTTTTGCTAATCTTTTGAAATAATAGACAGAATTATTAATAGATGTATTTTTGCTGTCCGAATAATTTTTGCTGGTACTTTGGTTGAGCATATCGTCAAATTCGTCAAACGATGTTTGAAACATATTGCTTCTGGAGCGATTGTTTGACTTAGATAAACTCGGAGAGATCCATAGGGTAGAGGTAGAATCTATCTTTACCTCGAGTCCGAAGTTGAAGTTATGATTGCTTGCGTCGTTTTTTGAATAGCTTTCGGATGTTGTTGTAAAATAGTTGTCGGGCAAAAGATTTACTGTTTGGGTTTTGTTTTGATTCTCAGTAGAAGAATCTGAATAAAAATAACTTCCGGTGGCATCTGCTTTCTCAAACCATTTGTCTGCATAATTGAGTCCTATTAAGTTAGATTGAGTAATTCCGGTATTCATTCCGCCAAAATTGACTCCGTTGACCGATAGCCCTCCAGAGCCAGAAGTACGGACCGAGCGTACGCCACTCATATTATCAAATACTTCGTCCATCGAAAAGCCCGAAGCATTGATGTTATTAGACGAAGCCAAAAGACTCACTCGCAAATCGCCTTTAAAATAATTGACCAATCCGCTGGCTTCATATCTATCATCGGTGCCATAACCAGCCATTATTCGACCAAAATAACCTTTGTTTTTATCTTCGTCGATAGTTAAATTAATGCTTAAATCATCTGTTGTCGAAGCTTCTCCTGAAATTTCTTGTTCTTTGGTTTTTTTGTCGGTAACTTGTACTTTATTGATGATTTCTGCAGGTAGGTTTTGCAAAGCAATTTTCCCGTCAGCATCAAAAAAAGGTTTTCCGTTGACCAAAATTTGATTTACTTGCTTGCCATTAACTTTTATTGTTCCGTCAGAATCTATCTCTACACCAGGGAGTTGCCTCAAAAGTGTTTCGACATTAGCATCCGGACGCACCTTAAACGAAGAAGCGTTAAATTCTAATGTATCGTTTCTCACCCGTACAGGCGGTATATCAAACCGTATTTCGATCGAATCAATGAGTGTCGATTGAATATCAAGTTTGATGTAGCCTAAATCAAGATTGTCTTCGATGGTAGCGAACTCTTGCATATAGGGCTTATAAACAATGTTTGAAATTTTAAGTTGGGTAGGCTTGTCGGTTTTTCTGACATTGAGTTGAAAATTACCGTTATGATCTGAAATCGTATAATCTACCAAAGTAGAATCTTGCACCCTAGAAAGATAGATTGTGGCTGACTCGACAGGTAAATCGGTTTCGGAATCAGATACTTTTCCTTTGATAGAAAGATTTTGGGCCATCGAAAAACAAGTTCCTAACAAAATAAAAAAAATCGATAAAAAATTTCTCATCTACAGATATTTAAGTAAAAGGCAAATATATAGCTAACTCTAAATTAAACGAAATAGTATAATGTAATATTAGTATCAATATACAATCAATACCAATGTCAATATTTTTGATCAATTAACAAGAGCAATTGCAAACTCTAAGCTAACTTTTATAAAAACCGATCGTTGCTCTTAGAATCTATAGCGTAAATTTCATATATTTGTCCCTCTGAAAAAAACTATGGAAGAGCAATTTATCGTATCCGCCCGAAAATACAGACCCCAGACCTTTAAGGATGTTGTGGGGCAGCAGGCTATTACTGACACTTTGCTCAATGCTATTGAAACCAATCATTTGGCTCAGGCACTTTTGTTTACAGGGCCTAGAGGCGTTGGTAAAACAACTTGTGCCAGAATATTAGCCCGAAAAATCAACCAACCTGATTATGACGACCCGAACGAGGATTTTTCGTTTAATATTTTTGAATTAGATGCCGCTTCTAACAACTCAGTTGATGACATCAGAAACCTGATTGATCAGGTAAGGATTCCGCCACAAACCGGAAAGTATAAAGTATATATCATTGATGAGGTGCATATGCTATCGCAAGCAGCTTTTAATGCTTTTTTGAAAACTCTCGAAGAGCCACCTAAACACGCTATTTTTATACTGGCTACTACCGAAAAACATAAGATAATTCCTACGATTCTATCCCGTTGTCAAATTTTTGATTTCAAACGGATTACGGTAAAAGACGCCAAAAACCATCTGGCAGACGTTGCTAAAAGTCAAGGAATAACAGCAGATGATGATGCCCTTCATATCATTGCTCAAAAAGCTGACGGAGCAATGCGTGATGCCCTTTCTATTTTTGATAGAGTAGTCAGCTTTTCAGGAAAAAACTTGACACGAGAGGCAGTTACACAAAACTTGAACGTTCTTGATTACGAATATTACATAAAAGCTACTGAGCTGATTTTGGCTAATAAAATTCCCGATTTGTTATTGTTATTCAATGATATTCTGGCAAAAGGATTCGATGCCCATCATTTCGTACAAGGGTTAGCTTCGCATTTTAGAGATTTGATGGTCTGCAAAAACCCAAGTACCATACAATTATTAGAAGTAGGAGAGGCTGCCAAAATTCAGTATCAACATCAGGCAACCACCGCTTCCGAAGAGTTTTTACTTCACGGAATTACTCTTGCAAACGATTGCGATTTGAAGTATAAAACAAGCCAGAATCAACGATTATTGGTCGAATTATGTTTGATGCAGCTTGCCTCTATCACTTTTGATGGAGAAAAAAAAAAGCTGACTTTATAATTCCGGCGTCGTATTTTTATTCTACTATTCCCAAGATAACTTTAAAACAAGAAGAATCAGCTCCAGAGCCTGTAGAGTCGATTAAAATTGTTGCTCCAAAAATAGAAATACCCCCAGTTGAAAATTCGGAAAAGGCCGTAAGTGCTGTTTCGCTTGCCGGACTTCGAAAACTCAAACAGCTCAAAGAGAATAATAATAAGCTTTTGGCAGAAAAACAGAATGAATTCTTAGAGGAGTCTTTCGAATATAACGATTTACTCATTCAATGGAATAAGTTTAAAGACCGTTTGGAGGCTAAAGGATATATGATTATCTCGTCTATTATGGGGATGAGCGAAATAACACTTGACGGAACTACTATAAAATATGAAGTTCCGAATGAGAGTTCAAAAATAGATTTGGAGACAGAGATTCCTAACTTATTAGGGCATTTGAGAGGACATTTACGCAATCATCATATTAAAATTGAGATAAGCGTAAACGAAACTATTCAAGTCAAAAAACCGGTAACTAATATTGAGAAATTCCAACAAATGATTCAAAAAAACGAAGCCTTAGAATTACTTCGCAAAACATTTGATTTGAATATTTAAAAACGGGATATGAATTTCAGAACACAAATTTCGATAGCAAAAACAGATGTTCCGATTGATTATGATTCAGGAATATATGCTATTGGCTCGTGCTTTGTTGAAAATATGGCTGAAAAATTCCATTATTTTAAATTGAAAAATCTTTCCAATCCGTTTGGAGTTTTATTTCATCCGAAGGCTATCGAAAAAATTTTGGCAAAATCTCTTAGAAAAGAAACCTTTACCCAAAATGATGTTTTTTTTCATAACGAACTTTGGCATTCTTTTGATGTCCATTCCCGATTTTCTTCAACAGACCAAACCAAATTGTTAGGTGAGTTGAATCAGGCTTTAATTCAAAGCCAGCAAGCTCTCCATAAAGCAACTCACATTATTATAACGCTCGGAACGGCTTGGGTTTATCGAAACGTTTCTTCGCAAAACTTAGTGGCTAATTGTCATAAAGTATCTCAACAGGAGTTTGTAAAAGAATTGCTCCCCATTGATGAGATTGCTAAAAGTTTAGGTAATGTTATTTCGCTATTCTCTACAAAGAAAATTATTTTTACGATTTCTCCGGTAAGGCATACAAAAGACGGATTTTTTGAAAACAACCTAAGTAAATCACATTTATTCGCTGGTTTAAATCAGGTTTTAACTGATCCCAATGTGAGTTATTTTCCGTCTTACGAAATCGTAATGGACGAACTTCGTGATTATCGCTTTTTTGAAAGTGATATGATTCACCCCAATGCTATTGCCATTGATTATATCTGGCAAAGATTCTCTGAGCATTATTTGTCAGAAGAAGCTTTAATTATTTCCAAAGAAATTGATGCCATTCAAAAAGCACTTCGCCACAAACCTTTTAATCCCGAAACCCAGCAACATCAAAAGTTTATAGAAAATACCCGCCAAAGGATTGAGAAATTAGGAAAAATTTGGAAGTAGAAATCATTTTGTTATTTTGATGTTTTGCATCCAAATCAAAAAATCGTATTTATTTGGTCCTGACAAAAAAATAAATTTCTCTATTTTTTAATGTGTTCCGAATATTTTCTATCTTTGGCTTGAATTGTTGTGCGGTAACACGAAATATTTCTTAATGAGTATTTTTAAAAAATTATTTAGAAGTTCATCTTCCGAGGAAGACAAAAAAGAACAAAAAAGTCCGTTTCTTGAGCAAAGAAATGACATTCCTGTTGATGAGCTTTTTATGACCAAGTTTGTTAAAAACGGCGGCAAGTTTATTTACTGTGTTGATTTTAACGAGGTTAAGGTTCAGTTTGAAAATATTCTAGAAGAAAACGATTGGTTTGAAAAACAAGTCTTGTGCTTAGAGCCTAGTTTATATCATTTGCTTGACGAAAATAAACTTCCTTATACCGCTGTAAAAAATCCTTCTTTTTTGTTTGCAAGTTGCGAAAACCTAATTGCAGATGAGGGCTCAGTGCTTTTTTCTTCGAGACAAATCAAGCAATATAAACCCAACGAATTACCCGTAAATATGGTCGTTTTTGCCACGACAAGCCAAATTGTGTCTAATAAAACAGATGGGCTTCAAAAAATACAACGAAAATACAAAACAGATTATCCTACTAATATAACTGCTTTTAAATATTTCGAAAAAGCAAAAGAGGAAAATTTTATGCAATATGGGAGTGTCCCAAAAAATCTTTATTTACTTCTTCTAGAAGACCTATAATTTATGTCAGAAACTTTAACTCGAGCAATATCGGGAGCTGTATATATAGCTGTTTTGCTGTTGGCCTGCTGGTATTCTGAATTGAGTTTTAAGATTCTGATAGGGGTTTTATTGGTATTGGCAACAGTAGAGTTCTCAAAACTCATTAGATTTAATCCTTTAGTTGGTTTTGTGTTGGGTGTTGGGTTGTATGCCATTTTTGGGTTTTTTAATAATTTAGGAACTCGTCCCGATCTTTTTATTACTACTTTTTCTGTCCTGACGGCTTTTTGGTTGATTAAAAATTTATTTAGTTCTCGAAGTCTTATTATCAGTAATGATTTTCTAAAATATTTTCTGTTTATAGGTTATATCGTTTTTTCTTTTATTATCATAACCAAAATTCCTTTTGAACAAGGAGCTTATGTTCCTAAAAGAATTATTGGTGTTTTTATCCTTATCTGGACGAACGACACTTTTGCTTATTTGGTTGGGAAATCAATCGGAAAACGCAAGCTTTTAGAGCGAATTTCTCCCAAAAAAACAATCGAAGGGTTTTTAGGAGGGGCTTTGTTTACAATTATTTTTAGTATCTTTATGGCTCAGTATTTTTTGCAAGAGAGTATTTGGGTATGGGGAACATTAGCATTTATAATAGTTGTTTTTTCTACGTTGGGCGATTTGGTTGAATCAAAATTTAAACGTTCTGCCAATGTGAAAGATAGCGGTAATATTATGCCTGGACACGGAGGGATTCTTGACCGGCTTGATAGTATTATATTTGTCGCACCATTTGTATTTTTATTTTATCAAATCATAAATTATGTTTCATAAAGAGGGAGCCAAAATTATTTTTATAACCTTGGTTATAACTGTGGCAGTTATTTTTTTAGCAGATACTATTACTAGTATGTTGTGGTTGCAAAAAGCCATTCAGATAGTAGCACTTATTCTTTTGATTTTGGTTCTGCAATTTTTCAGAAACCCTAAGCGAGGCATACAACGTGATGATAATTATATATTATCACCTGTTGACGGAAAAGTAGTGGTTATCGAAGAGGTTTTCGAAAAAGAATATTTTAATGATAAACGCCTTATGGTTTCGATTTTTATGTCTCCGATTAACGTGCATGTAACACGCTATGCTGTTTCTGGAGAAGTAAAGTATAGCCAATATCATCCGGGAAAATATTTGGTGGCTTGGCACCCTAAAGCAAGTGAAGAAAACGAAAGAACAACCATTGTAGTAGAAAATCGTGTGTTCGGACAGGTGCTTTATCGGCAGATTGCGGGTGCTTTGGCAAAACGAATTGTAAATTATGCCAGAGTTGGTACAAAAGTGCTGCAAGGTGCAGATGCTGGTTTTATTAAATTTGGTTCAAGAGTAGATCTGTATCTGCCAATCGGAACAGAAATAAATGTAAAACTCGGGGATAAAGCTGTTGGAGGTATAACAGTTATAGCAAAAAAGTAATTTTTTAGAACTTTGGATTCAAAGAACATCGATAAACTGTTTGAACAAGCCTTACAAAAGGCAACCGAAATCACCTATCCGTTGCCCGTTGATATAAGGCTGCAATTATACGCATATTACAAGCAAGCCACCAAAGAGCCTATCAATTCTACTTCGGCTCACCAGCACGATCTAATTAATGCCTTTAAGATGAATGCATGGATGCAGGTCAGACAAATGAATGAAGAACAAGCCAAGAAAGAGTATATAAAATTAATTGACGAACTTCATAAAAAAATAAAAAAATGAAAAAACTAAGTATTGTATTATCAGGATTGTTAGTGACTTTTGCACTTCAATCTTGCAAAGAGAAAGAAACAGTTGAGGTCAAAATTTCAGACCCAATAGAGCAAGAAGTTACATTGGCTAATCCGGCTAATGTTAAAGCAGAGGGTAAATTTCAAATGATAGCTTTGCCTTATGCTTATGATGCGCTTGAGCCACATATTGATGCCCAGACTATGGAAATCCACTATTCCAAACATCATTTGGGTTATACCAATAACCTGAATAAAGCTATTGCAGGAACAGATTTGGAAAATAAAACTATTGAAGAAATTTTATCCGAATTAGATGTAAATAACAAAACAGTTCGTAATAATGCTGGGGGTTTTTATAACCATAATCTATATTGGGAAATTTTATCGGGAGATAAAACAGAACCAAGTGGAGCTTTGTTGGAGAAAATTAATACCGATTTCGGATCAGTTGATGCGTTGGTAACTCAGCTTTCTGATGCCGGAGCTAAACAATTTGGTTCAGGATGGGCTTGGCTTGTGGTTGATAAAGACGGCAACTTGCAAGTAGGAAGCACAGCTAATCAAGACAACCCATTAATGCCAAATACGGAGATCTCAGGAACTCCTATTTTAGGGATAGACGTGTGGGAGCATGCTTATTATTTGAACTACCAAAACCAAAGACCTAAATATATTGAGGCATTCTTTGCTGTGTTAAATTGGGGTGAGGTAGCTAAGAAATATGAGGCTGCTTTAGCTCAATAATATTAGCTCAATATCTAACATAAAATTCCGAAGATAGCTTTCTTCGGAATTTTTTTATTTTGTCTTCAACGACAATATTTTGTGCTAAGGCTAAAGGAGTTTCTCGATTGAGTTCTCATAAAATCCATCAATCGACAACTGCTCTTGGCTTGCAGCATATACAGCAAGTTCATCACACCGTTCGTTTTGTGGGTGATTGTTATGTCCTTTTATCCATTTAAAATCAGCTTGGTGCTTTCGATAAATTTTAAGAAATCGAATCCATAAATCAGGGTTTTTAACACCTTTAAAGTTTTTCTTTTCCCACCCAAAAATCCATTTTTGGTTGACGGCATCTACCACATATTTAGAATCAGAAACCACCAAAACTTTGGTATTAAGATTTTTAAGTTTCTCGAGCCCTACAATCACGGCCAAAAGTTCCATGCGATTGTTTGTGGTGTGTCTGAAGCCTTCATAAAATTCTTTCTTATAGGTAGAGCCGGGAACTTCCATAACTACTCCATAACCACCTTTTCCGGGATTTCCTTTTGCTGCTCCGTCTGTATAGATATGCACCTGATAGCTCAAGATAACTGTTTTTTAATTATGTAATGGTTTAGTTTTAAGTAGCTTCTCGATAACCAAAGGATAATTCTTGTGTTCCAGAGTCAGTACTTTGAGGGCAATATCTTCAAAAGAAGTGCAATCGTCAATAGGTATGCTTTCTTGAAAAATTATATTTCCTTGATCATAGTGTTCGTTTACATAATGAATGGTCATTCCCGATGCTTTTTCTTTGTTTTCAAAAACTGCTTTATGCACATTGGTGCCATACATTCCTTTTCCCCCATAATTAGGTAACAAAGCCGGGTGGATATTTATGATCTTGTTGGGGTAGTTTTTAATCAAATAGTCGGGTACTTTTAATAAAAATCCGGCTAAGATAATTAGTTCAGGGTCGTATTTTTCGACTTTTTCGAGAAAAACGTCATCATAAAAATCTTTTTTCGAAAAAACTTCTGTCGGGATTCCACTTTTTTTTGCACGCTCTAAAACTCCTGCATTTTGTTTGTTCGAAAAAATAGCTGCCACTTGTATGGAGTCGCTGTTTTTGAAGTGATTGATAATGGTCTGAGCGTTAGAACCCGAACCTGAAGCAAAAATTATTATGTTTTTCATGCTGCAAAAAAACGAATAATTAAGCACAAAATAAAGTATTTATAGTTTGTTTATTGGAAATATTTATCTACTTTAGTGCCACAATTTCCGATAAGAATAGCGATTTAAAATAAATTTTCTATTTTTGCAGCTTAATTCAAATACTAAAACAAAAAAATTATGTCAGACATTGCATCAAGAGTAAAAGCGATTATCGTTGACAAGTTAGGCGTTGACGAGAACGAAGTAGTAACAGAAGCAAGCTTCACAAATGATTTAGGAGCAGATTCTTTGGATACTGTTGAGCTAA
>CAYPCZ010000070.1:0-12330 GCA_964409345.1 uncultured Flavobacterium sp. | reverse complement strand
CTCAACTTTTTTCAAATATGGCATTATTCAGGCGTTCCAAAAATACAAATAAACCCTTACTTGGTCAAATTTTAGGATTAATTCCTACTCATTTACTTCGTGGCGAAATCCATAAGCACAAATCAGACAAAGGTTGCCATAAATACAAGACGTACGACCAATTGGTTGCGTTATTGTTCGGACAGCTGAATAAATGCTATACGCTTTCAGATATAAGTTGTGGATTATCAATAAGCAGTACCTTTCTTTCTGATATTGAACTCCATCAAAGCCCTGCCAAATCTACGATGAGCGATGGTAACAAAAATCGGGATTACAAAGTGTTTGAAGGTCTTTATTACAGGCTTTTAAGTTATTACAAAGAAACGCTGAAATCCCACCATCAAAGCCATGTTATCGAAGAAATCAAAAACCATAATATTAAACTGGTTGACAGCACTACTGTGAGTCTGTGTTTGAGTTTGTTTGATTGGGCAAAGTTCCGAACAGCAAAAGGAGGCTTGAAAATCCACACGGTTTGGGACGACCAATTAGGACTTCCTGATATGGTTAATATTTCCGAAGCCAAGGTTCACGACCGCTACGGATTGGAAAACAATGTATTTGAGAAAGGCACAATAATCGTTGAAGACAGAGGATATTTTGACTTTTCATTGATGATGAAACGCATTAAAGCAAATAATATTTTTGTAACAAGAATCAAAGAAAATACAGTTTTTACAAGTCTTGAAGAAAAGAAACTTCCCGATCATAAAGACCAAGATATTCTCAAAGATGAAATCATAGGACTCACTTCAAAAAAAGCTGTAGGAACAGGAATTATACCCAAAAATTAAGGCTTTTACATGTTTATAAAGAAGATGAGAACAAAGTTATCGAAATCATAACCAATCAACTGGATTGGTCAGCCCGAACCATCGAAAACCTCTACAAAAAGATAATTCCGTGAATCAATTACGATTAGTTCCATAAACAGAGGATCTCAAAAGGGTTTTGGCCGTTTTTAAAAAACTTTCGGACGGCTGTGAATCTTCTACTACATCAATTGCAACTTTTTTATTTTATAAGTATATTTGCAGCTTCACTAACACAATAAAAATGAATAAACTTTTGGCAGTTGGTACGGTTGCATTTGATGCTATCGAAACTCCTTTCGGGAAAACCGATAAAATTTTAGGCGGTGCCGGAACATACATCGGATTATCTGCTTCTAACTTTAATGTCAACATCGGGATTGTATCGGTTGTAGGAGATGATTTTCCTCAAGAATACTTAGAGTTACTTACTAAGCGTAATATAGATATTTCAGGAATCGAAGTGGTAAAAGGAGGAAAAACCTTTTTTTGGAGCGGACGTTACCATAACGATCTAAATACTCGAGATACACTCGATACCCAACTCAACACATTGGCTGATTTTAAGCCTACAGTGCCCGGAGACTTCAAAGATGCTGATGTAGTTATGCTCGGAAACTTGCACCCGAACATCCAGATGGAGGTATTGAATCAATTAGAGAAAAGACCAAAACTTGTCGTATTAGATACCATGAATTTCTGGATGGATTGTGCTTTACCTGAGCTGAAAGAAGTTTTGAAAAAAGTAGATGTTATCACTATCAATGACGAAGAAGCAAGGCAATTATCGGGAGAATATTCGCTAGTTAAAGCAGCTGATAAAATCCAAGAAATGGGCCCAAAATATATCATTATCAAAAAAGGTGAACATGGAGCTTTACTTTTTAATAATAGTGAAGTGTTCTTTGCTCCTGCCCTTCCGCTAAAAGAGGTTTTTGACCCAACTGGTGCAGGCGATACGTTTGCCGGAGGATTTTGCGGATATATTACGCAGAGCGAAAACATCTCATTCGAAAACATGAAAAATGCAGTTATTTTTGGTTCTAATCTCGCTTCGTTTTGCGTAGAAAAATTCGGAACCGAACGGATGCTTGAACTAACAGATGTTGAAGTGGTCAGAAGACTGCAACAGTTTAAAGCACTAACACAATTTGACATATCATTAAAATAATAACCCAAGCCTCTTTATGAGGCTTTTTTTGACTATAAAACACGCAACACAACTATGAGCGACGCTATAAAACACGAATGCGGAATTGCTGTTCTCAGGCTTTTGAAACCTTTGGAATACTATAAAAAGAAATATGGTTCTGCATTTTATGGAGCAGAAAAAATGTATCTGTTGATGGAAAAACAACACAACAGAGGACAAGACGGAGCCGGATTGGCAAGTATAAAATTTGATATGAATCCAGGAGAAAGATACATTTCTAGAGTTCGCTCAAACGAAGCCATGCCTATTCAAGATATTTTTACGCAGATAAACCAGCGAATCAATTCTACTTTAGAAAACAACCCAGATAAAAAAGACGATATAAACTGGCAAAAACAAAATATGCCCTATATAGGAGAATTGTTTTTAGGTCACGTGCGATACGGAACATACGGTCAAAACAGCATCGAAAACGTTCATCCGTTTTTAAGACTCAATAATTGGATGCACAGAAACCTGATTATTGCCGGTAACTTTAATATGACCAATGTCAAAACACTTTTTGAAAGCTTGGTTGAGCTCGGCATGCACCCAAAAGAAATGACCGATACTGTAACCGTTATGGAAAATATTGGCCATTTTCTTGACGACGAAGTAAATGATTTGTACCTGCAATGTAAAAACGAAGGACTTAACAAAAGAGACTCTTCACCAGAAATTGCAGAGCGTATAAACATCGTCAAAATCCTAAAACGTGCTTCAAAAAACTGGGATGGCGGATACACTATGGCGGGGGTATTAGGCCACGGAGATGGATTTATATTTAGAGATCCGGCCGGTATTCGTCCTGCTTTTTTCTATCAGGATGACGAAATTGTGGTAGTAACCTCTGAACGCCCTGTGATTCAAACAGCTTTTAATGTTCCTTTTGAAACCATACACGAAATAAAACCAGGAAATGCGCTAATTATCAAGAAAAGCGGAGAAGTTTATCAAGAAGAAATTATTTCGCCTTTACCTAAAAAAGCATGTAGTTTTGAGCGGATTTATTTCTCAAGAGGAAGTGATGCTCAAATTTATAATGAAAGAAAAGAATTAGGAAAACTACTCTTACCTGCAATTCTTCAAGCCATCGACAATGATACCGATAATTCTGTTTTCTCTTATATCCCCAATACAGCTGAAACATCGTTTTTTGGGATGAGCGAAGCCGCTAATGATTTTTTGAATCAACGAAAAAATCAATATATCCTCACCCACAGAAAAACACTTACAAAAGAAAAGCTAGAAGAAATACTTTCTGTTAAGATTAGAACCGAAAAAATAGCCATTAAAGATGCTAAGCTTCGCACCTTTATTACTGCAGATAATTCTCGAAATGATTTAGTTGCCCACGTTTATGATGTTACTTATGGCGTAGTAAAACCAACCGATAACTTAGTGATTATAGACGATAGTATCGTAAGAGGAACAACGCTAAAAACCAGCATTATCAAAATTTTAGACCGACTCAATCCAAAAAGAATCGTAATTGTTTCTTCTGCTCCTCAAATTCGTTATCCGGATTGCTATGGAATTGATATGGCTAAAATAGGAGATTTCGTCGCTTTCAAAGCCGCCTTAGAGCTCCTTAAAGAAAACGGCAAACAACACCTTATTGATGAGGTTTATAAAAAATCAAAAGCTCAAGAAAAATTACAAGATAACCAAGTGGTCAATTATGTAAAAGAGATTTATGCTCCGTTTACAGACCAGCAAATCTCAGACAAGATTGCTCAACTTGTTGCCCCCGAAGATCTGAAAGCAGAGCTGAAAGTGATTTTCCAAACGGTAGAAGACCTACACATGGCTTGCCCTGAACATTTAGGTGATTGGTATTTTACAGGAGATTATCCTACTCCAGGAGGAAATCGAGTAGTAAACCAAGCTTTTATCAACTTCTACGAAGGTAATAACGACAAAAGAGCTTATTAAACCAAGCCCTTACTATAAAAAAACCTGATTAGCTTAAAGGTTAATCAGGGTTTTTTGATAAAATAATTAATTAATTTTCCTGAAAAGGAAAGTCCGGATCTAAAATTTCAGATAACAACCCGATAGTTTGCTCTTTGTATTCTTCGATAATTTCTGGCGTAATTGTGTTTTGCACTTCTGTTCGGCTACTTCTGAATCCGAAAGGCAAAAAACCGCTTTTTAAATTCTTAAAGGAAATAATTCCTGTTTCTATGGCTCTATTTTCTGCTTTTTCTTCATACATAAAAACATAACTCAAGAGCTGTATAATCTTGTCCTTTTTTTCGTTACCAAAAAAATCATTCCAGTCAGCCAGCTCCACGTTTGATTTTTCTATTCGACCGGTTTTATAATCTATAATTCTAATATTGCCGTTCCGCAGTTCAATTCTATCTACAAGACCAGCAATTTTCACAGGATAAGGCAGCCTGCTATCTTCTATTGTGCGTTCGAATTTTTCTTCTAAAAACAAAATACTCACTTGGTCACCATCAGAAATTAGTTGTTTTTCTAACCTCAAAAAGTTTAAAATACTACGTTTGGCAGATTCAAAAGCTAATAAGTTTTTTCCTTTGTTTATATCGCCTTCTTTGAAGTTTTCTTTAAAGTTAAACAAGAGTAATTTTTCAAACTGACCTTCCATAAATTCGATAATAGGTACACTAAGCAAGCCACCAATATGTGGCCTGTATAAAGCTTCGAGCGTATTGTGAATTACATTTCCGAGTGTATTGGCTTCAATAGTTTCTTCTACTTGTTTATTTTCATAAATCTTAAGGATTCTCTGATAATAAAAATCCATCGGATTTCTGATATACGCAGATAATGACGAAGGCGAAAAACCTTTAGTTGCAATTGCCTTTAAAACCTCTGTTATTTTATCTGACTTCTCTACTCGAATGGGCTGATGAGCTACCGAAGGCAAAACGGCATTCAAAATTTGGTCAGAAATAAAATGATTAGGCTTTTTCTCTATTTTTAACTGAGTTATAAAACGGCTTTTTTCTCCTGCGTCAAGCCCTTCGTCTTCGGTATTATATATTAAATAAATATTTTTAGCCCTGGATAACAATCTATAAAAATGATAGGTATAAATTGCATCTCTATCTCTATAAGTAGGCAATCCGTACTCTCGTTTTACATCATAAGGAATAAAAGAATTGTTTGATTTTCCGAAAGGAATTTTCCCTTCGTTGACCGACGTAATGATTACGTTTTCAAAATCGAGTGTGCGTGATTCTAGAAGTCCCATAATTTGTAGCCCAGCCAAAGGCTCTCCTTCAAAAGAAACTTGGGCACTATCAACTACTTGTTTATAAATAGCATATAAATTATGAATAGTGCTTACCTCTGGAGATATCAAAAAATAGTTTTTTATCTGGTTGATGAGTTTAAAAACTTCATAGACAAAGGCCAGAGTAATTTTGTCAGCATCAGAGTTGTTGGGTAAATTATTTTTAATTCGTATCAAAATTTCTGAAATTCTATCCAGCACTTCTATTGCGTCATCTGGCCATTTATCAAAGACAAGCGCAAAGAAATCAGTTTTATTTTCAGACAATTCATAAAGCTTTTGATGAGTAATAAACGTAAAGTTATTGGTTTTGATAAGCTCTACAATTTTACTTCCGTCTATTAAAACTTCCACAAACGGATTAGAAAGAACCTCTAACACATCTTTATAATAAAAGGTGTAATTTCCTTTTCTAGATTTTGCATAGGTATGCAGCCTAAAAAGCCTATTGATCAAAAATTGGATCGGGTTATTGCGAGCCGAATATTCTAGAGTAACATTAAGGTGCTCTACATTGCCCGGAAGCGAATATAACATCGGGATAAGTAAGCTTTTTTCAGACAAAACCAAAGCAGTTTTACTTAGGCTGTCTGGATTTCCCTCCAATTGTTGTTCTATAATTTGGCCCACTACTTTGGCTTGCCCGACCGATTTGGCAGTACCAATAATTCGGATGTTTTTATTTTGTGAAAATTCATCACCGATCCAATCAAACGGATTAGATTTATAATAGCTCCAATTATTTTTATACTTCCTAATAAAATATCCAGCTTGGTTGTGGGTATCTTCTATAAATGCTTTGTCAATATCCCAATATATTTTGGCTTTCTTTTCCTGGAGTAAAAACTGAATTATTTTTTCTTCGGAAGGCATCAAAGCATTAAACCCAGCAAAAACAAACATTTGGTTTTTTGAACTTTGTGAAAACTCCGAAATAGCACTAACGGCCTCCCTACAAATAAAACCTTGATATCCTGCTTTTTTATTCTTTAAATATTTATAAAAAGCTTCATAGAATGTAGGAAACAAGCTCCAGAATTTTAAATGCTTTTCTATAATGGGAGTCTTCTCTTGTTTTAGTGACCAATGCTCAATATCTTTAATGTCTTTAAGATACCGAAAAATTTTATTGGGCTCTATCAGATAAGCATCAATTTCGCTAAAATCAGTAAGTAGTACTTTTGCCCAAGGTGCAAACTGCTCAAAGCTTTGTTTTTCTTGTGCCGAAGATACTTGTGAGTACACTTTATAAAACTCAAACAATTGCTCTACAGCATCCAAAGCACGAATTCCTGAAATACGTTCCATCAATTCCTGAATACTACAAATATCAGGAGCAAAAGTAGTGTCAGAGATAGAGTTTTCGATTTGATTTATCAAAAACACTTTTGATCTTCTATTGGGTAAAACAATAGTAATATCGACAAGCGAAGTACCATATTTCTCGATGAGTTCTTTTGCTATTTTATTTAAAAAAGTATCCATAAGGTAAAAATAAAAAAACGCCCCGAATATCAGGGCGTATATCTATATTTAATTTTCAGCTTTTAAGTAAGCTTCAAATTAGTTAATCAAGTTGATTTCTACTCTACGGTTATTAGCTCTACCAGCTGCCGTATTGTTTGTATCGATTGGTTTGTCTGGACCAAAACCTGCAGAAGATAATCTGTTAGCCTCTACGCCATTTTCAATCAAGAAATCTTTCACTGCCGCTGCTCTTTCTTCAGAAAGTCTTTGGTTAAGTGCTTTACCTCCGGTGCTATCTGTGTGCCCTTCGATAGAAAATTTAGCTCCAGGATATTCTTTTAGTATAGAAACAATAGAATTCAATACTGGGTAGGTTGCTTTCTGGAAAGAAGACTTACCTGTTTCAAACAAGATTGTTTTACCATATTCTTTTAGTTGAGCTTCATGCTCTTCTGTAAGTTCAGGGCAACCGTTGTTAGCTACAGTTCCTTTAACGTCTGGACATCTATCATCTTTATCTGGAACTCCGTCTCCGTCTCTATCTGGCCAAGGGCATCCATCATTTTCTGCAGGACCTGCTACGTTAGGACATTTATCCAAGTTATCTGTAATTCCGTCGCCATCTGTATCAGGCCAAGGACAACCGTTATTTTCTGCTGGACCAGCTACTTCAGGACACTCATCTAAGTTATCTGGTACTCCGTCTGCGTCTGTATCAGGACAACCTTGGAATTCTGCTGAACCTGCCTCATAAGGACATGCATCATCTTTATCAGGGATTCCGTCTCCGTCTGTATCAGGACAACCTTGAAACTCTGCTAATCCCCACTCTTCAGGGCACAAATCGTCTTTGTCATAAATTCCGTCACCATCTGTATCTTTACCACCAAATTTGATTGTAAGGCCTACAAAATGTTGGAAGTGTTCAGGGAGATCTGCTCTTACGTCATCAAAAGAGTGTTTATAGGTAGAACGAAACATAAGCCCTAATTGCTCTGTAAACCAGAAAGTGATTCCTGCACCTCCGTTTACAGTTCCACCGCTATGATCTCCGTAGAAAGTATACCCTCCTCCTACGTGAAGCGATGGATCAAACCATTTTGAACCTATAAGCTCTTGAAAAGAATACTTAACCGCTCCATCAATAGCATAATACTCTAAGTCTCCAGGATTAGTTACAAGAAACTCTCCTGTTGCTTCATCACGAAGCTCAACAAATTTGTCAATTTTATTAATCGACCCTGTTAGACCAAAAGTGAATCCGCTTCCGATGTATTTTTCGACAGATAAATAAGACACAGCAGGAATATAGTTCCAATGATCTTTTACGTTAAAGTATTCTGAGAATATGCCCGAGAATCCCGAGTCAGCTCCAACACGTGTATCTACTGCGTTGGCTCCGAAGGACACAGCCCAAGGATTGTTCTCATCCTGTGCTTGTAGGTTTAATCCGGCGATTAACAAGACAGCTACAAAAAGTTTGTTCAGATGTTTCATAGTTAAGTTTTTAATATATTTTATATGTGCAAATTTACTACGTTAAAGCGAATTAGCAAAAAGAAAACCTAAAATTTTATATAACGTCAAGCTTTTTACCTACTTTTTCAAAAGCTCTTATTGCCATATCTAATTGCTCTTTGGTATGCGCAGCCGAGAGCTGTACACGGATTCTGGCTTTATCTTTAGGTACAACCGGAAAGAAAAAGCCAATCACATAGACCCCTTCTTTTAACAATTCGTCAGCCATAGTTTGTGATAATTTTGCATCATAAAGCATAATAGGTACAATAGCAGATTCACCATCAATAATATCAAAACCTGCTTTTTTGACTCTTTCTCTAAAGTAATTAGTGTTCCACTCTAATTTATCACGCAGTGAAGTATCTTGCTCTAACAATTCAAGCACCTTAATCGAAGCTCCTACT
This sequence comes from uncultured Flavobacterium sp., assembly GCA_964409345.1. Taxonomy (GTDB): domain Bacteria; phylum Bacteroidota; class Bacteroidia; order Flavobacteriales; family Flavobacteriaceae; genus Flavobacterium. The sequence continues at coordinate 3,624 of CAYPCZ010000070.1, read as the reverse complement.
ATCATAGGCGCAAGTGAGTTAGAAAACAAATACGGGCGCGAACGCTGTCTTAATACTTCAATAATTTCTTTTTTACCTGTAGTATATCCTCCCATCGCACCTCCGAGAGCTTTTCCGAATGTGCCGGTAATGATATCCACACGCCCCATTACTCCTTTTGCTTCAAGGGTTCCTTTTCCGGTAGCTCCTATGAATCCTGTTGCGTGGCATTCGTCAACCATTACTAAAGCGTCATACTTGTCAGCTAAGTCACAAATTTGGTCAAGCGGAGCCAAAAGACCATCCATTGAGAAAACTCCGTCGGTTACAATAATCTTAAAACGTCTGTTCTCAGCATTGGCTTTTTTGAGTTGCTCTTCTAAATCAGCCATGTCGTTATTTTGGTAACGATAGCGAGCTGCCTTGCTTAATCGCACCCCATCAATAATTGAGGCGTGATTCAAACTGTCTGAAATTATAGCATCCTCATCGGTTAGTAAGGGTTCAAAAACGCCTCCATTCGCATCAAAAGCAGCGGCATATAAAATCGTATCTTCTGTGCCATAGAATTGGGCTACCTTTTGCTCTAATGTTTTGTGAATGTCTTGTGTTCCGCAAATAAAGCGAACAGACGACATCCCAAACCCCCGAGTGTCTAATGCATCTTTTGCGGCTTGAATCACTTCTGGGTGCGAAGACAACCCTAAATAATTATTGGCACAAAAGTTTAAAACCGTTTCTCCGTTAACGGTAATTTCGGCTCCTTGCGGAGAAGTAATAATTCTTTCTCTCTTAAAAAGTCCATTTTCTTCAATAGTATCTAATTCACTTTGAAGATATTCTTTAATTTTTCCGTACATATTTTTTTGTTTAAAGTTTCAGGTTTATCACCAAAATTTCCACCATGCTTTTTTAGGCAGTTCTGTGTTTTCGGTTTCTAATATTATGTTCCAAAAATCAACATCAGGAGAAAAGTCAATAAATTTTTGAGCTACGCTTTTAATATAAGGATATATTGAGTCTTCTTTTCCGTTCTGAAAGCGTTTTATTACTTTTGTATCGGAAAAATAATAGCTCCGTCAGGCATTTTCATTGCGACTTTTAATTCTTCTTTGGAACCACTATCGTCAGTAAGCCATTCTGTACCTTCGATGTTCTTTATAATCGTTTCTCCCACATAAGCACCCATAGAAAAAAGAATCCCTCCCGCTCCTTTTTTACTTAAGCGACCTTTTTTATTTGGCTTTCCATCTTTCATGTTAAGAGCAAAGAATCTATCAATTTCGACTATACTTTCGAAGGTATAATCAAGATGTAATCCGTCGTATTCAAAAGCCCTTACAATCCAATCTGATTGTGTTTTAATATCCTCTTTTAATGTAGTCATTTACTTATTACGGCAGCCGTAAATCAACTCAAGGCTTGTTTTAAATCAGCAATCAGGTCTTCTATATCTTCTACGCCGACACTTAAACGGATAAGCGAATCGACGACTCCTGTTTTTTCTCTTTCTTCTTTAGGGATTGAGGCATGGGTCATGCTGGCAGGATGCCCAACAAGCGATTCTACTCCTCCGAGTGATTCCGCTAAAGTAAATACGCTAAGCTTCTCTAAGGTTTGAATCGTTTTATCATAATCATTTCCTTTAACAGTAAACGAAATCATCCCACCGAAATCGCTCATTTGTTTTTTGGCAATTTCATGGTTAGGGTGTGATTCAAATCCTGGCCAATAAACTTTGTCAACATTAGGGTGCGATTGCAAATATTCTGCTACTGCTCTTCCGTTTTCACAGTGACGTTGCATCCTTAGGTGAAGCGTTTTAATCCCTCTTAAAACCAAAAAACTATCCATCGGACCACAAATAGCACCACTCGCATTTTGAATAAAATACAGCTGATCTGCTAACTCTTTATCTTTTACTACCAGTGCTCCCATTACCACATCAGAATGCCCTCCTAAGTATTTAGTAGCCGAGTGCATCACTATATCTGCCCCTAAATCAAGAGGTAGTTGTAAATAAGGAGTAGCGAAGGTATTATCAACTACTAAAAGCAAACGGTGTTTTTTTGACATTTGAGCAACCTCCTCAATATCAATAATATTCATCATTGGATTTGTAGGAGTTTCGACCCAAATTAGCTTTGTATTAACATTAATTTTCTCTTCGATAGCGTTTAGGTCTTGCATACCCACAAAGTGAAACTTCACTCCGTATCTCTGGAATATCTTGATAAACAAACGGTATGAGCCTCCGTATAAATCATTAGTTGAAATGACCTCATCTCCGGGATTGAGAAGCTTAATAACGGCGTCAATGGCAGCAAGTCCAGAACCAAAAGCTAGACCGAATTGTCCGTTTTCAATAGAAGCTAAGCTATTTTCTAAGGCAGTTCGGGTTGGGTTGCCAGTTCTGGAATATTCATACCCTTTATGTTGCCCGGGTGAAGATTGTGCATACGTTGAAGTTTGGAAAATCGGAGGCATTACAGCGCCCGTACTTGGCTCATGAGTTTGTCCTCCGTGAATGGTTTTGGTGTTAAATTTCATAGGATTAGGTATTTAATCGTTTACTTACGAATGTAACAAAGATAAAAACTATTTGACTATTAAGCCAACCGAATCATAAAAAAACTACCTTTGTTTTTTAATTGGCTTTAAATGGAAAAAAATGCAGGCATAGTATTAGCTATTCTATTGCTAATGGGTTGTAAAAACGACTCTACTTTAATTTTTTCGGAAAAAATTTTTGAACAAAAAATAAAGTCCGAATGTGAAGAATATTGCCCCATAGCTAAACTGGAAATCGCTCTCTTTGAAAGTGGAAACAAAATCAATGACTCAATCAACAAAAGAACATTCGAAACTTTTAATGAGCTTCTTTCTTTTGATGACCAATCTTCAACCGCCAGCAACTATGACGAGCTTTTGATTTCATTTATGAATGCATACAAAGCTCTCCGGCAAGAGTTTCCCGACGATGCTTTAAGCTGGGAAGTAAAAGGTAGCTCAGTTTTATCTTACCAAAATCACAGAATAGTCAACATAAAGCTGGAATATTATATTTATACTGGCGGAGCTCATGGTTATTCAGGTACAAAGTCACTTATTTTTAATCAAAAAACCGGAGAAACCCTAACACCTAATGACATCTTTAAAGACATCGAGGAATTTACGTTTTTTTCAGAACAAAAATTCAAAGAAGAATTTGGTATAAAACCCAACGCACCGATTAACTCCACCGGGCTAATGTTTGAAAACGAGTTTTTTGAACTGCCCGAAACCTTGTTGTTCACCGAAAAAGGATTGACTCTATTTTATAACACCTACGAAATTGCCTCATACGCCGATGGTCCTCAAGAATTGACCCTCTCCTTTGATCAGGCACAACCTTTTTTAAAGGTATTTTAAAAAAAAAGACTTGATAGAATCAACTCTGTTCTGGCTATTTCTTTTTACTCTATTTTTAATTGCATATCCACAATGGAGTCATTCGCCATCAGACAAGAATTCAATCTAATAAAAAAGCTCAGAATTTTTCTGAGCTTTTTTATTAGATTATTTTTTAGTCTTGTGTGTCGGGAGCTTGTCCGATTAGTTCCATAAATTGGTCTAACTTCGGAGTGATGATAATTTGTGTTCTTC
>CAYPCZ010000069.1:0-12418 GCA_964409345.1 uncultured Flavobacterium sp. | reverse complement strand
TTCATTTGAAGAAGCCATCTTTTTGGCTTCTTTTTTTATCGGACAACAATGATTTAAAATTAAACAATGTTCAAAAGTATTGTTCTGTTCAATTTTAGTCAATAGGTAAATTACCTATATTTAGGGTTAATTGTATTTTAAAGCGTTTTTAATAGTCTTTCTCAGTTTTGCATATCCCTTCTTACTGTATCCATTATCAATTTGAATCATATTTCCTTTTTTGTCATAAAGAACAGTAGTAGGAAATATATTTATATTTAATTTTTTTGAAATGTTATTTTCTGTTTTATAGGTTGACAAATAGTTAACCCTTTTATATTCAAAATAATCTGTAACATCTTCTTGAATATCCCTGTCGTTAATACCAACAATAACCAATTCCCCTTTAAATTCTTCTTGTAATTTAATTAAATCAGGTATAGCTTTTAGACAAGGAAAGCACCCTCTATACCAAAAATCAAGTAAAACAACTTTACCTTTTAATTCATTTTGTAGGTTTAGTAATTTACCGTTGTTCAGTTTTAATTCCAAATCCAAAGAATTATTTTTTGAACTATTGGATTGAGCATTTGTAATAAATGAACAGAACAACATCACAAAAACACACACAAAAGAGAAAAAATAGTTTTTTACAATCATTTTATTTAGATTTAAAATTATTCGTTTTTTCCTTAAATGTTTGGTATCGCTCTTTAGCATTGATAGTTTCGTTTTCACTCACTTTAAACTCTTTTAAAGGAATATCGGGATTGATAGCTAAATACTCAACTTCATAATAGTTGTATTGCTCCATATTTTCAAATCTTAAAAAAGAGTAGAAAACGATAGGTAGGAAATCAGATTTTCGGATATAATATTTTTCTACATTATCACGAGTATCTCCTTGGTCTTGGAATGCGACAGTTATAACATATACAGGTATATCGTTATGTACTTCTTCTGTAACCAAAATTTTATCACTAACAGGTAGGTATCTTATTAAGGGTTTTTCAAATATAAAATACTCTTTTAGTAATAGATCGCTATAATTTTCTACTACAGAATTCCTTTCTCTTTTCTTATTCATTATTGAAGGTTTTCTCTTACTTTCCAAAGAATCTATAGGGTAGTTTGCCCAAATCGCTTTCTTTCCATCATACCTACGATGACCATAAACATGAAATCCTGATTCCCAATATTCTGAATCAACAATATTATAAGTTTTCATTTTGTCTTTTGGGGCAACGTATAACGAACAAACCGCAGTAGTTCGAACAGTATCTCTACGAGCCAAATACTTGGTAGCATAATCTACTTTATAAACTATCGTTTTAATATTTTTTAGGGCTTCGTAAGATTTATTTAATAACTCTTTGTTATCGATTGACTGGGCATTGCCTTTGGGACTGAAAATAGTAGTTATAAATATCAACAAGAAAAAAATATGTTTCATTTTCATGAGCTTATATATTAAAAAAGCCTAATATAATAAAAAAATGTATACTGAGCTTTATGGGTTAATCTTCTTTTTTTATTAAAAAGCAGCCATTTTAATTAAATTTACAGCTTCTTTTACTGCAGAACCACCACCACTACTTGAACTATGATTACAACCAGAAGGCTCTTCAGGTTGGTTAGCTCCTCCACATGGGTTACAACCCACTATTCTTAAACCTAAAAATCCTTCTCTTTTAAAAGTACAACTTAAGCAATTATATCCTTTACATTCATGTTTAGTAAAAAGATAGGGCTTAACTTCAGGATCCCCAATAATTAAATGATCTCCATCTAAAATTAAGTCGGCTTCAATTGCTACAGCTACTAATGAAGAATTAATTTCTTCTTTTGCAACAATGGTTAAAAAAGCTTCATAATTGTCTTCTTCAGAATTAAATCCATAAACCAAATCTATACTTTTCACTTCTCTGAACAATCCTCTGTTGACGAACATTTCTTTTAATATGATTTCATCATATAAAGGTACAGCTTGATTATCTACTATAACTGCCACTACATCTCTTTCAAGTTCATTTGAAATTTTGAAATTTGTTGTATTTGAATCAACAGAATTTACTGTATTTCCTTCGTCAGAACACGCTATAAAACCAAATGTCCCCAAAACCAATATAGCCAAAGCTATAAATTTTAATTTAAGTGTTTTCATTTTTAATAATTTTAAAGATTAAACTGCCTCAAAATTACCTTGTACTAATATCTCTGTCAATAGGTAATTTACCTATATTTTGGTCTAATTGTGTTAAAATCAATGATTTTCTGATGAATACAATATGGCAGACATCATACTGTCGAAGTCGTACTTTTGCTGAATATTTTGTTTGTGGGTATTTACTGTTTTTGTACTGATAGATAATGTATCAGCAATCTCTTTAGCTTTAAGTCCTTGTGCCGTTAAACTTATGACTTCAATTTCTCTTTCCGTAAAGCTAATTTCTTGTTGTGTGGTAAGTTTTGAATCGGGGTTGTTCAGAATTTCAGTTATTACATCAGATAAGCTTTTTTCAAAATAAAAACCGTTGTCTTCTAATTTCCAAATAGCATCTTCCAATTCTTTAGGGGGAGTGTTTTTGGTGAAATAACCTTGTACACCCATATTCACTACTTTTTTTATGGTATCGGTTTCATTCATAAGAGTGAGAACCAAAGTTTTAATTTTTGGGTAAAGTTCTTTTACTTTTTGGGAAGTTTCAAAACCGGCCATTTGTGGCATTTGTAAATCAAGCAGTAATATATCTACGGGTGTGGTTTGTAGCTTTTCCAAAAGTTCTACTCCGTTGGAAGCCTCTGCGACAACCCGCATATTTTCAAAGCTGTTTATTAAAAGACCCAAACTTTTTCTGAATAAAGTGTGGTCATCTGTTATGGCTATTCGCAACATAATTATCAGGGTTTAAATAGATTTGTATTTTGTTTCCTTGTTCAACAGGAATCTGTACCAGTTTTGCATTTATATATTTAATTCTCGAAGTAATGTTTTTTAGCCCCATTCCGTAAGGTTCTTTTACGCACTTGTAAAAATCGAAAGAAACTCCGTTATCGCTTATTTCAAAAATATATGTTTTTTCTTTTTCATAAAACGTAAAATTTATATAGTCAGAATTTCCGTGTTTTATCATATTAGTAACAAATTCTTGAACTATCCTGTATATTTCGTAAGCATCGGACGAAGAAACATTACACTCCGATTGGTATTGTTCGTTAATTATAACATTATTCCATTTTTGAACTCGTTCAAAATAAGTTCGTAATGTGGATAATAAACCTAATGTTTCCAATGTAGGAGGCATCAGATTATAACTTATATCCTGAACATTCTCTATAATGCTTCCTAAAGCTGTTTCTACTTCCTGAAATATGGATTTGTTGAAATCGTCTTTTTCTTTGTTGGCAAGAATAGTGATGTAATTTTGCACCGCACTTAAATCTCCGCTTATACTATCATGAAAATCAGACGCTATTCGCTGTCGCTCCTTCTTTTCAGATTCCAAAGAGGATTTTAATAAGTTTTCAGATTCTTTTCTGTTGATTTTGTGTATTTTATTTCGATATAATACAACTGTCAGAATAACACCCAACACAGAAAAAAACATTGTTGCGGTTCCTATCCAAAAAAACCCCTTTAATCCTGTTTCATTTTCCATACCCCGATAATTAAAAAGGTTCTTAAAATAAGCGTTGCCATAACATTTATTAACCAGTAATCATATAAATGCACATTACTGTTGGATATAAAACCGCCTAACAGAAAAAGAAAAAATGTACTCGAATAATAAACCGAAAATGCTGAGACAAAGTAAAAATTATCATTTTGCCAAGGATTCTGAATGTCCATTTTTTTAAATAACTCTTTAAACCAAAGAAATGAAAAAGTCAATACAAAAAAGGTAATAGATGCTTTATTTTTGGCATTTGAAATAAGCCCACTATTTTCGTTCCAGAAAAAAAATGAAAAACTGTAAGTTGTTACAAGTAAAACTAAAAAGATTCCAAAAGCGGTTTTATATTTTGCTTTGAACAGTTTAAAGAAGAAGTAAAATAAGGTAACAATCTCTAAAAAGGAATACAACTGAAACCAATATGATGTTTTGATTTCTAACAATCCTGTTCCAATAAACTCATATAAAGTAGCAAAAGCCGTAAGCCATATAAAAGGAGTTACAGGCTCTTTAAAATCAAAAGCTCTTTTCTTAATGAATAGAATCAATAGAGGAATAATCCCTATAAAAAGAGCTATATAAAAAAATACCTGATACAAAATTTAGCGTTTTATCAAAGGACTTGATTTCGGGCAATCAGGAGGACAAGGGTTTAAATTTTCTAAAATTATACCATTGGTAATATCTTCTCCTTTTTCATCAACTCCAGCCAATACCAAATTGTTTTTTTGAGTTTCGGTATTATGCCCATTGTAAATACGAAGCCCTGTACAGTCCTTTTGTTCAAGAATCAAATTTAGCTTATTTATTCCGACAAAAAAAGATTTCAGTTCATTTGGGTTTCTTGTTTGAAAAGAATGTGTAAAATCTATTGCTTCTTCTAACGTAATTATTTCTCCCATATTTTTATCCGTTGCCATATCAATTAAATTTTAAGTTATCAATTTGGCAAAGTTCATTTTTAAAACTTTTCAAGTCAATAGGTAATTTACCTATATTTTGCTTTGTAGCAGCGTTGTTTTAGGGTTTTCTGTAAGTCAAAAACATACACAAGGATAATTGCTTTTATGTTATTGACAAAAAAACATAATTAAAAAACACTAATTTATCCAAAACTATAGCCATCTTTATAACTTTCTAATAAATATAATTACTGCTACAAAAAACTATTTTTGTTCGAGGCTTATTTGAGACTTGTTCGGTAAAAACGCATTTTGCTGCAACAACATCGAAGGAGTCTCAAACAAACCCCTTCTAAATGACCTTAAAAGGGTCTAAAAAGGAAATCTAAAAAGACATTCAGAATCAATCCTGTCCTAAACGATTTTACGACGAGTTAAATTTAACGCTTTCATTGGTTTCCCTATCCGTTTTTTACTTTTTTTAAACAGGACCCCCTGCTGTACTTTTGGTTTTGGTGGCGGATGATCGTCGAATGGTTTGTCCAGCCACTTTTGCAGGTTTACTTTCGCAAAGAGGTTCAGCCTGATGAACGCAACCAAATTGGACAAGTACCAATTGTGTTTTGCCATTGCCTTGAACGCCTTTAGCACCAAAATGGTTATCAATGCTGTCCATATCTGTATCATCACCGCGTTTTGGCTGGTTCCTATGAACGATTTGATGTGCAGGAGCTGCTTGATGTCCCTGAAAAATATCTCAATGCCCCAACGAGCCTTGTAAAGCTCGCTTATTGTGTTTGCTGTCCAAGACATTTGATTGGTGATGAGCTCTATTTTCTGCTGGTTCTTCTCGTCCCATATCATGACCCTTCTCAGTTTTTTTGGGTATTTCTTTTTGGACTCGTTGTTCGTGAACCGGATTATTTCGTCCAACAGCACGTGCTGGTGCCGATCGTCCGGGAGGTCGTTTTCCTTTACCGTGTCGAACTGGATGTTCTCTTTGTGGCGAATCACGAAAAAAACCTCGTTGCTGTCCCAAACGTTGAGCAGGGAAAAATCGTTGTAGAACCGGTCGGCGACGATGACGCTCCTTTTGACCAGGGGGATTTCGTACGCCCCTTTGTTGTCCGCCGTTTTCCCATCGGATATGTTCACGTAGGATGGCAGGTTGCCGTCATAATCGAGCAGGGTGTGCATTTTCACCGCGCCTTTTGCGGTCTTGTATTTTGCCCAATCAAAAAGGCTCAAACACAAGCTTATGGTCGTGGAGTCCAACAAGAATATCTTGGACTTTATCCGGAACTTCACCCGCTTTGTGGCCGCCTGCTGTCCAAGACTTTCCAGAAGGGAAAAATAATAGTCTTTGAAAATTTCCCAGTTGCGGACCTTGTTCTGATAGCTGATGGTGGATTTTGACGGCGCTTTTTCAACGCCCAAATGGTTCAGGTTTCCCGTGGCCGAACGTAAACCGTTGCTGATATCCCGCACGGACTGGCTTTTGGCGAACTGGCAAAAGAGCATCGAGACCAAGTGTGTCCAGCTGTTGTAGCCTTTTTGATGTTTGTCCGTTTGCTTTTCTTTGACGAGTTTATTGAATGCCGAACGATCAAGTTTAGAAATAATCTGGGAGAACAATGTTATATTTGTCATAGGAGAAAGGGTTTTGTGTGTGAACCTCAAACTTAAACTTTTGAGAATCAAAATACCTTTCTCTTTTTTAAACGTTTAGGACGCTATTGATTTCAGGTGTAAAAAATTGCTTGGGAATAATCAAAAAGTTATTTACTGTCCATTGCTTTGTATAAGTTAAGAAAAAAAAGTTCGGATTGTTTTCTGACTTTATTCGCTCAATCATTGTGGTGTAAGCTCCATCATTAATAGTATTTGTCAATCTTCCTTCTTTGCTTTTTAATTCAAATTCTTCACTACATTTTTCACAAAAAAAATCAGCGACAGGGCGATTGTTTTCAAACTCATTCAAGGGAATTTCTCAACAACTTGGACAATATGAATTATTCAAAACCCAATTTTCGGTTAATCGTCTTGCAATCTGAGATTTACTTGAATAGCCTTCTGCCAATCTTGTATTAAGAGTCAAATTCATGATAAAAATGGTCATAAGTTCCAAATTTACAAAATTATTTTGGGGAAGTCTGTCCTATCAGGAATTGAAAATGCAGAAAATTTAACCTTATCTATCTTTCCATTTATGCCCTCGGGTGAAACTTCTCCACGATTTCGCTCAGGTGTTTTCGGTCAAGATGCATATATATCTCTGTGGTAGTGATAGATTCGTGCCCGAGCATCAGTTGGATGGAACGCAAATCAGCGCCGTTTTCGAGCAAGTGCGTAGCAAACGAGTGGCGAAAAGTATGGGGCGAAATGATTTTGTTGAGTTCGATTTCTTGAGCAAGCCTTTTAATCATCGTAAAAATCATGGCTCGGGTGAGTTGTTTGCCTCTGCGGTTTAAAAAAAGTGTGTCTTCGAATCCTTTCTGAATCGGGAAAGACGTTCTGCATTCTTTTCTGTACAGGTTAATGTTTTTTTGCGTACCTCTGCCAATCGGGACAAAACGTTGTTTATTTCCTTTTCCGGTGATTTTTATAAAGCCTTCATCAAAAAACAAATCAGAGATTTTGAGCGTAGTTAGCTCTGAAACACGCAACCCACAACTATAGAGCGTTTCGAGAATCGCTTTGTTTCGGTGTGCTAAAAGTCGATTTTCTTCTGATGCCGCATCAAATTTTATTGCTCCAATCAGGTTGTCAATATCTTCGAGCGATAACACATCCGGAAGTTTGCGCCCGGTTTTGGGCGCTTCAATAAGCTCCAGCGGGTTGGTCGCGCGATAATCTTCAAAAATCAAATAATTAAAAAAGCTTTTCAACCCAGAAATAATTCGCGATTGCGAACGTGGGTTTAGTTGTTTAGAAACTTCATAAATAAAATGCTGTACCTGTTCTTCGTTAATTTTTATGGGCGAAACAGCTATATTATTTTCGTCTAAAAACTTGCACAAACGCTGCACATCAAAAGCATAATTCTCGATGGTGTTTTTTGATAATCCTCTTTCGATTTTCAGATAATTCTGATATTCTTTTATGTAGGAATCCCAGCTTTTCATCTATTGTGGTGTCATCATTTCAGGGACATAGGTATTAAGCACCTAATTAAGCTTTATCTTCTAATAGCGGTACAAACCTAAAGGTTCCGTATTCGTGTTTTTCAAATTGGGTTTCGTTTTTACGAATCAATAAGGTCATGATTTGATCTTTGTCCCCCAACGGAATCACCAACCTCCCTCCTATTTTGAGCTGTGCCATCAAGGCATTCGGTATAAACGAAGCACCAGCAGTCACTATAATAGAATCAAAGGGCGCATAATTCGGAAGACCTTTATACCCATCACCAAAAGACAAATGCTTAGGTCTGATACCCAGTTTTGGCAAAAGAAGCGAAGTTTTTTTAAAGAGTTCGTTTTGCCTTTCAACACTATATACCCGAGCACCCATAGTGCACAAAACAGCGGTTTGATAACCCGAGCCGGTTCCGATCTCAAGAATCTTATCGTCTTTGTTTACTTCCAAGAGTTGCGTCTGAAAGGCCACCGTATAAGGTTGCGAAATGGTTTGACCGGCACTTATCGGAAAAGCCTTGTCTTGATAAGCAAAATTCTCGAATCCGGAATCCAAAAACAAGTGCCTGGGAATCTTTCTGATGGCTTCCAAGACATTATTATCTGTAATTCCTTTTTCTTTTAGGGTATTAACTAATTGATTTCTAAGTCCTTTATGTTTTTGGGTATCGTTCAAGGTAGTTGGTTTTTTTCAAAAGGTAAAGTTAGCAAAATATAAGTATCTTTGAAAGTCAATTCGGTGGTAGCGCCTCAAAAATCACAACATGTTGTTATTTAACGAGCTCTTAACAGCCTAATATTTTAGCTATCAATACATTTGTTCAGGAAAATATAATTATGAACAATTCTTTTTCACATACGCTTTATTTCCTTTTAGGGTTTGGATTCTTTTTTAGCTCATGCAAAAATTCCGATATAGATGATTATTCTGCCTATTTTGGCGGGGAGATTATCAACCCAAAAGACCAATGGGTCTTCTTTTATAAAGGCGAAACATTGCTGGATAGTATTCCGCTCAACAGCGAAAACCGTTTTTTTGTAGCCTTTGATTCGCTTACTCCGGGTTTATATACCTTCAAACATTTGCCCGAATATCAGTATGTTTATTTTGACAAAAACGATAGTTTGATGGTGCGAGTAAATACTTCTAACTTTGATGAATCATTAGTTTTTTGCGGAAAAGGAGAAGAGAAAAATAATTTTTTGGTTGAAATGTATCTCAAAGTACATAAAGATCGTAGTGATACTTTCTGGATTTTTGATCTACCCGAAGATGAGTTTTCACAAAAGGCCGATTCTTCTTATCAGGCTACAATTGACTTCTATAATAGCCATAAAGAACACATCCTTTGGAGTGACGAGTTTGATGTTTTCGCCCGAGCCAGCATAGATTATCCTTATTATACCAAAAAGGAATTTTATCCGGTGGCACATCGACGAAGAAACATACAGGATGCGTATAACGAAATTCCCGCTGAGTTTTATGACTTCCGAAAAAACGTTGACTTTAATAGTCAACCTCTTACGAACTTCTCTCCTTATTTAAGATACGTCACCACTGCTATCGATAATATAGCAAACCAAGGGAATAATGAGTTTGCTAAAGACGGAAAAACAGCTTTGAAAAAGCTTGAAATCATAGATACCCTTACGCAAAACCAAGCTTTAAAGAATAAAGTAGCCAATAATATTGCTTTCTTTTATCTGATTGATCACGAAAACAATGCGTATGATGAGGCGTTTTTGGAGCAATTTTATAGCATTTCGACCGATGAACAGAAAAAAGAAGAAATACGAGATTTGGTACGCTCAATCAGAAACATTGTAGAAATCGGTCATCTACCAGATGCGCTTCTTAAGGATGCTGAAGGTAACAACATACAGAGCCAACGCATTTTTGACAAAAAAACAATCCTGTATTTTTGGTCAAAAAAGACTGAGAGTCACTTCTTTGCGGTCAACAGACGACTCAATCGTATTATCGAAAAATACCCTGATCTCGATGTCGTAGCGATTAATCTCGATGACAGTCAGCAAGAATGGATAGCCTTTTGGGAGCGATACAAAGCGATTCCAAACCCAAAAATAAAACACTTCAGAGCAGCGGAACCTGACAGCCTAAAAGACAAATGGGCCATCACACGCATAACCCGAGCCTCTATCATAGATAAAAACGCAAAAGTCAATAAAGGTTTTGTGAATATTTTTGATGCTGCTTTTGAACAAGAAATAGGTAACTGATTTTTGTCTTAATTAGAGAAATGAAATAGCTCTCGGCAAAGAAGCAAGTTTTTAATTCGAATGTTCAGTAGAATTCCAATTACTCAACCTTTTGCAGATATTTTACAGAATCACTCCCGCCGACAGTTGCCAAATTGAATAATATACAGCATTATTATTACAAAAAAAGCGAGAACATTGCTGTTCCCGCTTTCCAACCACCAAATAATCCAATTTCTAAACAACAACTTAGAACGGATATTTATTTTCAGCAATCGCTTTGCTTGCTATAATTTCACGAAGGGCAATCACGTTGGGCATATTTACATATTTTGTAAATCTGCGAAGTCCCATTAGCATCATGCGTTGTTCGTCACCTTCGGCAAACGAGATAATTCCTTCTTTTCCTTTGTTATGGATGATATCCACGGCTTGGTACAAGTATAATTGTGCCATCGCAATTTGCTCTTTTACGTTTTCTGTTCCTTTGGTCTTGGCCAGTTTTTCAGCACGTAAGATTCCCGATTCGGCCATATAGATTTCGATAAGCATATCTGCCGCACACATCAATAGTTGTTGATGTTCTTCTAATTCTTCTCCGTATTTCTGTGCAGCACTTCCGGCTACCATCAGTACAGCTTTTTTCAGCTTAATGATAAGCTCTTTTTCTTCTGCAAAAAGTTCGTCATAATCTGGCACATCAAAATCAGGAATACCCATCAGTTCTTCACTCACTTTCATCGCAGGGCCTAATAAATCTACGTGACCTTTCATCGCTTTTTTGATGAGCATTCCCACAGTCAACATACGGTTGATTTCGTTGGTTCCTTCATAAATACGAGTGATACGAGCATCCCTCCAAGCGCTTTCCATCGGGGTGTCTTCCGAGAAGCCCATTCCGCCAAAAATCTGGATGCCTTCGTCCGAACAATGCTGTACGTCTTCTGAAACAGCCACTTTCAGGATAGAGCATTCGATAGCAAATTCTTCTACACCTTTTAGCTCTGCAGACTGGTGTGATTCTCCGGCTTCTAAACGAGCTTTGATTCGGTTTTCGATATCTCCGGCAGCACGATAAGAGGCTGATTCGCCTACATAGCAATTGGTTGCCATTTCGGCAATTTTTGCTCGTATAGCTCCAAAATTAGCAATTGGAGTTTTGAACTGCACACGTTCGTTGGCATAATTTACAGAGGCGCTAATTAGTCTTCTTTGCGAATCCAAACAAGCAGCAGCCAATTTGATACGACCGATATTCAAAGCATTCATTGCAATTTTAAATCCTTCGCCACGTCCTGCCAACATATTTTCGACAGGCACAAGCGTATCGCTGAAAAATACCTGACGGGTAGAACTCGCACGAATACCCAATTTATGTTCTTCTTCTCCCAGTGTAATTCCGTTCGGGTTGTTTGGGTCGAATTCTACGATAAACCCGGTGATGTTTTTGTCATCTTCGATACGTGCAAACACAATCATTACCGAACAAAAACCGGCATTCGAAATCCACATTTTTTGTCCGTTGATTTTGTAGTGTTTTCCGTCAGCAGTAAGTTCTGCCTTTGTTTTTCCGCTGTTCGCATCCGAACCTGCTCCGGGCTCTGTCAAGCAATATGCTCCGAACCATTCACCCATAGCCAATTTCGGAACGTATTTTTGTTTTTGCTCTTCGGTTCCGTAAAGCGTAATTGGCATCGTTCCGATTCCGGTATGTGCTCCGAAAGCCGTTGAAAACGAACCTGTCGCTCCCGAAATATAATCACAAGTCAACATGGTAGACACGAACCCCATTCCTAATCCTCCGTACTGTTCAGGAACCGAAACTCCCAAAAAGCCCAATTCGCCCGCTTTACGCATCACCTCTTCGGTAAAAGTATAATCTTTCTTTTCGAATCTTTCTTTGTTGGGCCAAATTTCACGATTAATGAATTCCATTACGGATTCTTTCATCATAATTTGCTCCTCCGAAAAATCTTCGGGAGTGAAGATGTCTTCACATTTTGTTTCTTTTACGAGGAATTGTCCTCCTCTGGTTATGCTGTTTTCCATAGTTTTGATTTTTAGAGAAAAGATGAAAGAGTCAAGAAGAAAGAAGAAAGAAGAAAGAGTCAAGAAGCAAGAGTCAAGAAAACTCTTATCTTTCTTCTTTTCCTAATTCTTCTAATCTTTTAATAAATCCTGAAATCATCTTTTGAAGTTCTACAATTTTGTTTTCTATTTCGTTTGTTTTATTTTCTGTTATGTAATTATTCTGTCTTGCTATAAGAATTTGAGTTTGAAGCTCAAATGAAGAACCAAGAGCAATATTTAAAAAGTGTTTAAAATGAATATTTCCTCTGTTAGAACCTTCTGCAATATTTGAAGGTATCGAAACAGCTGCTCTATTCATCTGACTTATCAACCCGTACTGTTCAGTTTTAGGAAATTCTAAACAAAGTGTATGAATGTCAGAAGCAACTTCCATTGCTAATATCCAAATTTTCAGATTTTTGAAATTATGCCTCAT
>CAYPCZ010000068.1:0-12554 GCA_964409345.1 uncultured Flavobacterium sp. | reverse complement strand
CAAATAGATGAAAAAATAAAATCATCCTGTTTTATTTTTTATCGGACATTAATGAATAAAAACTAAAAATTATCTATATTTGAAAAGAAAAGAGAAATACGAGCAAGATGCGGAGGGGCTGGGAGAAATATGAATTAAGGGATAACAAAAATTTTTTAAATTATGGAAAAGTATAAAATCTCATCGCGATTAAAAATTTATTAGTTTTTGTATTTCTTCTTCCTTTTCTTTTTCTGTTTTCTTGGATTTTTATACCTGATGCTTTTAACAATAAAAGCTTTGAAGAACGTTTTTTAGAACGAGAGCGAGAAATAGAATGTATAGGAGTGATAGATTCTATCTATCGTCAGAAAATGAACCATAACATATTGACTTTGAAAATAAATCAATGTATTTATGAAATCACTCCCTTATGGGAAAATAACTTTCGAGTAGGAGATTCTATCTCAAAGAAAAAAGGACAACTTACCGTAGAACATTATCGGAATGGGAAATTACTTGAAGTTATAGAAGTAAAATTATAGGATGTTTACGGAGCAATAAATTTTTTTTTTTTAAAATTATGGAAGGTTTTGAATTAAATAAAAAGATAAAATACTTTTTGTTTTTTATGTTGTTTTTTCCTCTTATTGGGCTTTTTGGTTGGATATTTTGGAACACAATTACGGATAATAGAACGGGAGGAGAAATATATTTAAGTTCTAAAATAGAAATAGAATGTATAGCTAAAGTGGATTCTATCTATCGTCAAAAAAAGGAACATAATACTTTAGCATTAAAAACAGAAGACTGTGTTTTTTATGTTCCTTCCGATTGGGAAACCAAATTTCAGTTAGGAGATTCTATCTCAAAGAAAAAAGGAGAATTAGTAGTAGAACATTATCGTAACGGAGAGCTAATAGAAGTTTTAGATTATTACGATATTGCCAAACATATGAAATAACAATATGATTGTAAAGTAAAAAATCCCAAGCTATAAAACTTGGGATTTACTTTTATCAATTTGTTTTATGCGATACTTTCTTCGATTACACCTGCGTTTTCCATGATTTGATTCAGCTCTTTGTCAAAGAAGAATTCATCTCCGAAAGCAGGCTTTAAATCATCCATCCAGTTTGCCTCGGGGTCATATTTAGCAAAGAAAGGCCTTGATACCCAATCTTTGTTACGTCCTTGAAGCATATTGAGCACAAATACTTTTTCTGCTTTTCCGTTGATCGGGATTTCTTGTATTCCTAAGATTTGCACTTTACCCGGGTTGCACGACATGCTTGGTCCTCTTACGGTTCTACAAATTCCGCTTACTTGTTGATAGGCTTTCTGAAAAATCTCCCATGTTTTTTCAAGGGGCACTTCGAAGTATTTTCGGGCTCCGGTATCTCTTTCTACAAACATATAATAAGGAATCATTCCCATATTGACTTGCTCTCGCCACATTTTGGCCCACATATCAGCATCGTCATTGATGTGTTTTACTAATGGCGATTGGGTTCTGATTTGTGCTCCTGAGGCTAAGATTAAATCTACCGCTTTTTTTACGGCATCGGTTTTCAATTCGTTAATATGATTGAAATGAGCCATGATAGACAGGTTGATGCCGCTATCTACAATTTTTTTAAATAAGTCTAAAAAATCTTGAGCATCTTTGTCGGTTAGGAACTTATAAGGCCAAAACCCGAGTGATTTCGTGCCAATTCTGATGGTTTGAATATTGGTTTTGTTATTAGGTGCTAAGAAGGGTTCTATATATTGACTGAACACTTTAAAGCTCATAATCATTGGGTCGCCACCTGTAAATAACAAATCGGTTACTTCTTGGTGCTCTTCAAGGTATCTAACGAGTCCTTCGGTTTCTCGCATGGCAAATTTCAAACCGTCAAGTCCTACAAACTGTGCCCATCGGAAGCAAAAGGTACAATAACTATGACAGGTTTGCCCGGAGCTAGGAAAGAACAGCACAGTTTGATCATATTTGTGTTGTATTCCCGATAATTTTTCTCCGTCAACTTCAGGTACGTTAAGTTCCATTTGTCCGGCCGGATGCGGATTTAATTTTAATCGTATTTCGTTGGCTATTTGTTTTAACTCGTCTTTGCTCAAGTCTTTTTCTAAGGCAGCTTTCATGGTGTTGAAGTCTTCTTCTTCGAGCATTTCTTTTTGAGGAAAGGTAAGTCTAAAGATAGGATCATCTTTATAATTATCCCAATCGATTAGCTCATCGACTACATAATTATTTACTTTAAAAGGAAGAATGTTTCCTACAACTTCAATATTTGTTTTTTCTTCATCATCGATTTTTTCCATTTGCGGAATAGTTCGGAAGTTGTGTACCAAATACGATTTGTATTTAATTTCTTGTTTATTCATGTTTTATATTTAATTTGCACGATGTTTAGGACTAAGTATTAGTAATTACATAATACATGATTAATTTAAAATGTATTGAAAACAATATTTATATCTTGCGCAATGCATAGACGAAAACAGACCAACAGTATGTGTTGTCTTTTTAATACAATAATTAGTCAATACAATAATTAGTCCGTATAATTTTCAAAAAAACAAGGAGTTAAAAAGAAAAAGACATAAGCCTTTTACGAGAACTGCATACGAAAATGCCAAAAACTCCAAGCAGAGGCCCAAATATACTAAAAAATATTTAAATCCCTGTAAAACCAAGGCGGCTGACTCAAAGCATGACTTGTTGAGTTGGGGTTATTTTTGATGATTTTATTAGCTGATAGCCAAAAAAACAGTCTTGCACATTAATTATCAACGGTTTCGTTGCAGTAAATCATCAAGATATGGTATAATTATTGAAGGTGAGTGTAGGTGACGCAACTTTTGCTTAATTTTAGCATCTCATAAAAAAAAGAAGTATTATGAAAACTATAAAATCATTATCACTATTGTTATTTGCACTTGTATTGACTTCGTGTAGCTCAGTGAGGGTGGCTTCAGATTATGACAAATCGGTTGATTATAACCAATATAACACTTATGCTTTTTATAAAGACGGAATCGACAAAGTTGAAATTCACGATTTAGATAAAAAACGTATCTTGAAAGCTATCGAAAGAGAGCTGAATGCCAAAGGGATGACTGTTTCTGAAAACCCAGACCTGTTGGTGAATATCTTTACCGAGGCTCGCGAAAGAGTAGATGTCAATCGTTTTCATGCCGGATGGGGCTATGGTTGGGGTTGGGGATGGAGTCCTTGGATGTATGGAGGAGGTTATACATCGGTTTCGAACACTACCGAAGGTTCGCTTTATATCGACCTGATTGACGGAAAGAAAAAAGAATTGGTTTGGCAGGGAATGGGAGAGGGCGTGCTGACTAAAAATATCGAAAAGAAAGAACAACGCATCAATGAATTTGTAAACAAGATATTAGCTAAATTTCCGCCTCAAACCAAAAAGTAATAAAAGCCTTAAGAAAGTTGTCTTGGGCTTGTTAAATGTTATAAAAATCAAAATACAGTGCTTAACCGGACTGTATTTTTTTGTTTTTACGAATCAATAAAGTACATTTGAAACAAAAAATAAATAATCACTTTAAAACCCTATTCCCTGATAGGTTTTCCTTTTTTAAGGACAGGAAAGACTTCATGAAAATTATCGTTCCTATGGCAGGCCGTGGTTCACGTCTTCGCCCGCATACACTCACAGTTCCGAAACCTTTAATTCCGATTGCCGGAAAACCAATTGTTCATCGATTGGTCGAAGATATAGCAGGCGTAATCGGTCAACAAATTGACGAGATTGCTTTTATCATTCACGAGAGTTTCGGTAAGCAGGTAGAAAAGGATCTGATTGCTATTGCCAAAAATCTGGGCTCAAAAGGAACAATTTATTATCAAAATGAAGCTCTGGGTACGGCTCATGCTATTATGTGTGCCAAAGAATCAATGTCAGGACCTATTGTAGTGGCCTATGCCGATACGCTTTTTAGAGCAGAATTTACGCTTGACACCACAGCCGATAGTGTAATTTGGGTAAAACAAGTTGATGACCCAAGTGCTTTTGGGGTAGTACAGCTCAACGATAAAAACGAAATCATAGATTTTGTAGAAAAACCAAAAGAGTTTGTGTCAGATTTGGCAATTATCGGAATTTACTACTTCAAGAGCGGAGAAACCTTAAGAAGCGAATTGCAATATTTATTAGATAATAACATCGTAAAAGGCGGAGAATATCAGCTTACTGACGGATTGGAGAATATGAAGCAAAAAGGCCTGCGGTTTGTTCCCGGAAAAGTAGATCAGTGGATGGATTGCGGTAACAAAAACGTAACGGTAGAGACCAACAGCCGAATGTTGGGATTTTTGCATCAGGACAAACAGAATCTAGTTTCTTCTTCGCTTGTAAGCGAAAAATCAAATATTATCGAGCCTTGTTTTATAGGCGAAAACGTAGTGCTCAAAAATTCAACTATCGGACCGAATGTTTCTCTCGGAGATGGAACAGTTGTTGAAAATACCAAGATAAGTAATAGCTTGGTGCAAACTCATGCAAAAATCAGCAATGCAAAGCTTGATAATGCTATGATAGGTAATTATGCTAAGTTTGACGGTAATTTCACCAACATTAGTATCGGAGATTATTCGGTTTTAGAATAAAGTAAATTTAAAACTTTTGAGAGGTTAAAAATGAAAAAACTCACCTACCTACTTTTTTTAATCTTTTCTCTATCTGGTTTTTCTCAAAACATGATAGAGCCAGACAGTATTGCCTTGGTAGAAGACCGCTTTCAAGAGTTGTTTTATGAATCGCTAAAGCAAAAAGGTATTGAGAATTATGATCGGGCTATTATCAATCTCGAAGGAGCTTTGCAGCTCAAACCAAATGAGTCAACGATTTATCACGAAATAGGAAAGAATTATTTAGCTCAAAAAAAATATCCTCAGGCCGAAGAATATATTCAAAAAGCCATTGCCAAAGATGAGTTAAACCGTTGGTATTATATGAGTTTGTATGATGTATATTATCAGACTAAAAATTATCCTAAGTCGATAGAGGTAGTCAAAAAGTTGATTAGTTTTGATGACAAACGAAAATTGGAGTTTCAGGATGATTTGGTTTCGCTCTATATGTACACCTCTCAGTTTGACAAGGCATTAGCTCTTATCGAAGAGCTTGAAAATATCGCGCCACTCGACCCAACCCTCGAGATGTATAAATTTCAACTGCTCAAAGACAAAACCAGCCAAGTCAGTAGCAGCGATTTGGAGCAGCAAATCATCGACAACCCTACCAGCGAACAGGCTTATATTGCTTTGATTTATCACTATTCTGATAGTAATCAAGAAGAAAAAGCCTTTGAGGTGGCTCAACAATTAGCTGAGAATATACCCGACTCAGACTGGGCTCATGTGAGTTTGTTTAAGTTTTATCTCGATCAAAATAATATTACGCAGGCGATCAGCTCAATGAACCGAGTGTTTGAAAGCAAAATAGTAGATGATAAAATCAGGCATCGGGTGCTCAACGAGTTTTTGATTTTCGTAAATGATAACCCGCAGTATGATAAAGAATTAGTAAAATCAATCAATTACTTTAAAGATGATCCGAATGTTGCGGTAGCCAAAGAAATAGGTAAGTTTTATTTTGCTAAACAAAACTGGAAAGAAGCCTCTGGCTATTTTGAAATCAGCCTAAAAAATAATTCGAACGATTTAGAAGCTATTATTCTTTTGTTGCAATCATATACTGAAATGGGCAGTTTTGACGTTCTACTTACTAAATCAGACCATTATAAAGGTTATTTTCCGTTGCAACCTGAGTTGTATTATTATAGCGGATTGGCCTATAATCAAGCACAGAATTACAAGAAAGCCAAGCAGGTTTTAGAAGAAGGCTTAGATTACTTGATAGGCAATTTGAGTTTAGAAATAAATTTTAATGTTCAACTGGCACAAGCAAGCGAAGGTTTAAACAATCAAAAAGATAAAGACAAATACCTGCAAAAAGTAGAAACTTTGATGAAATCGGTAGAAAAATAATGAGAAAATATATAGCTTTTGTAGCTTTGGTTTTGTTGGTGGTCTCTTGTAAATCAAGAAAAGCTGTTTTTTCGTCAGAGGCCGATGCCTCTGTAACAACCCGTGAGGTAGTCAGAAATTATGACCTTCAAAGCGCTCTTGCCTTTGAAACCCTTCATATCAGAGGAAACACTAATGTCAGTTTTTTTAGCATCAACCTTGATATCCGTATCAAAAAAGACGAAATGATTTTAATCACTGCTCGTGCTCCTTTGGTAGGTAATGTAGCAAAAGCCTTGATAACACCAGATTATGTAAGCTATTATTACAGACCCGACAGCGAATATTTTGAAGGCGATTATGAGTTTTTGAGCCATTGGTTGGGAATGGAGCTTGATTTTCAGAAAATACAAAACCTGCTTTTGGGCAGAGCATTAGAAGATTTGAGAAGAGAAAGGCTGGATATCACTATAGAAGATAATTTGTATAAACTTTCATCAAGTAGATACGGGCTGGATAAAGCTTATTTTTTTGAGCCAGATAACTTCAGGCTCGCCAAACAATGGGTAATTCAAAAACACGAAGAGCGAAGTGCTTCTGTAGAATACTCCAGATATAAAAACCAAGATAACAACAGCTTACCTTCAGTTATATTAATAAATACTTTAAGCGGAAAGCATAAAACTTTAAGCGGAAAGCATAAAAATGAATTTCAAATAGAATACAGATCATTTGACTTTAACACAACTGTATCTTTTCCATATCAAATACCCCAAGGGTATAATCGCATAGAAATAGATTAGTCGATAGGGTAATTAATTGTGTTTAAAACTTTGTGAAAACTTGTATTAGTCTATGTTTAAAACTTGCACAATCTGTGTTTAACTTTGTCAAAACCATACCAATGACCAAGCGTTGTATAACTTATATATTTCTTCTTATTTCTTTTGCTGCTTTTTCGCAAATAGATAGGCAAAAACAATTGGAGCAACAAAAGAATCAAATTCTTAAGCAAATTGAGAATTTTAGAGCCTTGTTGAGCTCTGAGCAGTCCAAAGAGAAATCTGTTTTAGATAAGATTACTGAGCAACAAACCAAAATCAGACTTACCGAAAACCTAATTAAAACTACCCGAGAGCAAGAGCGATTATTAGCAAGAGATATTTCGCAAAACGAAAAACAAATTGCCACACTCACCAAAGAGCTCGAAGCCCTCAAGGCTGATTATGCCGAAATGATTGTAAAGTCATACGAATCGCGTTCAGAACAAAGCCGAGCGATGTTTATACTTTCTTCAGATAACTTTTTACAGGCTTACAAGCGTATTCAGTATATGAAACAATATGCTGATTACAGAAAAGAGCAAGGACAGCAAGTGCAAAAAAAGGCAGAGGTCTTGCAAGAAAAAAATCAAGAACTCCAGAAACAAAAAGCAGAAAAAGAAAAATTGGTTAAGCAAACTCAAACCGAATTGGTAGAACTCGAAAAAGAAAAGAAAGTGCAAGATGCCTTAATGGCTATCATTAACAGCAACAAGCGAAAGTATACACAGGATATTCGTAAAAAACAGCAAGAAATCACCGAAATCGACAAACAAATCGAAAAAATAAAACGCGAAATTATTGCTGAGGCAAACCGACAGAAAGCCTTGGCAGAAGGAAAAAAGGTAGATGAAAGAAAAATATCTTCCACTACTATTGACCTGAGCCCAGAGGCCAAAATAATTGCAGGGAACTTCAGAGCCAATAAGGGAAAATTACCTTGGCCGGTCGAGCGTGGGGTGGTTTATTTGCGTTACGGAATTCAGCCACACCCGATAGAAAGACAGCTTTCGTATGACAACAAAGGAATCGATTTCAGAACCTCCGAAGGAGCAGAAGCTATGGCAGTTTTTGAGGGAGAAGTGTCTGAAATTATGGTGCATACGCCAGTTAATATATTTGTGTTTGTAAGGCACGGAGATTATATGACCGTTTACGGAAACTTAGATAGGGTGTATGTAAAGAAAGGGCAGAAAGTATCTTTTAAACAAAAATTAGGACGTGTCCATACCTATCCTAACGGCACTACAACTATCAAATTTACGGTAAGTCAAAACCTTACAACACTCAACCCGGAGCAATGGTTGCACGGGTTTTAATAATAATAATAAAGCAATAATTATAACCAATAATCAATAATGGAAGACCATTTAATAAATCACCCCGGATTAATTGTCGGTTTCGGAATCGCAATAATCATTATGCTCCTCTTAGACTTGGGAGTTTTTAACAAAAATGCACACGCTGTTTCAAACAAAGAAGCGCTTATCTGGAGTATTGTTTGGATCTCGTTGGCTATGGTTTTTAGTGGAATAGTATATTACGTATTAGATAAGCCTCAGGGTATTACCGACAATTTCTCTAAGTTTCAAGCAGCCTATTGGATAGAAAAAGCCCTTTCGGTCGATAATCTATTTGTTTTTATTCTGGTTTTTAAATTCTTTAAGATTCCCAAACAATTCCAGCATAAAATTCTCTTCTGGGGGATTTTGGGAGCGCTATTTTTTAGAGCCATCTTTATATTTGCCGGGGTAGAGCTCATCAAGCTTACTTATCTGCCTTCTTTTTCAATCGGAGATTGGAGCTTTGTGCTAAGCGACGCAACGGCACATGCAGATTTTAGTAATAAAACATTCTTTAGACCCAACGTAGTATTGACAGTTTTTGGGGTATTTCTGGTGATTGCCGGAATTAAATCTTGGTCATCCTCATCAGATGGCGACCAAGAAAAAGACATGAATAAAAATTTAGGCGTACGATTAGTACATCGGTTCTTTAAGGTAACTCATGAATATGACGGAGATAAGTTTTTTATTGTGCGTCAAGGCGTGCGATATGCTACCCCACTTTTTGTAGCCTTGGCGGTTATCGAAATTACCGATTTGGTTTTTGCAGTCGATAGTATTCCAGCTATTTTTGCTATTGCACCCGATGATCCGTTTATCCTTTATACCTCAAATATTTTTGCCATTTTAGGGCTTCGTTCACTTTATTTTTTGCTGGCTAATTCGATGGATATGTTCTCAAAACTGCACTATGGGTTAGCAATAATTTTAGTATTTATCGGGTTAAAAATGCTGATTATGCCTTTTTATCACTTCGAATCAACCGTGTCGCTTTCGATTATCGGAACCCTACTTTTTGGTTCAGTGGTGTGGTCATTGCTTTCGCGAAAGAAAGGACAACAGAGTTAAAAAATTATTGACACAGAAAAATAAAGTAAACCATACAACCCTTTGATGATTTAATTCGCCTATATAAGTTGAAGATGAAGATAGCATTTATTAGTTGAAATCTAAGCTGTATAAAAATCGCTTCAGGGCATACAATGGTTCTTGTTTTAGTACAGACGAAATCATGATAGACTTAAAGTTTTTGAATACTTTAATTCTTTATAGTCCGATACCTATTTTATAGACTAAACATTTGACTGCCTAAAGGTTAGTTTCGACTGCCATTTTAATTGCCAAATTTGGGTCCGAAACCTAATTAAAATTCGTAATTTTGAAACTTTCGCCTAAACGAAAGTTCCGCCTATGTATTTGATTTTTGATACCGAAACCACCGGATTACCACGCAATTGGAATGCCCCTATCACCGATACAGACAATTGGCCAAGGTGTGTGCAGATTGCTTGGCAACTGCACGATGAGTTAGGAAACCTCATAGAGCATCAGGGTTTTATGATAAATCCTGATGGCTTTAATATTCCGTTTGATGCAGAGCGAATTCACGGGATTTCGACCGAATTAGCAATCGAGCAAGGTGTGCCACTTGGTGAAGTATTAGAAAAATTTAATATTGCTTTATCAAAAGCAAAATTTGTAATAGGTCACAACGTAAATTTTGATTTGAATGTGATGGGCTGCGAGTTCTATAGAGAATCTGTAGCAACCGACCTGAACGATAAACCAATTTTAGACACCTGTACCGAAGATACAGCCGAATTGGTGAAACTTCCTGGAGGTATAGGAAGACGTCCTAAACTCCCCACGCTTGGGGAACTTTACGGATTTTTGTTTAACGATAATTTTAAGGAAGCTCACAATGCAACCGCCGACGTTGAGGCAACCACAAGGGCTTTTTTAGAGCTTATCCGAAAAGAGTTTTTCCCTAAGGAAAAGCTTGATGCTCCAGCTGATTATTATAAGAAATTCAGAGAAAAAAATCCTGATACCATTCAGCTTATCGGGCTGAAGCACATCAACCTTAAAGAAGCTTCCGACAGAATTAGACAGCGTATCGCCAAAGAACAAAAATCTATTGCAAACCTTGTTCAGAGCCAAGTAGAAATTACAACAGATTTTGTGCATTTGCACAACCATACTCAATTTTCAGTTTTACAATCGACCATTTCGATTGACACATTGGTCAAAGCAACGGCTGAGCAAAGGATGAAAGCGGTGGCCATGACCGATATCGGAAATATGATGGGAGCATTTCAGTTTGTTAGCAAAATCGAAAATCATAACAAAACGGCAAAAATCAAAAATGACCAAGCACAAGAAAACGGAGAAGAGCCTGATGAGGTAATCATCAAGCCTATTGTGGGCTGTCAGCTATTTGTATGCGATAATCATCTTGACAAAACCCGAAAAAATAATGGCTATCAAATCGTTTTTTTAGCCAAAAACAAAAAGGGATATCACAACTTGGCAAAAATGTCTTCGATTGCTTATACTAAAGGATTTTATTATGTGCCGAGAATTGATCGTAAAATAGTCGAACAATACAAAGAAGACTTAATAGTTTTGTCGGGAAATCTTTACGGAGAAATTCCGAGTAAAATATTGAATGTCGGCGAAGCTCAAGCAGAAGAAGCTCTTGTGTGGTGGAAAGAGCAGTTTGGAGAAGATTTTTATTTGGAACTCATGCGACACCATCAGCAAGACGAAGACGTGGTTAACCTCACCCTCATTGAGTTTTCTAAAAAACATCAAGTGAAATTAGTAGCCACTAACAATACTTTTTACATCAACAAAGAAGATGCCAACGCACACGATATCCTACTTTGCGTAAAAGACGGAGAAAAACAAGAAACTCCAAAGGGTAGAGGGAGAGGGTTTCGTTACGGATTAGATAACCAAGAGTATTATTTCAAATCGTCTGAGCAAATGAAAGCTTTATTTGCTGATATTCCAGAGTCGATCAATACTATCGAAGAAATTGTAGATAAAGTAGAAGCTTTTTCGCTGTATAGAGACGTCTTACTACCCAAATTCGACATACCTGAAGAATTTTTAATAGAAGAGGATAATCTTGACGGAGGTAAGCGTGGAGAAAATAATTATTTAAGACACTTGACTTATGTAGGGGCAGAAAAACGCTATGGCGAAATTACCGATGCTATCAGAGAGCGCTTGGATTTCGAGTTAGAAACGATTGAAAAAACCGGATATCCGGGTTATTTTTTGATTGTTCAGGATTTTATTGCCGAAGCCCGAAAACTAGATGTTTCGGTAGGCCCTGGTCGTGGTTCGGCGGCGGGTTCTGCTGTAGCTTATTGCTTGGGGATTACTAATATCGACCCGATTGAATATGATTTGCTTTTTGAGCGTTTTTTGAATCCAGATAGGGTTTCGATGCCCGATATTGATATTGATTTTGATGACGAGGGCAGGGGCAGGGTGATGAAGTATGTGATTGACAAATATGGTGAAAATCAAGTGGCTCAAATTATTACTTACGGAACAATGGCTGCCAAATCTTCAATCAGAGATACCGCTCGAGTGCTTGATTTACCGCTTTTTGAAGCCGACAGAATCGCCAAGTTAATTCCAAATATGAGTTTGGCTAAAATATTTTCGTTAGAGCCCAACGAACTAAAGAAAAAATTACGCAGCGAAGAATACGAAAAAGTAACTCAGCTGAAAGAATTGTCTCATGCTAATGATTTGATAGGACAGACCATTCGACAAGCAAAAATATTAGAAGGCTCGCTCAGAAACACAGGCGTCCACGCATGTGGGGTGATTATTACACCCGACGATATTTCGAATTTCGTACCAATTGCTTCGGCTAAAGATGATGCCGGTTTTATTACCCAATTTGACAACTCGGTTGCTGAAGATGCCGGCTTGTTGAAGATGGACTTTTTGGGATTGAAGACCCTTACACTCATAAAAGATACCGTAAAACTGGTGAAATATACCAAAAATATTGATCTCGACCCGGATGCTTTTCCGATTGACGATACTAAAACCTATGAATTGTTTCAAAGAGGAGATACGGTAGGAATCTTCCAGTATGAATCACCTGGAATACAAAAGTATATGAGGGAGCTTAAACCTACGGTTTTTGGAGATTTGATTGCGATGAACGCCCTATATAGACCCGGACCAATAGAATATATTCCGAGTTTTATCAAACGAAAAAACGGTGAAGAGCCCATCATGTATGACCTCGAAGCGATGGAAGAGTATCTGTCTGAAACCTACGGGATTACCGTCTATCAAGAGCAGGTGATGTTGCTTTCGCAGAAATTAGCAGACTTCTCAAAAGGTGACGCCGATGTGCTTCGTAAAGCAATG
>CAYPCZ010000067.1:0-12693 GCA_964409345.1 uncultured Flavobacterium sp. | reverse complement strand
GTGGTGTATTGACAGTTTTGTGCTCCGAAATCCGCCACTGCGCCAAGCGCCAAAAAACGTTGTATGAAATCCTAAACAAGCGTATGAACAAAAATTTAGCTGAACAACAAAATATCAACAGGCTCACGCTCATTGTGGCACATTTGCAAGGCACACAAAGCCACCGCACAAAAGCTAACCTTGCCAAAGAGCCACAATTTTTGCAAATGCACCATCGAAACTCAACAATAAAAAAAATAACGAGAAACCAAGCCAAATTGCATCTATGAAATGTATCTAAAAACTATATTTTATAAAACGACCCAATGAAAGAAATATTTCAAAAACTAAACAAACACGAAGAACAAGAAATTACTGAAACAACTTTATTAACCAATCCAACACATTACATTGGAGGCTCTATAGCAAAACATCACAGACTGTTTTTGTTTACTGCCCACCAAATTGAATTTCTATATATTGACTTTAAACCTATAGAAATCGAAAACCAAAAAATTTACATTATCCCTGCTGGGCATACTTTGTATTTACCATCAATACATACAGACTTTTATTGTCTAAACATTACAACATCGTCATTAAATGACATTGAGAAATTATGGCTATTTCGCCAAAAATATCAAGACAGCAAGCCTTTGGCTTGTCCTCTTGACATTTTCAATTCAACCACCTACAACAACATTCTTTCAAAACTATTTGATTCAACACTTTTTCTGAACCAAAACACATTTTCTACACAATATATTTATCAAGCAGAAACATTAAATACATTATTTCTTAACCTCAACATTTGTCATCAGCTATCCGTTCCCGAACTTGCAGAAAAATTGAATATTTCATCTAAGACATTACTTAGAATTTGCAACACCGTCTTTCAAGAAAAACCACAACACATTATTCGTTATCATCTTGTTGTAAAGGCAGTACTTAGTATTATTCAAAACAAAACAGATTCACTAAGTATAATTTCTGAAAGCTTACACTTTGCAGATTTAAGCACCTTTACTAAGTATGTAAAGGCCTTTACAGGACTAACTCCTACTGAAATACGTAACTTACACACACGCATTCATTTATAAAAACACTGTCCAAAATTGACAAAAAGATGTCTGATTTTGACAAATAATTGTCCAATTTTTCCAATAGCTTATACAATATAATTCCCTTTCTTTGTGTCATAAAATTGTAAAATAAATGACAAGGAGAATTTTATGGGTAGTCGGAATGGTATTAATATCGTACAGCTTAAAAGCACAATATAAAATAGGTGGTACTGTATTAGATAAAGAAACCAAAAGAATAGAATTTGTAAGTGTAAACCTGCAACAACGAGATTCTACAATTGCTCAAACAATAACGGACAGCTTCGGTAATTTTATGTTTGACAACATAAAAAATGGGCTTTATAATTTAGAATTAGAATATTGGGGTAATATCAAAAATCAGTCTATTGAAATCATCAATAATAATATGGTTTTAAATATAGAGTTTGATTCTATTGCTCAATATATGGATGAAGTAATAGTAGAAGCTAAAAAACCAATTATCGAAAAGAAAATTGACCGATTGGTTTTTAATGTTGAAAATAGTATTACTTCTGTCGGAGGAAGTGCATTAGATGCCTTAACTAAAACGCCTTATGTGCAAGTTAGAAATAATTTCATCGGACTGATTGGCAAAAGTGGCGTTGCAATAATGGTAGATGACAAATTAATTCAACTTTCTGGCGAAGACCTTATCAATTATCTACAATCTATCAAAAGTGAGGACATTTCAAAAATTGAAGTAATTACAAACCCAACAGCAAAATATGATGCAGAGGGTAACAGTGGATTAATCAATATTGTTCTAAAAAAGGCAAAAAGAAATGAATTATTTAGTGGCAATATTTTTACAGCATTAGAAAAACGTACATACTTTTCTAATAGTTCGGGGTTAGGATTGAATTACAGAAAAAACAAAATTTACATCTCAACTGGTTTAAATGGAAACATTGGAAAAACAGCACCAACAGAAGAATTTGCCGCATTATATATAGATAGAGAATTAAAACAAATAAGCGATAGAACTGATTATAGAAAAAACATTGCAGCAAGATTTTTAATTGAGTATGACATTTCTGAAAAATCAAAAATCGGTTTTCAATATTTAGGTGGATATAGCCGACCAGATGTCAAAGAAAATATACGAAGCCACTATCTTACGTTTGCAGGAAATGATTCCACGCTGAAAACGTATGCTTATAAAAACACACAAAGTGCATTTAGTTCTTTTAATCTAAACTACAACTCAAAATTAGATGACAAAGGAAAAAAAATGTTTTTTGACATAAATTATCTTATCAATTCCAATACAAATGAACGCCCTTTTGATTCCAAAACTTATAACCAATTAGGCGAACTTATTAATGGTTCTTCTACTGGCAATAGAAACAATGGCATACAACATATTTCAATCTTTGCATCAAAGTTAGATTTTGAAATACCAAACAAAATAGCCAACCTATCGTTTGGAACTAAAGTTAGTTTTATGACTAACAAAAGCAACAATGCTATGTACGAATTAATAGGCAACGAATATGTAATAGACAATAGACAATCTGATACTTTTGAATATAGAGAGCAAATACAAGCCTTATATTTTACATTGTCTAAAGCAATCAAAAAATGGGAGTTTCAATTTGGACTAAGAGGAGAAAATACACAAACAAAAAGTATTTCATTAACCTATGATACAACCACTCAAAAAAATTATTTCAAAACATTTCCTACCGCATATATAAACTATACTCCAAATGATGAAAATGTATTCTCTCTCAATTATGGAAGAAGAATAGGCAGACCAACCTATCGCTGGCTGAATCCTTTTAGATGGTACTCTAATAAACTAAACTATTCAGAAGGGAATCCCTTTTTGCAACCAACATATTTAAACAATTTCGAGTTTAGTCATTTATATAAGAATAAATTAAACTCAACACTATTTTTTACTTATCAAACGAATGGATACAATCAGCTTGCATTTGCTGATAATAGTAGCGATATATTTTACTTCAAACCAATAAACTTTTTTACCGAATACTCAATTGGACTAACAGAATATTATCAGTTTGAAATTGGAAAAACAATAACAACAACTGCAATTACAAACATATATCATACAATCACAAGTTCGGACATACCAATAACCGACAAAGTAAAATCAATGACATCAGCAAACATTCAACTTCAAAATAGTTTTTTACTGAACAAAAGCAAAACACTATTTGCAGAATTAAATGCCTGGTATCAACTTCCTCAAACAACAGGATTATTAAACGAGCGAAGCAGTGGAAGTGTTGATTTAGGAATGAAATATTTATTGTTAAACAAAAAACTAACTGTTTCCTTAAACATATCTGATATTTTCAAAACAAGCTATAATAGATACTATAATACAATCAATGGTATTGAGCAAAATTTCAAAAACTATTACGATAACAGATACATAAGACTTTCTATCAATTACAACTTTGGCAATAAATCAATCAGAAACAAAAATCAAAGCCAAAGTAATGATGAAGAAAGACGAAGAATATAAATAATCATTATCAAACAATTTTCGCAAAAAACGCATCTTCAAAGAAAAGCCTATTGGCCATAATCTTTTTTGAGAAGATGTAAGGTACTACTATGCCGTACTCAAAAGCATAAACGCATTCAACAATGGTCTAACAATGTAAAACTTTCGACTGATTAAATTTCTAAAAATTAATATTTAAGCGTATGGCAAACAAATCGCTAAAGTCTGCTTTAATGCAACTTAACAACAAGAAAGCTGAATCTGCAAATGCTTCAGAAGAATTAGACTTTTTGACCTCTAAAGAAGGTAACGAAATTAAAGGAGGTAAAGGTTTAACGATTTCTACAGCAGGAGGAAGCGGAACAAGCACAGGTACAGGAACTATTACAAGACCAGTTGACGGTTGTTCTGGTTTTGAATGTCCGCAAAAATTCACTTGCGATTGGTTCTAACACAATTTGGTTTCCTCTGAGCAATTAGAGGAAACCAAATTTTAAAAACCAAATTAAACAATTAAAAACATCAGACGATGAAAAGTAAATCACTAAAGTTTGCTTTAAAGCAACTCAACAGTCAAAAATCCACTTCAAACCAAACAGAAAAAGAAATGGATTTTCTAACCTCAAAAGAGGGTAACGAAATCAAGGGAGGTAAAGGACTTTCTGCTTCTACATCAACAAGTGGAAGTAGTTCTACAATCACCATTGCGAAACCAGTTGATGGTTGCAAAGGTTTTGAATGCCCTACTAAGTTTACTTGCGACTGGTTTTAAATTTTGTTTCGGCTTCATTGAAAACAAATGAAGCCGAAACTTTTCAAAATTCTAAAAACTGAATTTCAAAATCAATTAAAACAACTTTCAATTATGGACACCAAATTTAAAACATCAAGATATGTAGTAACATCAGATGTCATAGATGACGACAATAATCGCATTTTATTTGCTACAAGAACAGGAAGCTATATCAAAGTTTCAGAAAATCTATTAAATAAAATCGAAAGTGGCGACTATGATAAAATCGACAAAAAATATCTACTCCCTCTATTTCGAATAGAAGTTTTAGTAGATAAAGAGGAAGACGAATTTTGGGAAATCTTGAATAGAAATAAAATTGACCTTACACAAGGTAAAGTTCTGTCAATTACAATACAGCCCTCTGGAAATTGTCAGTTAGGATGCGGATATTGTGGACAAGTTCACTCCAAAAAAACAATGAATGACATAATCACACAAAAAATAATTGACAAAGTAAAAGAGAAACTTACAAACAGCAATTACGAAACCTTAGCCATCGGTTGGTATGGAGGAGAGCCACTAATGGCTTACAATAAAATAGTTGAGATAAGCACAGAATTAATTAAGTTTTGTAATGAAAAAAACATAGTCTATTATTCCGATATTATTACAAACGGACTTAGCTTAAAGCCAAATATCTACAAAAAATTAATCACAGATTGTAAGATAAGCCACTATCAAATTACATTAGACGGATTAGCAGAATCACACGACCAAAGAAGACACACTAAAAAAGGAGAAGAAACTTTTGATATTATTTTCAACAATGTTTTAAATGCGGTCAATACACAATAGCATAAAGACAATAACGGCTCTATCACTGCACGTATCAATATTGACAAATCCAATGAGCAATATGTAATACCATTAATAGATTTATTGGCAAAAAATAATATGCAAAATTCAGGTGTAACCATAGATTTTTGCCCGATAGTAAATTGGGGAGATAATAATGCAGAAGCAAACAGTCTTTCTACTGATGAATTTGCATCTAAAGAAATAGACTGGACATTATACGCCATAAAGAGCGGATTCAAATATAGAACAGTAATTCCAAGTAGGTCAACAGCTCCTTGTATGGTGGTAAATGAAGATGCGGAGGTTTATGACGCAAACGGAAACATATATCCTTGTTACGAATTCCCATACACGCCCAAGTATGAAACAGACGAATACAAAATTGGAAATCTTATGTTTCCCGAAGAAACATACAATCCAAATGCAGTAACAAGAAATTGGAATAACGACATTACAAAAAACATTTCACATTGTCCAACTTGTAAATTGTTTCCTGTTTGTGGAGGCGGTTGCCCAAAAAGATGGTACAATAAAGAAATTGGTTGTCCATCATTCAAACTAAATATTCAAGACAGGTTAGTTCTTGAATACATTATCAAAGAATCTAAAAATTCAGATTTAGAAATACAATCAATATTATAACTTATGAACACGACTGAAAATATAAACTCAATCAAGTACATACTAAACAATATTTTCAAAACACATCAAAACGATGTCATTTCAGACATCGATAGAAAGAGCATTTTTGAAAATATTTTAGAATTGTATTCAGCTCACGCTACTTTAGATGAGCAAATGGAAATGATGTATAACTATTCATACTATCAAAAAGCATTAAATGAATATCGAAAAGATAATCTTAATCTTGGAGACTACTATATTACCAAAGTAGGAATTGAAAAATTAAATATAAATGATAAGGCAAAAAAGAGTATGGAAGTACTATATTACCCTGCATACAGCTATAAATTTTACAAATCCGGAGACTACAATAATGCACTGACCCAATTAGATTTAGGTATAGAAGCAATAAATGCCATAAATGATAATCTCATAAACGAACACCTTATAAAAGCACGCTTAGAACAGACATACAATAAATTTAAAATCTTCATACAGCAAAAAAATCAGACAGAGATAACCCGATACGCAACATTGATTATTACACATTTACTTTCCAATACTAAAAATGAAATATTTCCCGATGACATTGCTTATGACGAAAATGTACAAAACGAATGGAATACAATAAAAGCATATTACATTGACAACATCATTACACTAACTGCCTATTATGAAAATACAGAAAACAAGCCCAAAGGCAGTATAGTTAATAAGGTGTTAAAAAAAGTAAAAGATGATGAACAGACCACACCAAAAGAATTTATAAACTTCATTCAACTAATTGATACACTCTCAAACCAGCAAGCAACAGAGCATAATAATATTGATGAAAACGAATTAGAAAAATTAAGTAAAACTTTGCCCGATAGTTTAAAATATCTGTTTCTAATAAAAGCAGAATCTTTTTGTAAAAATCAAAACATTGACATCGCATTTCAAGAATACAAAAACATTATATTGAATACCAATCCTAAAATACAAATAAATCAGACTTATCTTGAAGTTTAAATTCTCGCCCCAACATAGTATAATGGATTGCGGACCAGCGTGTTTAAAGATGGTCGCAATGCACTATAATAAAAATTATAGCTTAGATTATCTCCGAAAATTATGTTTTGCCAGTAAAGACGGAGTTAGCCTGTCCAATATCAATGAAGCCAGTATTAAGATTGGTTTTGATACACAAATGGTTAGGCTCTCAATTGAACAACTTATAAAAGTTGCCACCTCCCCTGTTATATTATTTTGGAAACAGAAACATTATGTAGTTTTATACCAAATAAAAAAAGGAATATTTTATATCGCAGACCCTGCACACGGAAAAATAAGAATTACACAAGCCGACTTTACCAATTCTTGGTTAAGTCAAGACAATAATAAAGGAATAGCGTTACTACTATCTCCTAATACCGAATTTTACAAACTGCAACCAATAGAAGAAAAGAAACCATCTTATAAAGAATTATTTGGTTATTTTAGCTCTTATAAGAAACAATTAGCGATTCTTTCAGTATTACTTCTATTGGGTAGCGGGCTTACTTTAATTTTCCCGTTCCTTACCAAAAACCTGATAGACAAAGGAATTGCCTTTAAAGATGTAAGCCTGATAACACTTATTTTGTTGGCTCAACTTGGTGTATTTATAGGCAATACCACTATAGAAATTATAAGAAGCAGAGTAGTATTATATTTAGGTACAAATTTGAGCATCAAAATCTTATCAGATTTTTTCAAAAAATTATTAAAACTACCCATCAAGTTTTTTGAAACAAAAATGTTAGGAGATTTTAATCAACGCATTCAAGACAATGAAAGAGTAGAAGGCTTTTTAACCTCTCAAAGTCTGAATACATTTTTTTCAATGGTTGTGTTTTTAGTATTCTTTGTAGTGCTTTGGTATTATGATTCTTACATCATCTTACTATATACATTATTTACAATCGCATCCTTAGTCTGGTCATTTTTTTGGTATAGAAAGCGTGCAGAGCTTGACTATTTACACTTTCAATTAAAAAGTGAAAACCAAGAAAGCATTTTTGAAATCATAAATGGCGTAACAGAATTAAAACTCAACCAATTTGAAGAAGCCAAACGTATAGAATGGGAAAGAACACAGTTAGCCCTTTTTGATACCAATATTAAAATACTCAAAATAGACCAACTCCAATTAATAGGCTATGATTTCATAAATCAAGTAAAAAATATTTTAGTAACATTTCTCTCGGCAATATTAGTAGTTAATGGCAAAATGACGATTGGAGAACTTTTGGCAATCTCCTATATTATAGGACAGCTAAACTCTCCTATTAAGCAATTACTTAGTTTCTTTAGGTCATTGCAAGATGCCACTTTAAGCCTAAATAGATTACACGAAATTCAAAATGAGACACCCGAAGAAATGCCCAATTACAATCAAATTATCAATTCAAATGCAGACATCAATATCCAAAATCTTTCATTTCAGTATGAAGGTCCACAATCTCCATTCGTATTAGAAAATATCAATCTCACAATTCCCAAAGGACAAATTACCGCCATAGTCGGAGCAAGCGGAAGTGGCAAAACCACATTAATGAAACTACTACTTAGATTTTATGAACCAACAAGCGGAAATATATTTATTGGTACAGAAAACCTTAACTCCATTTCGCCCAAAAGCCTAAGACAAAATTGTGGCGTAGTAATGCAAGACGGCTACATATTTGCCGATAGCATAGAAAGAAACATCGCTACAAGCGATGAAAATATAAATACAGATAAATTGCAAAATGCAGTTATCACAGCCAATATTGCAGAATATATCAACGAATTGCCTTTAAAATACAAAACAAAAATAGGAGCTTCTGGCAATGGTATTTCGGGCGGACAAAAACAAAGAATGCTCATAGCAAGAGCTGTTTATAAAAACCCAAATTATATTTTCTTCGATGAAGCCACATCAGCCCTTGATGCCGAAAACGAAAAAATCATACACGAAAACCTACAAACGTTTTTCAAAGGAAAAACAGTTTTAATTATTGCACACAGGCTTTCAACAGTAAAAAATGCAGACCAAATAATTGTATTAGACAAAGGAAAGATAGCCGAAACAGGCACACACGAACAACTAACCACACAAAAAGGAAAATACTACGAACTCGTAAAAAACCAGTTAGAGTTAGGAGAATAACATATAAAAAGCCACACTTCACAGCGTGGCTTTTTATATGCTATTTAGTAGGCACATCAGGCTCGCCCTCCTTTCTTCTTCCCAAATCCACAATAATCCGCGCATCCTTATACTCCCTTTTCAAATCCGTACCTTCAAAAAGATTAATCAAACTATCCATCTTATACAGCACCTCCCACAAGCCCGAAAGCAAACCCGGGATAATATCTTGATTAGCAGTTTTACGCTCCACAATCAATATTCTCGGTCTCGCAATCAACCCATCAAAAACATCAGTTTTACTTTTCAAATCAGCCAAATCCGCAGGCAACACACCATAGTCCGCTAACTCGGCAATCACGCCACCCAAGCGACTATGAATATCCCTAAGTTTAGCCAGCGTCAGCGTATCAGGTCTTCGTAGCATCGTAGATTTAGTTACACGCAATTGATCGTGAAGTTCCAAATTACCCACCTCCATAGCATACACACTACCACGCTTCGCCAGATTCACCGCCAATAACACCACTTGCATTTCCGCATTCGTTTTATTATCAGTAGCACCAGTAGATACAATTTCAGCACTCTCCATCGCCAAATCCATCTCATCCATCAAGCCACCAAACACACTAACTTGATTCTTAAAAGCCACCCTCGGGCTCCATACAACTTCGTGTTTCGACAGCACATCACGCACCACCTTACACATCGACACAAAATTTTCATCAGACTGTTTCATAATTCATAAAATTTAAAAAGTAAAACAAATAATTATACCAATCACAATTATAATATAGTCCAAAGATGCGTAGTTATTTTTGACACAGATAATGAAAAAAATAATTGCATAGCCAAGCCTACGCAATTATTTTTTGAAGCAGTATGTGTCAAAAAGAATAAGTAGATTGGGCTATATTGAATTTGTGATTGGTATTACATCCCAAATATAACAAAATCTCAGCAATACATAATGAATGATTTTAATATAAAGTAAAATACACACTGACATATAGCCAATAATTTTAATAAAATCCAAAATTTTCACACCAAAATCTCCAATTCTTTATCCTCACAATGCTATGATAACAACTACAAACGCTACTTTTTCAAAAACAATCAATATTCCCAATCCACCAACCCAAATTCCCAACCCAAAATCCAAAATTCATAATTCCAAATCTCAAATTCCCGACACAAAATCTTCAATTCTCCACCCCACAAATCCAAATTCCTCACACACCAAACACTATTCCCAAACAAAAAATCAAAACTCCTAACCCAAAATCTCCAATTCCTTACCCCAACAACAATATTCCCAAAAAACACCGACAGACCAAGACCAACAATAGCTAACAATCAAGCAGACAGGCACATTGGCAAGGCACACAAAGCCACCGCACACAGCCAACCTTGCCAAAGAGCCTGCCACAAAGCCCTCAACTTACCAACATCTATTAAACAACCCAAGCAAATAACAAAAATGGACTTCATACAACAAGCGGTTTGATGCAATGGCGGAGTAAACGGCAAAGTCGAGGTTAGAAATTCCTTGCCACAAAGCCATATTTTTCAGCTTTTTCATTAATTTGGCTGAAAATATGGCTTTGTTCACGACACGTAAAAGAGTAAAGTTCACACTCTCATTTCCGCCACTGACATCAAGCCGCCGAACCGTTGTGCCTCATTGTAGAAAGCCGACCGCACATTCAAGCACATTTGGTTTTTGCCGACACACAAAGCCCAAACAAAAAACCAAAAGAGCTTGAATTTTGCCAACGCTCAATAAAGACGACCGGCTAACTTGAGACGCTGAGAAATACGTTCTTTGAAATCCTGTGGAGAAATTACCTTGACTTGTTCTCCGAAAGAAAGAATCAATCGTTCCAACTCAAAATTTGGAATGACTTTGATTTTGACTTCAAGACCAGTTGGGTCATTCTTGTGCTTTTGACTTGGATGAATGGGCTTTGTAATGACATAGGGAGCAACTTCAGGAGAAAATTTTAAGACGATTTCCTGTAAGATTCCACTTTCGGGGCGGGTAACACCAACCAAATCGAAAAAGTACTCTTCCCAATCGGTTTCTGACTGTTTGTATTTCTGGGCAGTTTCAGACAATGACTCAATTCGGATGAAAATGAGGCTTCGGAAATGTCATTAGCTGCAGAACCTAAAGCGACATACAAATTAAAACTTAAAGATGGTTACAAAGTCAAGTCAGCGGTCTTAATTTTAGATAAACATGGCACAAAAGAGGAAAGAAAAAAATGGGTAGAAGACTTCAAGGATGGTAAAATTGATTTCCTCTTTGTATATAATATGCTTTTAACAGGCTTTGATGCCAAACGATTGAAGAAACTATACCTTGGAAGAGTAATCAAACGTCATAATCTATTACAAACACTCACAAGGGTAAACCGAACCTACAAAAATTTCAAGTACGGCTATGTAGTGGACTTTGCCGACATCAGAGCGGAGTTTGATGCGACCAACAAAGCCTATTTTGACGAATTGCAAGCTGAACTGGGTGACGAAATGGAGTTCTACTCCAACCTTTTCAAATCGAAAGAAGAGATTGAAGAAGAAATTGCCGACATCAAAGAAATCCTCTTTCATTTCGACACCAATAATGCCGAACTTTTTTCACAACAAATCTCCCAAATTCAAGACAGAGAAAAGGTGATGCTCATCAAGAAAGCCTTGGGCAATGCAAAAAGCTTGTATAACGTGATTCGCTTGTTTGGGCATTTTGATTTGTTGGATAAAATTGATTTTAAAAAGTTGGGGCAACTGTACAGAGAAACAGAAAATCATTTAGCCCTACTCAATACACAAGAGGCACTCAAAAACAATATCGACAATACCAATTTGTTGAATGTGGCTTTGGAAGATGTGCTGTTTCACTTTACCAAAATATCAGAAGAAGAACTGGTATTGGCAGACCAACTGAAAGACACTTTGCGTAAAACACGTGAAACTTTGGCGATTAATTTTGACAAGAAAGACCCTGAGTTTGTTTCGCTGTATGAAGAACTGAAACGCCTTTTCGACAAGAAAAATGTGGACGAGATTACACAAGACGAAATGCGGCAAAACATTGGAGCCCTCACAAAGATTTACGAAAAGGTGAAGGAACTCAACCGCCAAAACAATTTGCTGAAAGATAAATACAACAGCGACCCGAAATATCCCCGCATCCACAAAAGATTGGTTGAAAAAGGCGATTTGACCCAAAAAGAAAGTCAGATTTATGAAGCCTTGATAAATGTAAAACAGGATGCAGATTTACAGGTATTGCAAAACACAAGGTTGTTGGAAAATGAAAGTTATTTCAGCACTCAAATGATGCGGTTGGTGATTGACCAATTCAAAAACAAAAACAAGTTTAACCTCAATGCGGAATCATCCAAGTACATCAACAACTTGGTGGTAAACGAATATATGAACGAATTTTACGGAAGGGTTATATGAAAATAAATAAGAGAACCAAAGGCGCAATATCAATAGCCTTGATCAATACTCAAAGCAAAAATGAAATAATACAATCTAGCATCAAAGGTGTGAGATAAAATCAATTCAATCAAACTTCTATTTTAAATATGCCTCAGTCAATAGCCTATAATTACATCCATATCACTTTCAGCACAAAGGATAGATATCCATTTATTGATGAAAAAATTGAGCAGGAATTATTTCAATACATAGGAGGGATATGTAAAAATATTGAATGCAATCCTGTTAAAATAGGTGGTTATAAAGACCA
>CAYPCZ010000066.1:0-12805 GCA_964409345.1 uncultured Flavobacterium sp. | reverse complement strand
CCCCCCCCCCCCCCCCCCCCCCCCCCCCCCCCCCCCCCCCCCACCCCCGGCCCGCCAACGACTCACCCGGCCCGAAGGATCCAATGGGGGGGAATGATGATTCGCCCCTACGGTCACCATCAAAAACCATTGGGTCGATGGTGCGTGGTTATAAAATTGGGGTTACCAAATGGATGCGTCAAAATACCGATGTTTACGATGTTTGGCAACGCAATTATTGGGAACACATCATCCGAAATGAAAATGAATATAATCGCATTTCAGAATACATTATAAACAATCCTCAAAACTGGGGAAACGATACATTAAAATCATAACATGGCACAGTACAAAACCATAGCATATTGTAGTCGGAATGTTCTTAACTGGTTTTGATGCTCCAACACTCAATACACTTTTTGTTGACAAGAATTTGCGTTATCACGGCTTAATTCAAGCCTTTTCAAGAACAAACAGAATTTATGATGCCACAAAAACTTTTGGAAACATTGTAACATTCCGTGATTTAGAAAAAGCAACTATTGATGCGATTACTTTGTTTGGTGATAAAAACACTAAGAATGTAGTTCTTGAAAAGAGCTACAAAGAATATTTGGATGGCTTCACAGACATTGTTACAGGTGAAGCACGCAGAGGCTATGTTGAAGTAGTAAAAGAATTAAATGAGAAATTCCCGAACCCTGACGAAATCGTAAAAGAGAAAGACAAAAAGGAATTTGCAAAACTATTCGGAGAGTATTTGAGAGTAGAAAACATACTCCAGAACTACGATGAGTTTAGCCACCTCAAAGCACTACAAGCAATTGACCTCAATAATCCAGAAGCAGTTGAAGAATTTAAAAAAGACCATTTTGTAACCGATGAGGACATTGCAGCAATGCAAAAAATCGAATTGCTCAAAGAAAGGACAGTTCAGGATTACCGTTCAACTTACAATGATATTCGTGACTGGTTAAGACGAGAAAAAAGCGGTAAAGAATCCGAAGAATCTACAATTGACTGGGACGATGTTGTATTTGAAGTTGACTTGCTGAAATCGCAAGAGATAAACCTTGATTACATTCTTGAATTGATTTTTGAGCATAACAAGAAAACCAAAGATAAGGCAAGCCTAATTGAAGAGATACGCAGAGTAATACGAGCAAGCGTTGGAAACAGAGCAAAAGAAAGTTTGGTTGTTGACTTTATCAATGAGACCGACCTTGACACCTTGCAAGACAAAGCGAATGTGATAGATTCATTTTTTGTATTTGCTCAAAACAAGCAAAAAGCGGAGGCCTTGGAATTAATAAGAGAAGAAAACCTGAATAAAGAAGCAGCAAAGCGTTACATAACAACTTCCCTGAAGCGAGAATATGCAAGTGAAAACGGAACGGAACTGAATGCCCTTTTACCCAAAATGAGTCCTTTAAATCCTCAGTATTTGATCAAGAAACAAAGTGTATTTCAAAAGCTAGTTTCGTTTGTGGAAAAATATAAAGGAGTAGGAGGAGAATTGTAAAAAATAGCAAAGCAAGAAAATGAATAGCCAAGGCTACAGCCCATGCTAAGCAGCAGCGTGTGCCTGGCTCAGCACTTACAGCCGACTGAAAAAGAGCACCGAACTTCAATTTCGGTGCTACATTCAATGGTGGTTCTTTCGATTGAGCTTTTGTGCAAACAATCCGCCACTTATTCTGCAAAAACAGCATCAGCCTTACACAATACCCATAAGGCAAACAAAAAGTTTGTACATATGATAAAAATTAAATAAATGACATGCCTTATCAGGTCAAATTTATTACCTTTGCCGAATGTTTTACAGACGAAAAGTTATATTAGCCTTATTGCAAAATTTTGAAGGAACGATTGATAAAATCAGCCTACAAAAATTGCTTTACATTTTAACAAAATATCAGTCTAAGCCCCAATACGATTTTATACCATATAAATACGTTATAGGTAATGCTAAAACAAACCGAGAAAATTAAAATCAGTAGACAATGAATAAACTAATTAACATTTTAGCGAATAGTCAGAGACATTTTATCAATCTAACAAGAATATCAATATTTATAGTAATGGCTTGGATTGGTGGACTAAAAGCCTATCAATATGAAGCAGACGGAATTGTTCCATTTGTAGCAAATAGTCCTTTTATGTCTTTCTTTTATACGAAAGAAGCACCTGAATATAAAGAGTTTAAAAACCCAGAAGGGAAAACGGTTCAAAAAAATATTGACTGGCACACAGCAAACAGGACATATATTTTTGCTTATGGCTTGGGAACAGTGATTGTAATTATAGGAGTTTTAACATTACTCGGAATTTGGTATTCTAAGATTGGACTATTAGGC
Source organism: uncultured Flavobacterium sp. (assembly GCA_964409345.1). Lineage (GTDB taxonomy): Bacteria > Bacteroidota > Bacteroidia > Flavobacteriales > Flavobacteriaceae > Flavobacterium. The sequence goes on along the minus strand of CAYPCZ010000066.1, from coordinate 10,469 downwards.
GGACTGTTAACATTTGGAATGTCATTAGTTACATTGACATTTTTAATTACTACACCAGAAGTGTATGTGCCAAATCTGGGCGGAGACTTCCCAACACCAGAATTTGGATTTCCATATTTATCGGGCGCGGGCAGATTGGTATTAAAAGACGTTATAATGATGACCGCAGGACTTATTTGTGCATCGGACTGTGCACAGAGACTTTTAGGGAAATCAAAATAAGCACTACCTATAACAAGCACTTTGGCGAAATGCGGGGTTTAGTGCAACATTCAACTTTTGTACTTTCTATCCGCCAATGCTGTGAGCATTGGCTTTTTTTCTTTAACTTAGCCAACGGCTCACAGCATTGGCTACGTTTCTGCTAAATTGAACCTTTCGTCCAATTTATCCGCCACTTGGCCAAGCTGCCGAACCGTTAGCAGGCAATTATGAACCAAACCGTCAGAAATATAATTTTAATTAGCGGAATTATTCCAGCAACATTTTTGTTTTTCCTATCTATATTTTGGTTATTTCAATTTATAACAGATATATTTTATGATTGGGAAACATTCCTTTTAATTTTATGCTTTACATTCGGAATTCTTGGATATTTTGGATTATGGAGGAATTTAGTTTTATCCAAAAAACGAGTTAAATTAAATTCATATTTACTTGGATTTGGTATAATTGGATGTTTAACATTTATAATCTTTGAAGGTGGAGAAAGAGCAATAAAGTGGATAATTTCATTTGAAGAACCATTAGAAAATTTAATGTTGATTTGGCCACTTATTGTTTCTGTGATTGTTTTAATTTTAAACCTAAAAACAAATGAAAAATAAATGGATATTGAGAATTTCTATTATTTTAAATATTTTTTTAATAGCACTTTTTCTATTGAATACGATGAACTCACCATCAAATGAAATTGGTAGACTTAAAAAAGATTTAAAAGTCGGCTTTTTTACAGGAGATAGTGCTTTTATTTTCTTACCAAAAGGACTTACTGTAAGAAACAAATCAGAAAGAGGACTTTCCGCAATTGGACAATTTGAAAATAATAGATTTGAAATTGTTATAACAAGTGATGAAGATTTAGTTGAGTATAACTTACCCAAAGATAGTTTATTTACTTTTGGGAATTATTATTCTGCTGACATTGAAAAATATAAATCTAACAATAAAGAATAACTGCCGCTAACAGCAGTTTGGCAAAATGGCGGGTTCAGTGCTAAATTGAACATTCGGTTTTCAAATGAACATTAGTGCTAAATTTAAACTAAGTGCTTCTAAATCCGCCACTATCGCCAAGCCGCAAAACGGTTGGCAGCAAGTGTAAAGGACGACCCGACAACAATAAAGAGACGACTATAAACAGAAAAAGTAAACCATTTTGACAGGTGAACACGGACATAGAAACGATATTACAAACGGACAGCATATAAACCGACACGCTGACCGACCCTATGTTTTTTATTTTTTTTCCACCGCTTTTTTTAAAAACAATTTTATGCCAGCCCGCAAACGGCACATTGGCTTTTGCCCCAACCGCACAAGCCAACTCACAGGCAAAATCCAAAGAGCCACTTTTCCCCTCGCTTTGAAGAAAAAGTGTATCTTAAAAATCTAATTTTACGAACTGAATATTGAGAAATAAATGACAGCAGAACAACTCAAAGAACTTGAAGATAAATTGTGGAAAGCGGCTGACAAGCTCCGTGCAGATAGCGGACTGAAAGCCAGTGAATATTCAACGCCTATTTTGGGACTGATTTTTCTTCGCTTTGCTTCTATCCGCTACAACAAGGTGAAAGCGGAAATTAAAGCCGAACTGGAAGCACAGAAGAAAAGCCGCAACCAACTGAAAGAAGAAGAAATTGCCATTTTGAAATGTGGTTTCTATCTGCCACCAGAAGCTGAGTATGACTATTTGCTGAATCTACCTGAAAAAGACGACATTGCCAAAGCCATTAAAAAGGCAATGGAACTCATTGAATATTACAAACCCGAACTGAAAGACAGCCTGCCCAAAGACGAATACTTTAAACTCTACACCAAGGAAGACCGCAGCCTGCCCAAGAGTTTGCTGAAAACTTTTAAAGACATTCCCGAAGATGCCACAGGCGATGTGTTCGGCAAAGTGTATGAATACTTTTTGGGCGAGTTTGCCCTTGCCGAAGGACAAGGCGGTGGGGCTTTCTACACGCCTACCAGTGTGGTTAAGCTGATGGTGGAAGTGATTGAACCTTACAAAGGCACCATATACGACCCTGCCTGCGGCAGTGGCGGTATGTTTGTGCAAAGCAGCGAATTTGTGGACAAACGGAGAGCCGAATTGCACGATGACGACACCAAAGACCTGATGGTGTATGGCAGCGAGAAAGACAGTGAAACCGTAAAGCTTGCCCGAATGAACTTAGCGGTAAACGGACTGCGTGGGCAAGTGGTTCAAGCCAATGCCTATTACGAAAATCCGTTTGACAGCTACGGTAAGTTTGATTACGTGATGGCTAATCCGCCATTTAACGTGGACGATGTGAACTACGACCGGGTGAAAGACGACAAACGTTTTAACGAATACGGCATACCCAAAAACAAAACAAAAGCCAACGCCAAAAAGCAAGCAGCCGTAAACAGCGTGCCCAATGCCAACTACCTTTGGATAAACCTGTTTGCCACTTCGCTGAAAGACACAGGCAGAGCCGCTTTGGTTATGGCAAACAGTGCCAGCGATGCCCGCAACAGCGAAGCCGACATACGCCAAACCCTGATTAAAAGCGGTGTGATTGACTGTATGCTCACCCTGCCCAAGAATATGTTTTACACGGTTGCGCTGCCCGCCACGCTGTGGTTTTTTGACAAAAACAAAAAAAGCAACGATGGCAAAATTCTGTTTATTGATGCCCGAAACATTTTTAAGCAGGTAACCCGTTCGCTGCGGGAGTTTACCGATGAACACATACAAAACATTGCCACCATTGTGCGGCTTTACCGTGGCGAAAGCAAACGCCTGAAACAGCTTTTGGCAAAATACCAGCAACAAGCCAACGACTTTGAAAAACAAGCCAAACAGCAACAGCAGGAAGTTGAAAAAATTAAAAAGGCAAAGCCCACAGAAGAAAAGGAACTGAAGCGTTGGGAAAAACAACTGGAAGAAGCCCAAAAACAATGGAAAGCTTTGTTGGAAAAGCAAAACTACTACTTAGGGCACATTAACTGGCTGAACGAACGCTTCCCCAATGGTGTATATGAAGATGTAACGGGTTTGTGCAAAGCCGCTACGCTGAAAGAAATTGAAGAGCAGGACTACAGCCTGAACCCTGGCCGCTATGTAGGCGTGGTGATAGAAGAAGACGGACTAACCGAAGAAGAGTTTTTAGCGGAAATGAAACAGCGGCACGCTGCCTTGAATGGATTAAACAGCAAGGCAAAGGAGTTGGAAGAATTGATTAACCTGAATTTATTGGCGATAGGATGAAAGATTGGAAGCCATATAAATTAAACGAATTAGGAAAAGTTGGTCGTGGAAAATCGAAGCACCGACCAAGAAATGAACCTTCATTATTTGGTGGTAAATATCCGTTTATTCAAACTGGTGATGTAAAAAGTGCAGAATTTTATATTTCGCAATACAGTCAAACATACAGTGAGAAAGGTTTAGCTCAAAGTAAGTTATGGAAGAAAGGAACTCTTTGCATAACAATTGCAGCTAACATCGCAGAAACAGCAATTTTAAATATTGACGCCTGTTTCCCTGATAGTATAATTGGTTTTGTAGCTGATGAGAAGAAATCCTATGTAAAATTCATTAAGTATCATTTTGATTTATTGAAACTGCATCTTCAATCAATTTCGCAAGGGACAACTCAAGACAATCTTAGCCAAGAAAAATTATTAAAATTTGATTTTACAGTCCCGATTGATGTTAAACACCAACAACGCATTGCTTCCGTTCTTTCTGCTTATGATGATTTGATAGAAGTAAACAACCAACGCATCAAACTATTGGAGCAAACCGCCCGTGAGCTTTACAAAGAATGGTTTGTAAGAATGCGTTTCCCCGGCTTCAAGCAGGCGAAGTTTAAGAAGGGAATTCCTGACAAATGGGGCATTGAAAAAGTGAAAAATGTAGTGAATAGACATAAATTCGGTAAAACTTATAAAATCGAAGAACTTGAAGAATTAGGGAAAGTTATTGTCATTGACCAATCAACAAAGGCTTTATTAGGTTATCACAATAATAAGCCAGACCACAAAGCAAGTGCAGAAAAACCAATGATAATTTTTGGTGACCATACTTGTAAAATGCAGTTAATGGTAGAAGATTTTTCTCTTGCTGAAAATGTTATTCCGGTTTCATCAAAAAACGAAATGCCGATTTACTTTCTGTATTATTTGATTGAAAGTTTAGTTGAAACAACCGAATACAAAAGGCATTGGAATGATTTAATCACAAAACCAGTGTTAATTACCACAGAAGATTTACAGGAGAAGTTTTCTGAAATAGTAAAACCCTTTTTTCAGCAAATTAATATTCTGAACAAACAGAATATCCAACTACGCCAAATCAGAGATAGATTATTACCACGTTTGATAAGCGGCAAATTAGAAGTAAAGGAAACAACCAATAAAAAAGCAGTAATGGCATAGCACAATGGCAATTATCACCGAAGACCAAATAGAAAAAGCAATCACCAGTGTGTTTGTAAACAACTTGGGTTACAGACATCTGAACTGCTATGATGAAGACACAACGGAGCGTGAAAGCGAAACCGATGTGGTGATTAAACCATTGCTCAAACGCAAACTGAAAGAACTCAACCCACACCTGAGCGAAGAAATTATTGAAGAAGCCTTTAAAGACCTTTGCAATACCCGATTTGACAAAAGCGATACCCACGCCAACCGTGAAATTTATGCTTTGCTCAAAGATGGTGTAGAAGTAAACATCACCACTGCCACAGGTCGCACCGAACCCGAACGGGTAAAAGTGATTGACTTTAAAGACGAAAGCAAAAACGATTATCTGGTTACTTCACAACTTTGGATAAAAGGCGATTTGCGTTTACGCCCCGATTTGATTGTGTTTATCAACGGCTTGCCATTGTTGTTCATTGAATTGAAAAACAGCAATGTGCCTGTCCGCAATGCCTATGACGACAACCTGACCCGATACAAAAAACAAATTCCTTTGCTGTTTCGCTACAATGCCCTGTGTATGCTTAGCAACGGCATAGAAACCAAAATTGGAGCATTCAATGCCGGTTATGAGTTTTACTTTAATTGGCTACGCTACGAAAACGAAAAACAAGTTCCCGACAAAAAACGGATTAAAGATTACGGGGTGAGTTTGGATTATGCCGTTTTAGGTTTGTGCGAAAAGAAACGCTTGTTGGATTACATAGAGAATTTCATTTTCTACTACAACGATACGGTGAAGATTGCGGCTAAAAACCACCAGTTTTTGGGAGTAAACAACGCCATTGAAAATTTCTCCTTGCGTTTGCAACACGATGCAGCAGGAACCGACAAAGAGAATAAAGGCAAACTGGGTGTGTTCTGGCACACACAAGGCAGCGGGAAGAGTTTCAGTATGATTTTCTTTACCCGAAAAATCTTCCGACAATTTACGGGCAATTACACCTTTTTAATTGTTACCGACCGTGAAGATTTAGACGGGCAGATTTACCGAAATTTTTTGGGTGCAGGGGCTTTCAGCAAAGACACCAAGTGTCAGCCAAGCAACAGCGAAGATTTGCGGAATATGCTGCAAACCAACACCCGATACATTTTTACACTCATTCAAAAATTCCGCTACGACAAAGGCAAACAATATCCTTTGCTATCTGACCGAAATGATATTATTGTGATTGTGGACGAAGCACACCGCACCCAATACAAAGATTTAGCGGAGAATATGCGGACAGGTTTGCCCAATGCCCAATACATCGCCTTTACAGGAACACCTCTTTTGGGCAGCCGTGAACTTACCAAAAACTGGTTTGGCGATACTGTTTCGGAATACAACTTCAAACAAAGCATTGAAGACGAAGCCACCGTTCCGCTTTTCTATCACAAGCGAGTGCCACAGGTGCTTTTGCAAAACGATGATATAGATGATGACTTGGCAGAAATCGTTTCAGACGAAAACTTGTCAGCCGAAAATCAAGACAAACTGGAAAGAGAGTTTGCACAGGAAATGAGTGTGCTGAAACGGGATAGCCGTTTGGAAATTATCGCCAAAGACATTGTGTATCATTTCCCACGCAGGGGCTATTTGGGCAAAGGAATGGTAATCACCATTGACAAATTCACAGCCGTGAAAATGTATGACAAGGTGAAACGCCTGTGGGAAGAAGAAAAACGGGAACTGCAAAAACAAATCAACGAAGCCAAAGACCAGGCAGAAAAAGCCGAACTGAAACGCATTTTGGAATGGATGCGGAAAACAGATATGGCAGTCATTGTAAGTGAAGAAGCAGGCGAAGAAGAAAAGTTTGAAAAAGAAGGTTTAGACATACGACCACACCGCAAGCGATTGAAATCGGTTGACGAGAATGGTCAGGAAATGGAAGACAAATTCAAAAATTCGAAAGACCCCTTGCAATTGGTTTTTGTGTGCAGTATGTGGCTCACGGGTTTTGACGCTCCTACGGTTTCAACTTTGTATTTAGACAAACCGATGAAAGACCATACCCTGATGCAAACCATTGCAAGGGCAAACCGTGTAACCGACTTTACTATCAATGGAAAGCCAAAGAAAAACGGTTTGGTGGTAGATTATTACAATGTATTCCGCAATCTTAAAAAAGCGTTTGCCTCTTATGGTGGCGGAAGCATAGGCACAGGAGAAGACCAAGACGAAAACTCACCTGCAAGAGACATTGAACAACTTTTTGTTTTACTGAAAGATGCAATCACTGAATGCGATGAGTATTGCAAAAACATCAAAGTTGATTTACACCAAATCAAACAATCCAAAGAGACATTCAGCAAACTGAGTTTGTTTGAAGAATATGCCGACATCATTTTGGCAAACGATGAGCAGAAAAAACAATTCATCGTTTACGACAACACCATTGATGCACTTTATGAAGCCTGTAAACCTGAAATTGTAGGTCGAAGAAACGAATTTCCTTTGGCTGCAATCATTCACTATTTACGCCAAGTAATTGACGGCAAAGCCGACCGTGGCAACTTAGACAGTGCCAAACGCAGAATAAGTCAATTGCTTGACGAAAGCATCATTGCACAGGAAGAGAAGGAAGTAAAAGAAGACACCAAAGATTTACACTTAGCTGCCGAAAAACGGGAATACTTCATCAAAGCGTGGAAACAAATTGACCTGAGCAAATTAGACGTTGACAAGCTGAAAGAAGAATACAAACAAGCTCCTTACAAAAACATTGAAATTGCAGACTTGCGGGCTTTCATTCAGGACAAGTTGCAAATGATGATGGACAGAAACGTAACCCGTAGAAGCTTTGCGGAGAAATTGCAAGAAATCATTGACCGCTACAATTCGGGTAACTCCACCAACGAAAATTACTTTGACGACCTGATGGCTTTTGTGGAGAAGATGAAAGAAGAAGAATTGCGAGCCACAAGAGAAGGACTGACTGAAGAAGAATTGGAACTGTTTGACTTGCTGAAAAAAGAAAAACTGACAAAAGACGAAGAACAGAAAGTAAAACTTGCTGCTAAAAACCTACTGAAACGACTAAAAGACGAAAGACCAAAAGTATTAATCAACGACTGGCACAAAGACACCCAAACGAAACTACAGGTTCAAGCAGTAATAAAAGAACTTTTAGACAAAGAATTACCAGTTTCATACGACCGAGCCATCTACGCAACAAAATGCGATGCAGTGTTTGACCATTTTTACATAATGGCCACAAGTGGTGACCAAAGAGCATTTGTTGCATAATATTCAAAATATGTTTAGAATAATCTCATTAAATATAAATGACTGGAATTACTTGGGGCATATTCCTGAAGGCAAGCTTGTTTTTATTCCATCTACAGAATTAAAGCAAACCAAAAAGCCTTATACATCAGTTTTAATCGGAGCAAATGGGACAGGCAAAAGCACATTGCTATCATACATCGGTAGAATATTTGAAGATTTAAAGTTTGCAAAAGAAAACCAAGGCAAAAGAAATCCCAAGGCTATTAGTTTTCCATATTCTATAACCTTTCAGCTTAACCAAAGAAAATTTCAGATAACACATAAAAGTGATGGTCTCGATTTGAACGAGTTTAAGCAGGACAAAAGAACTTTAAAATGGAATTACAACATCTCAGTAAATGGCGAACAAATAAAATCCGATTGGTCACAAGTTGAACTTCCAGAACAGGTAATTGCTGTAAGCTATTTACCGATGGACAGGTTTAGACAGAAGAAAAATCTGCCCAACGACTTTTACCAATATTTGGGATTAAGACACCGTTCAAATGCTGCAAGTCCACAGTATTTTTTGAACAACACTCTACCCTTGCTTTTCAACTATATCGCTGTAAGTAAATCAATACGGTTTTTAAAAGAAATCCTTGAATTTATGTCGGTCGACCAAGATTATTTAGGAATACAACTAGAATACCGATATAAGAAATTCTTTTTTACTGGCAATCTATCCCCATCTGGGTTTCAAGAATTGTTTGAAGACACGAAACAGTTTTCAAAAAGAGAAGGAACTTCTTTTGCAGTGGACTACTACAAGCGATACATAAAAGAAGATGAAAGATTAATAAAAAGGATTGTTACTTATCTAAATGTTAGGACACAGCAAGATAATATCAGTGTAGGTGAAAAAAGTCTATTAGAGTTTAACCTCTTTGAAAATATGGAGCTAATTGAAGAATTAAGCTTAATCCAGCATCTTCAAAAACTTGACTTGCTTTCCTCAGCTTCTCTTCTATTTAAAAAGTCGGCTGGCAGCTTGATTAACTCACAAAATTTAAGTTCAGGTGAGTTTCACTTTTTAACAACGATGATTTCTATTCAAGCTTCGCTAAAGGAAAATACGCTTGTTTTAATTGATGAACCAGATACAAGTTTGCATCCAAACTGGCAAATGAAATACATTAACAAATTGAAAGAACTCTTTCAGAAGTGGAATTCATCTCACTTTATAATTGCGACACATTCTCATTTTATTGTCAGCGATTTAGAAAATGAAAGTTCAGAAGTAATTGGCTTAAAAGGGCAAGTTCCTAATGTAACAGCAAAGCCAATGAACACAAATACTTTTGGGCTATCAGCCGAAGAAATATTGCTTGATATTTTTGGAGTGCCTACGACTAGAAATCTTTTTGTATATGAAAAGATGGGTGAAATCCTTGATATGATTGCACTCCGTGATACAGAGCAAAAAGTGGTTCCTGAAAAAGAGTTTGATGAAAAGATTAAAGAAAAAGTAAAGTATTTACAAGAAAAGGGGATTGATAAGCTTTCCAATGAAGACCCATTGAAAGAAGTAATTGATAAAATTATAGCTAAGTATGGCAGACCTCAATAAAACATTTGACTATACATTAAATGGACAAGTTCCTGATGTTTCTGCGGCTGCACAAGCAAAGATTGATGCCCACATCATCGTTGATAAAGATGATTGGAGAAAGAGTTTTTCACTAGATTTTATTGATGAAGTCAAGATTTTTTATTCAAGGAAACAAGGGCATAAGTGCGGTTATTGTAGGTCAAGCATAACTCCAGACGGATATACAGAACCAGTAGAACATATTACACCAAGACTACTAAAACCAAATTGGATGTTTGTCCTTCATAACTTGGTTGTTTCCTGTGGCGGCTGTAACTCCTTTAAAAAGACAGACAATGTCTTAAGAAACAACATCAATACTTATGGAGACAACGCAGCCAACTGCCCAAACAACAGTATTGAATATTTAATTTTCAACCCACATCACGACAAATGGGGTGAACACTTTGAAATAGAAGATGGCTTCTTTTTAAAACCAAGACCTAATACGAAAGGACCATATACTTATGTCAAATGTGGGATGAAAAGATACCACATTGTTCTAGACTACCTCTTTCAAGAAAAAGTAAGAAAGCCATTTTCTTTCAGAATTTTAAATGTAAGAATTAGAAAAGAGAAAAACGCAGATATTATTGAGAACTTAAAGAAAGCATACGAAGCGATTGAAAACACTCTTTAAAATGAAAGCCATCGCACAAAAAAATACACACTTGCAAGCCGCACAAAGCCAAGCTCAAACCAAAGCTTGCAAGAGAGTATTTTTTTCAGCCACCCGAGAAAAATTATTTTTTAAAATCTCCTCCCCTTCTGAAAATAAAAAATACCCAACCGCACCACCCGACACAACAAAAACAATGACACTCAAACCCAACACTGCCAATGGTTTACAAGGACGAGCGGAGAGAACACCAGCTGCCAACAGGCGTTTGGCTCAATGGCGGGTGACGTGGTTAATTGAACATTTTACCTCGCATCAACTTT
>CAYPCZ010000065.1:0-13841 GCA_964409345.1 uncultured Flavobacterium sp. | reverse complement strand
TGAGGCTCTACGCCTTTTTCCATTTCTGTAATAATCGTTTCGGGGTTTTCCGTTCTCGGGTTATCTGCAGTAAAAATCGCTTTATCGCTTAAACTGCTTGCGATATGAGCCATAATTGGCCGTTTAGTTTTATCTCTATCTCCTCCGCAACCTACAACCGTGATGAGTTGCTCGTTTTTGGTTCGGATATCCGAAATTGTATTCAATACATTTTCCAATGCATCAGGCGTATGAGCATAATCAACAATCGCTGTGATTTTGGTTTTTGATACGATATATTGAAACCTTCCTGAAACACTTTCTAATTGACTTATTAATGTCAAAGCTTCTTGTTTTTCCAATCCCAATTCGACAGCAGTAGCATAAATGGCTAATAAATTATACGCATTGAAATTTCCGATAAGTTTGGTGTAAACCTCTTGATTATCAATCTTTAAAAGCAATCCAAGAAATTGATTTTCTAATACATACGCTTTGTAATCCGAGTAGGATTTGAGCGAATAGGTTCTCTTTTGGGCTTTGGTATTCTGCAACATTACACTCCCGTTCTTATCATCAATGTTTGACAAGGCGAAAGCTGTTTTGGGAAGATTGTCAAAAAATGACTTTTTCACATCGCGATATTCCGCAAAAGACGAATGATAATCTAAATGATCATGCGATAGATTGGTGAAAATCCCTCCTATAAAATGCAAACCTTCAGTTCTGGATTGGTGAATTCCGTGCGAGCTTACTTCCATAAAACAGAATTCTATTCCGCTTTCCACCATTTCGTTCAGATAATAATTTATCCTAAGCGAATCAGGTGTGGTATGCGTAGCAGGAAATTCGGATTTATGAGCCATGATTTTTACAGTCGAAAGCAATCCTGATTTATAGCCTGCACTCTCGAATAGCGTATGTAATAGTGTTGCAATAGTAGTTTTCCCGTTAGTTCCGGTAACTCCTACCAGCTTAATTTTTTCCGAAGGATTATCATAATAGTTTGAAGCCATAAAAGCCAACGCTTTATGGGAATTCTCCACTTGAATATAGGTGATTCCGTCTAGAATTTCTTCAGGAAAAACTTCGCAAATTATCGCAACCGCTCCTTGTTCAATACATTTATTGATATATTGATGTCCGTCAGAAATCGTTCCTTTGATAGCCACAAATACATCTCCACTCGAAACTTTTCGGGAATCGAACTCGATTTTGCTTATCGCTCTATCGGTTGAACCCTTAATGGCTTCGATAGGAGTTTTGTATAATATGTCTTTTAAATTCTTCATTTTGTTTTTTTGCGAATTTGCAAGCGGTTTTATGATAATTCTAAAACTATTGTTTTGTTTTTTTCTATTTTTTGGCCTGCCGGAATGGATTGTGATTTTACTTTTCCACTTCCAATTATTCTCACTTTTAAATTTAAGTTTTCTAGCAGTGCTACAGCATCCATTCCTGGCATTCCTTTTACATTCGGAATGGTTGATGTATCTGCATTGATCGCTGCGATGTAACGTTGATAATTTTTTTCTTGCAAAGGGTTTGCTCTATTCAAGTCATCCACTTCGTTATGAGTTGGCGAATCAGTAAATATTTTTTGAGCTACGGCTTTAAAAACAGGACCTGCCACGTCTGCACCATAAATTCCCTTAGAGCGAGAAGGTTTGTGAATCACCACGATGCAAGAGTATCTAGGCTCATCTGCCGGAAAATAACCTACAAACGAAGAGGAATAATACATGCTGTCGCGGTTAGCATAATCTACTTGAGCCGTTCCGGTTTTGCCTGCCATCGAAAAGTTTGGCGAATAGAGCCTGCGACCTGTACCTCTTTCAACCGTGTTTTTAAGCACAGCCTGAACTTTTTTTAGCGTTTGGTCGCTGCATATTTTCGGATTGATAATCTCCTTGTCAAACTTTTTGATGGTTTTGTTCCACTCTCTGATTTCTTTTACAAATTGTGGTTTTACCATCTCGCCATCATTAGCAATAGCGTTATAAAACGTCAAGGTTTGAAGCGGAGTGAGCTGAAGGTTATATCCGTAGGCCATCCAAGGTAAAGTTAGCCCTGACCAATTCTCTTTGTCGTGTTTCGGGTGATAAATCACAGGGCTTCCTTCTCCGACAAACGGCACACCCAATTTCTGATTCAAGTTCATCGCATACAACCGATCTACAAACTGAGCCGGATTGTCTTTATAAGCTTCATAAACCGCTTGTACGATTACCGTATTCGATGATACCTCAATCCCTCTGGCCAGTGAAATTTTGCCATAACCCCCTCTTTTAGAATCGCGTACTTTTCTTTTATGAATGGTTATTTCGCCTCCTTGCGTATCAAATACAGTAGTGGTGTCTGCTTTTTTGTCTTCGAGTAGGGCAATAAGCGAAGCCAGCTTAAAGGTAGAGCCGGGTTCTTGTGATTCCCATACCGCATAATTTATTCGCTCAGAATAGGTGCCGTTTTTGTTTCGACCCAAGTTTGAAATGGCTTTGACTTCACCTGTTTTGGTTTCCATAACCACTACACAGCCGTGATCTGCCTCATAATATTCCAGTTGTTTGAGTAGGGCGTGATGAGCAATATCCTGAACATATACGTCAATAGTTGAAATCACATCATAGCCATCTTGAGGCTCGACCTCGTTATTATCATTAATGGGCTTCCATTGTCCTTTGGCCATTTTTTGCTTGACTACCTTGCCGTCTTTTCCGTTGATGTATTGTTGAAAAGCTCCTTCGATTCCGATATTCGTATAAGTGCTATCTGCATTAAGGCGTCTGTATCCGATGGTTCTTTCGGCAATTCTGCCAATAGGATGTTGCCGAACCGTTTTTTGCTCAGTAATCATTCCTCCTTTATAGGTGCCTAAATTAAACAGTGGAAAGCTCTTTACCCTCATGTAGTTTGTATAATTGAGGTTACGAGCAATCAGATAATAACGGTTGCGATGGGCTCGGGCTTTGGTTAATTCGTTTTTATAATAACTGCTAGACCTGCCAAACATCACCGAAAGCGAATCAGCAAGAGCGTTTATATTTTGATTAAAATTTTCTTTGCTCGAAGCCAAGGCGTCAAAGCGGATGGTGTAATTCGGAATCGAAATGGCCAATAGGCTGCCGTCTGAGGAATATATATTGCCTTGATTAGAAGGGATTTTAAAGGTTTCGATAGTGTTTTTTTCTGCAAGTTCACGATAATAGTCGCCATCTGTCCACTGAATTTGGGTCAGTTTAAAAACAATCCCAATCGCCAAAAGGATAACCCCAAAAGCGACCAAGAAAATCCGATATGACATTTTTTTATCTTGCATTATTCTTTTTTGTTCTCTACTACTTTTATTTTTACCGGAGGTACCTCTGGCGGGAAAATTCCGATTTCACTCATTCTCTTAGCAATGGTCGATTCCATTTTTAACTTCATCAGTTCTGTTCGGGTATCGGCAAATACAGATCTTAATTCTTTGTTTTCAACGTTTAGGTCTGCAATGCGGAATAGCTTTTTTTCAAAACGGTGTGTGTTTGCAATCATTACAACAGCCAGACCTACTACCAAGATGATGAACCTCCAATGTTTGACAGCATCGTCATCGATTAAAAACTTAGTGCGTAATAGGTTGTAAATTCCTTTTCTCATAATCTTCGCCCTGCTATTTGCTTGGGTTTAAATTCCGTTTGAGTTTAACTTAAATTTTCTCTGCTACTCTGAGTTTTGCACTGCGAGCTCTATTGTTTTGCTTTATTTCTTCTTCGCTCGGAACAATCAATTTTTCGATTGTTTTAAACGGCACTTCAAAGTTTCCGAAGAAATCGCGTTCGGGTTCTCCTTCAAACAATCCGTTTCGCATATAGCGCTTGACTAATCGGTCTTCTAGCGAATGATAAGAAATCACACTCAATCTGCCTTCGGGTTTTAAGGTTTCTAAACTTTGTTCTAAAAACTCTTTCAATACTTCGATTTCTTGATTCACTTCAATTCGGATGGCTTGATAAATCTGCGCCAAAATCTTATTGCTTTTATGGGCAGGTAAAAATTTAGCCAATACTTCTTTCAGTCTTTCTGAGTTTTTTATCGGAGCGTCTTTTCGAGCATTAACGATGGCATAAGCCATTCCTGCAGCACTTTTTAGTTCCCCATATTGAGCAAGAATTTGTCGGAGTTGTTTTTCGTCATATTCGTTGACCACTTCATAGGCACTTAAGTTATTTTTTTGACTCATTCGCATATCCAAATCGGCTTCAAATCGGGTCGAAAACCCTCGCTCTGCTACATCAAACTGATGTGACGAAACACCTAAGTCGGCTAGGATTCCGTCTACTTTCTCTATTTGATGAAAGCGTAAAAACCTTTTTATGAATCTAAAGTTTTCGTTGATAAGCAAAAATCTTTTGTCGTCAATTGTGTTGGCTAAGGCATCTTGATCTTGATCAAAAGCAATCAGCCTTCCGCCTTCTCCCAGGCGACTTAAAATCTCTCTTGAGTGACCTCCGCCTCCGAAGGTTACATCTACATAAATTCCGTTGGGGTTGATATTCAGCCCGTCAACAGATTGCTTTAGCAAAACCGGATTATGGTATTCTGTGTTATTCATTTTCAAATCCTCCCATTACTCTTTCGGCCAAATCTTCAAAATCTCCCGAAGCGTCATCGACAGCTTTTTCATACAGATCTTTATTCCATACTTCGAGAAAATCCCCTACAGAATTCAGCACTATTTCTTTTTCTATTTTGGCAAAAGCCACTAAATCTTTCGGAATCAAAAAACGTCCGGCACTATCCATCTCTACAATCTTTACTCCATAGGTAAAACGCCTGATAAAATCGTTGTTTTCTTTTTTAAACCGATTGAGTTTATTTACTTTTTGCATCAATTCATTCCATTGCTTAATCGGATAGAGCTCTAAGCAAGATTGAAAAACCGAACGCTTGAGCACAAAGCCCTCACTCAAAGAATCTAGTTGTTTCTTGAGCGGAGCAGGCAGCATTACTCGTGCTTTTGCATCGATTTTACATTCATATGTCCCGATTATGGTACTCACTTTTCTCCTCAAATTGATTTATGAAGCAAAAATATAGAAAATTTTCCCACATTCTACCACTTTTCGCCACTTTGTTGATAACTTTTTCATTTCTGGCTCTGAAAATCAGCCAATCAACCCTCTGAACCTATTGAGTTTACGGTCGTTATGAGCAGGTTTTGATTTTAAATATTTTTTCTTAAAAATCTACATATAAAAACTATCTTTGAATTCTATTTTTTTAAACCTTATATACAATGTATTTTTTAAAGCTCATACGATTTAAAAGCTTAATTCTGATTGCATTAGTGCAGCTTATTTTTCATTTTGGATTTTTGAAAACTCACATTACTCAACTGGCTTTGGCCGATTGGCAGTTTCTGCTTTTGGTTTTAGCAACCGTTTGCATTGCCGGGGGAGGTTACTTGATTAATGATGTCTTTAACAAAACTATCGATCGAATCAATGAGCCGGAGGGTGTAATTATCGATAAGCATATTACCGAAGCTGTCGCTTATAATTATTATATTATACTGAATGTTATTGGGGTAGGGATTGGTTTCTATTTGTCGAATTTCATTGATAAGCCAAGTTTTTCGGGTATATTTATCATTATTGCCGCAACACTTTATATATACGCTTCGAGCTTGAAAAAAAGCCTGATTATTGGCAACATAATTACTGCTGTGGTTTGGGCAATCAGTATTTTAATTATCGGAATTTATGATTTGCAAGCCATCATTACTCCAGAAAATCAACCGCTTATGGGAGTACTTTTTGGTATTCTTATCGATTATGCAATATTGGCATTTTTGCTAAGTTTGATAGCGGGGGTTGTCAAAGATTATGCAGATCAAAACAAAGACTTAGATAGTGGCAGGAAAACCATTCCGATTGTTTTTGGCGAAAAAACAGGTAAGATTATACTTTCTGCTTTGCTGATTATAATTATTATATTGGTAGGCTGGTATAGCTTGGCTTATATGTTTAATCAAGATTTATATGTAGCTACGCTCTATGTGTTTGGTTTGGTTTTGTCGCCGTTGATTTATGTGCTTATTCGCTTGTGGAGTGCCACGGTTCAAAAAGATTATTTGCAACTTCATAAGATTTTGCAACTGGTTTTCTTATTTGCGATGTTTTCTGTCTGGGTGTTGGTTTATACGATACAAATGTCTAATGCTACGATATAATGCTCAGAGAACAACTAAAGAAACACAAGCTTGTATTGGCCTCTGGCTCGCCTAGAAGACAACAGTTTTTTAAAGATTTAGGACTGGAGTTTGAAATCAGACTCAAAGAAATAGATGAGGTTTATCCGGAGCATTTAAAAGCCGATGAGGTTACGGAGTTTTTAGCCCGGCTCAAAGCAAGTGCTTTTGATCTCAAAGCCAACGAAATTCTTATAACCAGCGATACCATTGTGTGGTTAGACCAAGAGGTAGTAGGCAAGCCCCAAAATTATGAACAAGCCTTCTTGATTTTGAAGAAATTATCGGGCAAAACACATCAGGTGATTACTTCGGTTTGTTTGAAATCAGTCGAAAAAACCAGAGTTTTTAGCGTAACTACAGCTGTTACTTTTGCCGAGCTGACCCATGAGATGATAGCGTTTTATCTCAAAGAATATCAGCCTTATGACAAAGCTGGTGCGTATGGGATTCAAGAATGGATTGGTCTGGTAAGTATCGAAAAAATAGAAGGTTCTTATACCAATGTAGTAGGGCTTCCTACACAAAAATTTTATAATGAATTATTATGCTTTATCAATTAAATATTACGTTTTTTGAGGTTTATAGTCAGCAGATAATCGCCACGGTTATTACCCTTGTCATACTGGTTGTTCTTAGGGTTGTTTTTACTTCATTAATCAGAAAAATAAGCGAAAAATCAGGTTTTTCTGAATCCAGAACGGTTTTGGTTTCTAAATATATAAACATATTAGCTAGTGTGTTAGCGGCGATTTCTTTGATTGCTATCTGGGGCGTAAAGAGCGAACAGATTTTCTTGGTCATCTCGTCTGTACTTACGATTGTTGGGGTTGCTTTTTTTGCAATATGGTCTATTTTGAGCAATATAACGGCCGGAATTATCTTGTTTTTTTCTTTTCCGTTCAAGATTGGAGATACTATCAGGATTATGGACAAGGATTTTCCGATTGAAGCTGAAATAGAAGATATCAAATCTTTCTATACACTTCTGAAGACGGCTGACGGCGAAGAAATTTCGTATCCGAATAATCTTTTATTACAAAAGGGAATTGTTATTGTGCCTAAATCACCTAAAGAAGAAAAGTATTTTACAGACTAAACAGTCTGGTTTTTTTCTTTTATATAAATTCCTTTTCGAAATAAGAACGATTAAATGATTATCATAGCATAGTGATTGCAATGTGTTATAAGAAATAGCTATCTTTAATAAATAACTTGAAGTTAATAAAAAATAGGCTTAGTTTTTGTAACTATGCAAATAAATTAGAATGAATTTATGAAGAAGAAAAATTATAAATTAGGCAAAAAAGACAGTAGTTTTGCCTCAAAAATTTTGAAAATCCTTTCAAAAGAACCCAATAAAACTTTCAACTATAAGCAGCTTGCAGCTCAATTAGAGCGCGATGATACCCAAAGCAGAAATCAAATTATCAAAGATTTAAATTTACTTAAAGCCAAGGGAAATCTTGAAGAACCTGAAGTCGGGAAGTATAAAATCGTTGAATCACAAGATTATCTCGAAGGAATTCTTGATATGACTTCAAGAAAAACAGGGTACTTTATATCTGACGAATTAGAAGACGATGTTTTTGTTCCGTTTAATAACCTGAATCACGCTTTAGATAAAGATAAAGTAAAAGTTTATATCTATAACCGCAGAAAAGGCAAACGCCCTGAAGCCGAAGTAGTCGAAGTCATTGAGCGTCACAAGGTAGAGTTTGTCGGGGTGATTGATATTCAAAAGAATTTTGGTTTTGTGCGAACGGCTAACCCAAAGATGTACACCGATATTTTTATCCCTAAAGATAGAATAGGAGAGGCAGAAAACGGTGATGTGGTGCTAGTAAAAATAGAAGATTGGCCTAAAAAAGCAGATTCTCCTTTCGGGAAAGTAGTAAAAGTATTGGGTAAACCAGGCGAGCATAACACCGAAATACATGCTATATTGGCCGAATATGGGTTGCCTTCAGACTTCCCAATCGAAGTAGAAGTTTTTGCCAAAACATTAGATACATCGATAACACAAGAAGAAATTGCCAAGCGTAGAGATATGCGAGAGGTATTGACCTTTACTATTGACCCAAAAGACGCTAAAGATTTTGACGATGCGCTTTCGTTTGAAAAACTAGAAAACGGGAATTATCAGATCGGAGTGCATATTGCCGATGTTTCGCACTACCTGCAAGAAGGCACCGTGCTAGACGAAGAAGCCTATCAGCGTGCTACTTCGGTATATTTAGTAGATCGTGTAGTGCCTATGCTTCCGGAAGTGCTTTCTAACTTTGCATGTTCGCTCCGACCAAACGAAGAAAAATATACTTTTTCGGCCGTTTTTGATTTGAACGAAAAAGCAGAAATTATCAACCAATGGTTCGGACGTACGGTAATCAATTCTGACAAACGCTTTTCGTATGAAGAAGCACAGCATATTATAGAAACCCAAAAAGGAATAATCCCCGAAGAGGTTTCACTTGGCGGAGAAGAATATCAAGCAGAATCAAATATCGTAGAGGCAACGCTCACTATGAATGCTTTGGCAAAAAAATTACGGAGCAAACGCATGCAGCACGGAGCTATTTCGTTTGATAAGGTAGAGGTGAAGTTTCATCTTAACGAAAACGCCGAGCCTACCGGGGTTTATTTTAAAGAAGCCAAAGACTCCAATCATCTTATCGAAGAGTTTATGCTATTGGCCAACCGAAAAGTTTCAGAGTTTATTGGCAAACAAAAAAAGACATTCGTTTACCGCATACATGACGAGCCTGATGAAGAAAAGCTAATTAACCTTCAGGGAGTTATCTCTAAATTCGGTTATTCCATTAACCTCAAAAACAAAAAATCCATCAGTAGCTCGTTAAATAGTCTCCTTGGCGAAGTGCAGGGCAAAAAAGAGCAAAACTTGATTGATACGCTCACAATTCGAAGCATGAGCAAAGCCCAGTATTCGACAGAAAACATTGGGCATTATGGTCTGGCTTTCGACTATTATTCACATTTCACTTCACCCATCAGGCGTTATCCTGACGTGATGGCACACAGACTTTTGCAACATTATCTTGACGGAGGAAAATCTGTAAGCCAAGAGCTTTACGAAGAAAAGTGCGGCCATTGTTCATCTATGGAAATGTTAGCGACCAATGCCGAACGAGATAGCATCAAATATATGCAAGTGAAGTATATGCAAGATCACCAAGACGAAGAGTTCTTAGGTGTTATCTCTGGCGTTACCGAATGGGGAATTTATGTTGAGATTATCTCAAACAAATGCGAAGGAATGGTAAGAATCAGAGAAATAAAAGACGATTATTATACTTTTGACGAAAAACAATATGCTCTGGTTGGCGAAGTAACCCAAAACAAACTTCAGCTCGGTGACGAAGTTTGGGTCAAAGTCAAAAATGCTGATTTAGTGAAAAAACAATTAGATTTTGATTTTATTCGAAGAAACGAATAATCGACTGAAACGAGTTTTCGATTAGTCTTGGGTCTAATCTGATAGAAATACTATCTTTGCAAAAAAATAAATCATGTCACAAGTACGCGTGCGGTTTGCACCAAGTCCGACAGGACCTTTGCATATTGGAGGAGTCAGAACGGCTTTGTTTAATTATTTGTTTGCCAAAAAGCACAACGGAACTTTCTATTTACGTATAGAAGACACAGATCAAACCCGTTTTGTCGAAGGAGCAGAAGCTTATATTTTGGAAGCATTAGAATGGTTAGGTATTCCGCCGGATGAAACTATTGGCAAAAACGAAAAATTTGCTCCATACAGACAAAGCGACCGCAAACCGTTGTACAAACAATACGCCCAACAGCTTATCGAAAGTGGAAGTGCCTATTATGCTTTTGATTCGGCTGAAAAACTAGATGAACTTCGCAAAAGCACAGAGGCAGACGGAAATACTTTTGTTTATAACCACACTATTAGAGAAGAACTCGAAACTTCGTTGACATTATCTCACCAGGAAGTTCAAAAACGAATTGAAAACGGAGAACCTTATGTAATTCGTTTTAAAACTCCGACTAACGAAACATTGGTTTTAAACGATTTGATTAGAGGCGAAGTTAAGTTTGAAACTTCATTACTGGATGATAAAGTACTTTTCAAATCAGACGGAATGCCAACCTATCATTTGGCAAATATCGTAGACGACCATTTGCAACAAACCTCGCACGTAATCAGAGGGGAAGAATGGTTGCCTTCACTTCCGTTGCACTATATGTTGTATCGTGCTTTTGAATGGAAAGCACCAGAATTTGCTCATTTGCCTTTAATCTTAAAACCTGTTGGCAACGGAAAATTATCAAAAAGAGATGGAGATAAACTCGGTTTTCCGGTTTTTCCTTTAGAATGGAAAGATCCGAAATCGGGAGAAGTTTCGTCAGGTTATCGAGAAAAAGGATTCTTCCCAGAGGCGGTAATTAACTTTTTAGCACTTTTAGGATGGAACGACGGAACCGATAAAGAAATTTATTCTTTGAATGAATTAGTTGAAAGTTTTGATTTAGACCGAGTGAACAAATCGGGAGCCAAATTTGATCCGGAAAAAAACAAATGGTTCAATCATCAGTATTTGATAAAACAATCGGATGAATTATTGGCTAAGATATATTTGCCCATTCTGGAAGAAAAAGGAATCAAAACCGATTTGGATTATACAAAAAAAGTGATTTCACTCATCAAAGAAAGAGCCAATTTCGTTACGGATTTTTGGGACCTTTCGGACTTCTTTTTTACAGCTCCGTCAGAATATGACGAAAAAGCTAAAAAGAGCTGGAAGCAAGAAACGCCGACGTATATGCAGCAATTGATTTCGATTTTAAACAGTTCTCCAAAGTTTGAAGCAGAAGCTTTGGAAAGAGGAATTAAAAACTGGATTACCAATAATGAAATTCCGATGGGAAAAGTAATGCAACCTTTGAGAATCAGTTTGGTCGGAGCTATGAAAGGTCCTGATATTTTCCAGATCATTGAAACTATCGGACAAGAAGAAACCATCAGAAGACTTCAAACTGCTATCGAAAAGTTATAAAAATAAAAAAGTCGGTCTGAAATAAATTTATTTCAGACCGACTTTTTTATTTTTTAGGAAGTGATTACTTCGTTATTACCACCGTTTTTATTTCTCCTTCTTGATTAATAACTTCTATCTCATAGGAATCTTTGCCTTTGGCATAGTCTCTTGCCGCTAACAGCTCACATACGCCTATATCTCTTATGTTTAGTTTATCAATTTGGATAATTTCGTCTCCGTGTTGTATGTGTTGTTTCAGCTCTTCGTCCCACACAAAATCAACAATTAATCGCAAATCTGCCGAAAGTGTAAAACTACATTTTTCGGCAGTGTCAAACACAATGGTTGATGTGTTTTCGAAATAAAACTTCTTTTTTTTGAAATCAAGAATAATGTCTCCGTAATTCAGTAAGTCTAACCCAAATCTTGAGTTATTGTCGTTTGTTGTGTTACTTGTTAATTTCTGGAAATTAACCTTATCAAAACTAAGCTGGGAAATGGTAAACTGATGTTGGGTTTCTAATTCTGCACTTCCAAACGCCCCTATCGAACCTGTTCCTAAGCTTGGTGTTATTTGTTTCAAAATATCTTTGGTTGTGAATACATCAAAAGCTCTATTAGACATTTCGTAAAAACCATCCATCCCGGTATCGACTAACACCTCTTCGGTTGCTTTATGATTATTTCTTTCTAAAGTTATTTTTATATAAGGCGCTGCCTGAGCATCTACTAAGGTAAGTTTAATACCTCGGGTAGTAGGATTGAAGTTTTTAGTATTATCGGTAATAGATAACTTCTTATCTTTGAGACTTACTTTTATAGCTGTATTCTTAAATAAGTTACTCCCGATAAAACCGTCAATACCAAAACAGCTCATAATGGGGTGATTATCCAAATCAAAAACCAAAGAAGTTGTGTTTTCGAAAGTTAGTTTCCCAATAGTTAGTTTATGAAGACTTACAACTTTCATTGTGTCAATATTATTATTAGCATCGCTGATAAGCGTTTCGAGTAGCACTTCTGAATTTAATTTTTTGTGTAGTTTTTCTGAAATTATATTTGGTGCTCCCGTATCTAACAAAAAACGGTACGTTTTTCCTTCTATAACTACTGGGACTATAATTTTATTTTCTACTAATTCAAAATCAATTTCTTCGAAATATTTTTTCTCATTGATTTCCCCTGCCTTAAATAAATCCTGAGAAACAACCGAATGGGTGAAAATAAAAAATAGAATTATAAATCTATACATAACTATTGTGGTTTATTAAATACTACTTTTCAATTTCTCCTTTCCACGCAGAAATTCCTCTTTTCAGGTCATATATTTTTTTAAAACCCATTTCTTTGAGTTCCAAAGCCGCTTCTTCGCTTCGCCCTCCGCTTTTACAATAAAGATAAACAGGTTTTTCTTTGTCTAAATAGCCCAGTCGTTCTTTAAAATCTTTATCATAAACATGATGATGATTGGCTCCTTTGATATGTCCTTCTTCAAATTCTTTTTTGGTTCGTACATCAATAAGTTGCACATTCTCGTCTTTAATATGCTCAGCGAATACATCTTCTGTTAAGACCTCAATGATTGGCTCTTGAGTAACTTCAGCTGCCTGCTTTTGTTGGCAAGAAATAAACATACAGGCAAATAATAGAAACAAAACCTTTTTCATAGTAAATAGTTGTTTAAAGCGTAAAGATAGTATTTTTATAAAAACCAGCTGCCTACCACATAATTTCATTCAAACCTTTTGATTGCAAAAATCCATTGGTTTTACTAAAGTGTTTGTTTCCAAACCAATAACCACGATTGGCACTCATCGGCGAAGGATGTCCGGAAGTCAGGATATGATGCTTGTTCTTATCAATCAGGTTGGCTTTACTTTTGGCAAACCCTCCCCAAAGCAGGAAAATCACATTTTCTTTGTGTTCTGAAACTGCTTTGATGACTGCGTCAGTAAAGATTTCCCAACCTCTGTTCTGATGGCTTCCGGGTTTTGACTGTTCTACGGTAAGGGTTGCGTTGAGCAATAACACGCCTTGCTTTGCCCATCGTTCCAGATTTCCTGTTTTCGGAAAAGGTTTACCTAAATCAGCCTCTATTTCTTTAAATATGTTAAGAAGTGAAGGCGGAAAGGTAATTCCGTCATTCACCGAAAAACAAAGTCCGTTGGCTTGCCCTGCCCCGTGATAAGGATCTTGCCCGATGATGACCACTTTTACCTCATTAAATTTGCAGTAATCGAAAGCAGAAAATATTTGACTTCCTTTCGGATAACAGGTTTTGGTTTGGTATTCCTGTTTTACAAAAGCTGTCAAAGACAAAAAATAGGGCGAATTAAACTCTTTTTCTAAAACGGGTTTCCAGGAATTATCTATTTTTACAAGCATATATTATATGTTTTTACAAAGGTATAAATTTTAAAAAACTTGTCTGATTGATAGTGAAAACAATTTAATTAATAATACCATCCACAAAATAACCCTCAAAAATAATACTTCACTGAAAGCATCATTTTTGAGGGTTAAATTTATTGATTAACAAACTATTCACCTATACCCCCTGTTTTAGCCCCCTAAAAAGTCGGACATGATTATAGTTAAATAAATATAATAAT
>CAYPCZ010000064.1:0-14330 GCA_964409345.1 uncultured Flavobacterium sp. | reverse complement strand
TGTAGATTAGCAAATAAGAAAGTAAATAG
Organism: uncultured Flavobacterium sp.; assembly: GCA_964409345.1. Lineage (GTDB taxonomy): Bacteria > Bacteroidota > Bacteroidia > Flavobacteriales > Flavobacteriaceae > Flavobacterium. The sequence goes on along the minus strand of CAYPCZ010000064.1, from coordinate 14,301 downwards.
TCCGATTAATAGGGGGCTAGACCATTAAAGAAATATATGAGCCACAAGACGGGATTTATATTATCCATAATGAAAATACAAATATTGTTCATTCAGAAAATGATAATCATTTTGTCAAAGTCCCTAACTACGTTCTTGACACGATACATAAGTATATTGAAAAGCTGGAAGAAGAAAACATTAGATTAAGACAAAAATCGATAAAATAAAAACTTTTTGTATTTAACATAAAGTATTTGAAACTTAATTTATTAGCAATTTTATTTGTATTTCAAACCTGGCTACTGTTCTTAATGGTTAAAAACCCAATCAAAAATTAGCTTAAAAAATCTTTTCTGATTTCTCTAATCGCATTTTTGGTGTGTGAAACCATCGCTTTGAGTGTGATGTCAATTTCTTTTTTCTTTCCTTTTAGCTCGCTCCACTTTTTTACTTGCAGTGCTTCGTCGTGAGCAAAATCAATTCCGAGCCTATCGGTTATAAGAATGATATTATCAATAACTGCCTCGGCTGCTTTATGGTCTTTGTCTTTTACTAAAACTTTTATGTTTCGAATATAAACAGAAAGACTATTCAGAAGCGTTGTGATGTGTTCGGGTTTTTGTTTCCGAAGTGCTTTTACTTTTATGATGTCGTAATATATAGCCATCTATTTTACGGTTATCTTAAAGAGTGGTTTGCTTTGCAGAAATCCTTCTAACACATCGTTTACTTCAACCTTTGACACGCCACTTGGGGTTCCCGTGAAAATCAAATCGCCTGTTTTTAGAGTAAAATACTGCGAAACATAAGCAATAAGTTCGTTGATTTTCCATAACATCTGGTTTGTATTTCCTTTTTGTTGCAAAGTTCCGTTTTTGAGTAATTCCAATTCCAAATTTCCAACATCTAAATCTGCTACCGGTATAAAACTACCTACTAAAGCAGAATTGTCAAAAGCTTTGGCTTTTTCCCAGGGCAATCCTTTTTCTTTGAGTTTTTGTTGGACATCTCGAGCCGTAAAGTCAATCCCTACAGAGATTTCGTTGTAATATTTAGGAGCAAATTTCGGGTCGATATACTTTCCGACTTTATTGATTTTCACGACAACTTCAATTTCGTGATGTACATCATCCGAAAAGTCCGGTAAATAGAAATCACCTTCTTTGAGCAATGCTGTATCCGGTTTTAGGAAGATAACTGGTTCTTCGGGTTTTTCGTTTCCGAGTTCAGAAATATGATTGGCATAATTGCGTCCGATGCAGATTATTTTCATTTTTCAGTTTTAATATCTAAAGTTAATAAAGTCCGAAAGGTGATTCATCAATACAAAATAGTCAAATTAAATTTTCGTATTCAATTTCCTTAACTTAATTCCGGTTAATACTTTTTTGGTATAAAGCGGGAAATCAGCATTTAGAATCCATCCAAAATAACCGGGTTCTTGTTCTAAAATATCCTCTACTTTGGCTCCTTTATGTTTTCCGAAAGAAAAAATTTCTTCGTCTTTATCATTTAGCGCAATAAACCCTGCAAAATCAACTGATTTTTTTCGGGTCGTAAACTCCGATAAGGTTTTCATATCATTTTCTAAATCGTCATACCTATCGAGTTGAGCTTTTAGAATTTCATAAGTCGCATTAGTATCGGCAGCTGCACTATGAGCATTTTCGAGGGTTTCGTTGCAATAAAAACGATAGGCTGCAGAGAGGGTTCGTTCTTCTTTTTTATGAAAAATGGTCTGAACATCTACCGCCACACGGTTTTTCATGTCAAAGTCAATATCTGCCCGAAGAAACTCTTCAACCAAAAGCGGAATATCAAATCGGTCGGAATTATATCCGGCCAAATCTGAATCTTTAATCATGTTATGAATTTGCTGTGCGAGTTCTTTAAAAGTGGGTTCGTTAGCTACTTTTTCGTCTGTAATTCCGTGAATTGCGCTTGATTGTGGCGGAATCGGAACGGTAGGGTTCACCAGCCAGGTTTTACTTTCTTTATTTCCGTTAGGATAAATTTTTAATATAGCGATTTCTACTATTCGATCTTTGACCACATCGATTCCGGTAGTTTCTAAATCAAAAAAGCAGATAGGTCGGTTGAGTTTTAATTCCATTTTTTGTGTTGTATAGTTTAAATTTAAAAAGGCACATCATTATGCTCATCCTCATTAAACGAAGAAGGAGCACTGCCGCCGAAAGCTTCATTGGCAGACGGTAGATGCGAAGTAATATCGTCAACGTTCATTTTTGAAGGTAAAGCACCATAGTCAAATCCGAATTCGTCAAGGTTTCCGAATTTACCAAATTTACCTTCAAATTTCAATCGGATATTGTCTAAACCTCCGTTTCTGTGTTTGGCTACAATAAACTCTGCTTGATCTTTGGTTGGTGATTGGTTTTCGTCATCCCATTCGTCAATCTTATAATATTCCGGGCGATAGATAAACGAAACGATATCGGCATCCTGCTCAATAGCTCCTGATTCCCTTAAATCTGATAGTAACGGTCGTTTAGAACCCGTACGGGTTTCTACAGCACGAGAAAGTTGAGAAAGTGCAATTACCGGGATTTCCAGCTCTTTTGCCAATGCTTTTAAATTTCGAGAAATCGTAGAAATTTCTTGTTCTCGATTTCCTCCTTTTCCGCTATTTCCGGCTGTCATGAGTTGAAGGTAATCGACAATGATTAACTTGATTCCGTGTTGAGATGCCAAACGTCTTGCTTTTGCTCTTAAATCAAAAATAGAGAGCGAAGGTGTATCATCAATAAACAACGGAGCTTTTTCTAAATCTTTAACTTTGGTATTAAGTTGTTCCCACTCGTGTTTTTCGAGTTTTCCTGTACGTAATTTTTCGGAAGTAAGTCCGGTTTCAGACGAAATAAGCCTGGTGATGAGCTGAACAGAAGACATCTCTAACGAAAAAAGAGCAACAGGTTGTTGAAAATCAATGGCTACATTTCGAGCCATCGACAAAACAAATGCTGTTTTTCCCATTCCCGGCCTTGCTGCAATAATGACCAAATCGCTGGGTTGCCAACCTGAGGTAAGTTCGTCCAACTTAGCAAATCCGGTGGCGATTCCGCTCATTCCTTCTTTGTTGGCAATTTCTTCAATTCGTTTTTTGGCTTGGATAACTAAGCTTTGAGCAGTTTCAGAACTTTTCTTGATATTTCCTTGAGTTACTTCATAGAATTTTGCTTCCGATTTATCCAATAAATCAAAAACATCGGTGGTTTCGTCAAAGCAATCTTCAATGATTTCCGACGAAATCCTGATCAGGCTACGCTGAATAAATTTTTGAAGGATAATACGAGCGTGAAACTCGATATGAGCCGAAGATGATATTTTTTGAGTAAGCCCAATCAAATAAAAGTCGCCCCCGGCAAGGTCTAACTTTCCGCTCTGTTTGAGTCGGGCAGAAACTGTTAATAAGTCGATCGGTTGTCCATCTTTAAATAGCTGTTCGATGGCTTCAAAAATATATTGGTGGGCTTGGTTATAAAAAGTATCGATTGACAAAAGGTCGATCACGTCGTCGATTCCTTTTTTGTCAATCATCATTGCTCCCAGCACAGCTTCCTCAAGGTCAGTGGCTTGGGGTTGTAATTTTCCTTTTTCAAGACTAATTACTTTTGATTTATCTGTTCGGTTTGGTTTAATATTTTTCAGGTTCTCCATAGTTGCGAAAGTAATTAAAATAAGGGAGTGAATTTTGTTGAGTTATTAAATAAACCCTGTTGATATGTTTTTAATAACTTGGTTTTTCTGTTGATAAGATAAAAAAATCCGAAACAACAAAGCCTCGGATTTTTAAATTCATTGATAATGAAAGCTTATCCTTTGAACTCTCCCATTTCAAGATACTTATTCATTCTTTCTTCGATCAGTTTATCTGTTGATAAATCTTTAAGCTCGTTAAAAGTTTTGGTAATATATTTTTCAACGGTTTTAAAGGTGGTTTCCTTGTCATAATGCGCTCCTCCAAGTGGCTCGGGAATGATATCATCAATCAGCCCGTTTTTCTTCATATCAAAAGAAGTCAATTTAAGTGCTTCTGCGGCTTCTTCTTTATGCTCCCAACTTCTCCACAAAATAGAAGAGCACGATTCAGGAGAAATAACAGAATACCATGTGTTTTCAAGCATAAAGACTCTATTTCCTACTCCAATCCCTAATGCTCCTCCCGATGCTCCTTCACCGATAATAATAGTAATAATAGGTACTTTAAGACGACTCATTTCCAAGATGTTTCGAGCAATCGCCTCTCCTTGTCCTCGTTCTTCGGCTTCTAATCCCGGATAAGCTCCCGGGGTATCAACAAGAGTAAGCACCGGAATTCCGAATTTTTCTGCCATTTTCATGAGGCGGAGTGCTTTGCGATAGCCTTCAGGGTTAGCCATTCCGAAATTACGGTACTGGCGCATTTTTGTGTTGATTCCTTTTTGTTGCCCGATAATCATATACGATTGCCCGGCAATTTTGCCTAGACCTCCGACCATTGCTTTATCATCTTTAAAAGTTCGGTCACCGAATAATTCTAAAAATGTATCTCCGCACAAATGCTTAATATACTCTAAGGTATAGGGCCTGTTCGGATGACGTGAAAGTTGAACTCTCTGCCAGGCAGTAAGGTTTTTATATATCTTTTTTTTGGTCTCTTCGAGTTTGTTTTCGATTTGTTTACATGTATTTGATACATCTACATCAGACTCTTGCCCAATGATCTGGCATTTATCGAGCTGGTCCTCAAGCTCCTTTATAGGTAATTCAAAATCTAAATATTCCATTTCAAGGTTGGTTTTATTCTGTTTGGGAGAACAAAGATAGAGTTTTCTTTACAAATAATAAACCCGACATTAAAAATGAATTTACTATCGGGTTTATTCGCTGTATTTAAAAAGAAGGTTATCTACTCCATTCTGCAATAGAGTCTTTGTTTAGCTTTACGTAATCTGTATTTCCCGCTTTTTCGGCAGCTTCAAGGGAGCGTTGAGCCGTTTCGATGGCTCCTCTGGTGTCGCCTCCTTTGGCTTGAATAAGTGATTTAAGGCGTAAATACCAAAAAGGAACTTCTCTGCCTCTCATTTCTACGGCCGTGTTAATCCAGCCTAAAGCTTTACTAATCTCTCCGCCAGATTGGTAATAATAATTGGCAGCATTATAAAAGGCTTCTGCATCAGGACCGGCAAGTGTTTTTTCGATACTTGCATTGGCAATTTTAGAAGTAGGCACTTCAAATTTTAGTGAAACTAAGGTTCTTTCCCAAGAGATATCAAGGTGTCCGAAATCATTGTCTAATCCGTTGATTCCGATCGTAAAGGTTTCTATATAGTTAGAAAGCGTTGTAGGTTTTACGTTTGCTTTGAGGGCTACCTTTTCTTCATTCCATTTTTCAGGAAGTCCCCAATTATAGGTGTCAGTATAAAAATAAACTTCCCAAGAATCCGGTTTTGGATTTACATACAAAGCATATTCTCCTTTAGGAAGTGTTTGGCCTTGTATAATAACATTATCTCCAAATGAGATAACGGTATTGGCATTGGCTCCTGTACGCCATATTTTCCCGAAAGGAACAAGATTTCCGAAAATATTTCTGCCTTTGGCACTTGGTCGATTATATTCAAGTATAACTTCGGTCAGTCCTACGGTTTGCTGTATTTTCGCCGGCGGGCTTGCCGCAGGTGTCTGTACTTGAGAATAACCAAAAAAAGCAGTCAGAAATACAGCTGCTATAATAGAAAACTGTTTCATATTTGTATGTAATTTTATTAAGTTTGTTGAACCCATAAATATACAACTAATAGAAAAATATCTGCTGTTAATAAGACGTTAAGACTAAGTGATGAAATTATCGTGTCTGCAATTACTAATTTGTAGAAACTTTTTTTATTATATCGCTGCTAAGGATTATCTTTGTCTTTTCACAAAAAACTACAATGCAACAACTTACACAACTTACAGCAATTTCTCCGATAGACGGAAGGTACAGAAACAAAACAGCCTCTTTAGCTCCTTATTTTTCAGAAGCAGCTTTAATTAAATACCGAGTTTTGGTAGAAGTGGAATATTTTATTGCTTTGTGCGAGCTTCCACTCAATCAACTCAAAGAAGTAAATCACAATCTTTTTGAAGAACTCAGAGATATTTACCGAAACTTTTCGAATGAAGATGCGCTCCAAATCAAAGAAATAGAAAAAACAACCAATCACGACGTAAAAGCTGTAGAGTATTTTATCAAAAGTGCTTTCGATAGGCTTGGACTTTCGCAATACAAAGAATTTATCCATTTCGGGTTAACCTCACAAGACATTAATAATACGGCTATTCCGCTTTCTACTAAAGAAGCTTTTGAATCGGTTTATCTGAAATCACTAATTGCGTTGATTTCTAAACTTAAGCAACTAAGTGTTGATTGGCAATATGTTCCGATGCTGGCGCGCACCCATGGGCAACCGGCTTCTCCCACTCGTTTAGGAAAAGAAATAGGAGTTTTTGTCGAGCGATTAGAAGAGCAATTACGATTGTTGTTTAATATTCCGTTTGCCGCAAAATTCGGAGGCGCAACAGGGAACTTCAATGCTCATAAAGTAGCTTATCCTCAAGTAGATTGGCGGGATTTTGGTCAGAAATTCGTAGAAGAAATTTTGGGTCTTCATCATTCGTTCCCGACTACTCAAATTGAGCATTACGACCATTTTGCTGCTTTTTTTGATGCCCTCAAAAGAATCAATACCATCATTATTGATCTCAATAGAGACATCTGGACGTATGTTTCGATGGATTATTTCAAACAAAAAATAAAGGCTGGCGAAATAGGGAGTTCTGCCATGCCACATAAAGTAAACCCAATTGATTTTGAAAATTCTGAAGGTAATTTAGGTATTGCCAATGCGATTTTTGAGCACCTTTCGGCCAAGCTTCCTCTTTCTAGATTGCAAAGAGATCTTACTGACAGCACGGTTCTCAGAAATGTAGGAGTACCCATTGGTCATACAATTATTAGTTTTGAAGCTACACTTAAAGGGCTAAATAAGTTACTGTTAAACGAAGAGAAATTCAACGAAGATTTAGAAAAAAATTGGGCAGTAGTAGCTGAAGCCATTCAAACGATTTTGCGTCGCGAAAACTATCCCAACCCCTATGAAGCACTCAAAGAACTTACCCGCACCAATACGATAATTGACAAAAACGCCATTCATAACTTTATCAAAGATCTGGCTGTTTCAGATGCTATAAAAACAGAATTATTACAAATTACGCCACAGAATTATTTAGGGATATAATTTTCTGTTTTAGAAAAAAGTCTAAACCACTTCAATATATAAATATAAAGGCTACTGATTTTCAGTGGCCTTTTTGATTATTTTATTTCCATAAAGTCATGGTTTAATTCTTAAAACAATGATTTTTAACAAAACAGCAAAAAATTATATATATTTGAAATACTAAGTTTTTCAAATAGATAATATTATGCTGGTAAAAGTTTATGGAAGTGCAGTTTTTGGGGTTGAAGCAACCACAATTACTGTGGAGGTAAATATCGATAAAGGAATTGGCTATCATTTGGTAGGCTTGCCCGATAATGCCGTCAAAGAAAGTAACCATCGTATAGCGGCTTCACTCAAGAATATCGGGTATGAATTTCCTGGTAAAAAAATCACTATCAATATGGCACCTGCTGATATGCGAAAAGAAGGGTCAGCCTATGACCTAACGCTTGCCATCGGAATTTTGGCAGCTTCTTCTCAAATCAAAAATGAAGAGGTGAGCAACTATATTATTATGGGTGAGCTTTCGCTTGACGGATCGCTTCAGCCTATTAAAGGAGTATTGCCTATTGCTATTAAAGCTCGTCAGGAGGGCTTCAAAGGCTTTTTCTTGCCCAAACAAAATGCAAAAGAAGCTGCAGTTGTCAGTGATTTGGATGTTTATGGAGTAGAAAGCATCGAAGAGGTAATTGATTTTTTTGAAGGCCGATCAACTTTAGAGCCAACTATTATTAATACCAGAGAAGAATTTATGCAAACTTCTGATATCCCAGAATTTGACTTTTCTGATGTAAAAGGGCAAGAGAGCATCAAACGGTGTATGGAAATTGCAGCAGCAGGCGGTCATAATATTATTTTGATAGGTCCGCCAGGAGCCGGAAAAACAATGCTTGCTAAACGACTTCCGGGCATTCTTCCTCCGATGACATTGCACGAAGCATTAGAGACCACAAAAATACATAGTGTGGCCGGGAAAATCAAAGAAACCGGTCTAATGAGTCAACGTCCGTTTAGGAATCCGCATCACTCGGCTTCAGCTGTCTCATTGGTGGGTGGTGGGAGCTATCCGCAACCTGGGGAGATTTCGCTGGCTCACAACGGAGTTTTGTTTTTAGACGAGCTGCCGGAATTCGAGCGCAAGGTTTTGGAAGTGTTGCGTCAACCTATCGAAGATCGAGAAGTTACTATTTCAAGAGCTAAATTCACTATCACTTATCCCTCTTCGTTTATGCTGGTTGCCAGTATGAATCCGAGTCCGGGAGGATATTTTAATGACGGCATACATTCTACTTCGGCTCTGGAGATGCAACGCTATATGGGGAAAATATCAGGTCCCTTATTAGACAGAATAGATATTCATATTGAGGTTACTCCGGTGCCATTTGAAAAGCTATCCGAAACCGAACAACCGGAATCCAGTTCTGAAATCAGAAAAAGAGTAATCAAAGCAAGGGATACTCAGACACAACGTTTTGAGAATATCGAGAGCCTTCACTATAATGCTCAAATGAGTACCAAGCAAATCAGAGAGTTTTGTGTGATTGATCAGGCATCAAAAGATCTTCTTAAACAAGCCATGGAGCGGTTAGGACTTTCAGCACGTGCGTATGATAGAATTTTGAAAGTAGCTCGCACTATAGCAGATTTAGAAGGTGTAGAACAGATCGCCTCCTATCATATTTCTGAAGCTATTCAATATCGAAGTTTAGATAGAGAGAGGTGGCTCGGATAATTATAAGCGTAAGATTATAACTATTAATTGCAACACTATGCTAAATTAGCATAAAAAAGTTGTTTAGGATGACGCTATACCATCAAGTGTGTAAGTTGAAAAGTTAGGGGCTTTGCTTTGCCTCTTGTACTCCGAGAGTTTAAAACTCTCGGAGTTACACTTTTTGTTTTGATACGAATAACGTAACTTGCAACCATAAAAATCATCAACCCTTTATTCTCGATTTTTGAACCAAACCATGTTTTTTGCAGAAATAATTCTTCCATTGGCTCTTGATAAAACCTTTACTTATAAGGTTACAGAAACCGAATATCATTTCCTGCAACCGGGGATGCGCGTCGCGGTCCCGTTCGGAAAAACAAAAATATACACCGGTTTGATTTTGGAGGTACATAAGCAAAAACCCTTGCTTTATCAGGCTAAAGAAATTCACGAAATTTTAGACGAAAAACCTATCGTAAACCTTTTTCAAATCAAGCATTGGCTTTGGATTGCAGATTATTATATGTGCTCCATCGGGGAGGTTTACAGAAGTGCTGTGCCTTCTTCGCTACTTTTAGAAAGCGAAACGATTATTCTCAAAAATAAAAACACCCAAGTACTTAAAAGCGAATTATCTGATGAGGAGTATTTAATTTATGAAGCCTTAGAAAGACAAGATTCGCTTAAAATTCAAGAGATAGTTGCTATTCTAAATAAAAAAACTGTATTGCCTATTCTCCAGAAACTATTGGCAAAAGGAATAATTTTGCTACAAGAAGAGGTCAAAGAAAGCTATACACCCAAACTCATTCGTTTTGTTCGTTTGCACGAAAAATATGATAATAAAAACGCTTTAGAAGAACTCATTCAGAATCTGAAAAACGCACACAAACAGCGGAAAACTATTCTGACTTACTTTCAGCTCAAAGCCACTACCAAAAAACCAATCTCGGTAAAAGAACTAACGGATAGTGCTTCAGCTTCCATAGCCGTTATCAAGAGTTTGATTGGCAAAGAAATATTCGAAGAATATTTTTTGCAAACAGACCGAACTGATTTTGAAGAAGGAGAACTGCAAAAAGAAATCATTCTAAGCCCAGCGCAAACCGAAGCTTTAGACGCAATCAAGCAAAGCTTTACGCAAAAAAACACCACCCTGCTTTTCGGAGTTACCTCATCGGGAAAAACCGAAGTGTACATTAATTTAATCAAAGAGTTTTTAGCTCAAGACAAACAAATCTTGTATTTGTTGCCCGAAATTGCACTTACCACCCAATTAGTTTTCAGACTTCGTGAACATTTCGGAAACCAAGTAGCGGTTTACCATTCGAAATATAACCAGAACGAACGAATCGAGGTTTGGCATCAAGTGTTAGCCTTATCAGAAAAAGCCAAAATAGTAATCGGTGCTCGCTCGGCTCTTTTTTTGCCTTATTCTGATTTAGGGCTGATTATTGTCGACGAAGAGCACGAACAAACTTTTAAACAGTTTGACCCTGCTCCCAGATATCATGCCAGAGATGCAGCCATTGTTTTGGGCGAAATGCATAAAGCTAAAATCCTATTAGGTAGTGCCACGCCCAGTGTAGAAACCTATTACAACACCCAAAATGACAAATATGGCCGGGTAGAGCTTACCGAGCGATTCGGAAAAATGCAACTTCCAGAAATCGAGGTAGTAGATCTCAAAGACAAACATTTTCGTAAGAAAATGACAGGTCATTTTAGCGATACGTTATTAGAAGAAATAGGCAAGGTCTTAAGCAACGGAGAACAAGTAATCCTCTTTCAGAATCGTAGAGGTTTTGCTCCTATTGTTGAATGTATCACTTGTGGACACATACCACAATGCTCCAATTGTGATGTGAGCCTTACGTATCACAAACTCAAAAACCAAATTCGCTGCCATTATTGTGGGTATGCTATTGCCAAGCCTACGCATTGCCATGCTTGCCAGAGTGTAGCACTAACCACCAAAGGCTTTGGGACAGAACAAATACAACTCGAATTACAAGGGCTTTTTTCGGATAAAAAAACCATCCGAATGGATCGAGATACCACAAGCGGAAAATTTGGCTACGAAAAAATTATTGATAGCTTTAAAACCCGCCAATCTGATATTTTGGTGGGTACGCAAATGCTTGCCAAAGGTTTGGATTTTAACAACGTAGGCTTGGTAGGAATTCTCAATGCCGATGCCATGCTTTATCATCCGGATTTTAGAGCTTATGAGCGTAGCTTTCAACTCATGACACAAGTATCGGGCAGAGCCGGGCGAAGTGAGAAAAAAGGAAAGGTAATCATACAAACCTATAGCCCTCAGCATTCCATTATTACTAAAGTGGTAGAAAATAATTTTATTGCCATGTATAAAGAGGAGCTTACCCAACGCCAAACCTTTGAGTATCCTCCATTTTTTAGGCTTATCAAACTTACTCTAAAGCACCGTGATTTCGAAAAGTTACGTGATGGCTCTATATGGCTCTATCAAAGCCTGAGAAACACACTTGACATTCCTATTTTAGGTCCGGAAGAACCAGCCATAAATCGTATTCGAAGTGAGTATATTCGAACAATCCTTATAAAAACACCAGCAAATAAAAACCTAAAAACCATTAAAGGAATCGTATCAAAAAACCTGAGTAGTTTTGATGCTATTTCGCAATACAGAAGCATTAAGGTAGGAATAAATGTAGATTTTTATTGATGCTTTTTTTAGAAAACCGATAAGTTATTTTTTGTCCCCAACTTTTTAAAGTGAAATTCTCTCTTAATATTTCATTCGATTTCTTGTTTGACAAAAAAATACTTAAATTGCAGGGAATAATTACTCTGCAATGAATTACATTTTACAAGCCCTAAAAGGAAAAAATGATTGGTGGCGCACACTGATTGTAGCCGGACCCATCTTAGGTGTTTTTGCATTAAGCTTTTTAGTATTTTTGGCACTCTCTCCTGAACAGTATCAAGAGATGATAGAATCTAGCCAAGTGTTTGAAAACAAAAACATTAATTTGATAGTAATGCTAAGTCAGTTTGGCTTTTTGTTGATGTTATTACTTGTGTTATTTTACTTTTTGCACCAGCGAAGTTTAGTAAGCCTCACCACTGCCCGAGCTAAAGTGGATTTCAAACGCATTTTCTTTGCCTTCTTTTTAGTGCTACTTGTTCAGGTTGGTTTTTTTGCTCTTTCGTATAATATTGACAGTTCGAACATTCGGTGGAATTTTGATGCCTCAAATTTTATTCCCCTAATCATTATAAGCTTGATTTTATTTCCGATTCAAATCGGGTTTGAAGAATATTTTTTCAGGGGCTACCTGATGCAGCAAATCGGAGTAGCGACCAAAAGCATCTGGATTCCTCTTATCATAACTTCTGTACTTTTTGGTCTTGTGCATAGTGCTAATCCTGAAGTTTCTGAAATCGGATTCAAAATGATGGTTTTTTATATCGGAACCGGTTTTTTTATGGGGTTAATGACCCTGCTTGATGACGGGCTTGAACTGGCTCTTGGGTTTCATTTTGCCAATAACTTTGTTGCTGCCACACTCATAACAGCAGATTTTTCGGCCTTACAAACCGATGCCATGTTTAAATATACAGGCGAGATTGACAAAACAGCAATGTTTAACGAAACCTTACTGACTATGGCGATTACCTATCCTTTGTTTTTGCTTCTTTTCAGTAAGAAATACAGATGGAATTGGAAGAAATTGCAAGCAAAATAATTTTTAAATCCTGTAACCATGCATACATATAAAGAAATTCACAGAGATTTTCGTCTTAACGAAAATTATTATACGGTAGAAGAGATGTTGCAAATTGGCTGCAATTATATAAAAGACGGAAAAGACTTTCAGAGACCTCTTGGTCAATTTATTTTAGATTGGTTTGATAACAACCCCGAAATCACCTTACAAACCTCAGGAACAACAGGTGCTCCCAAACATATAACCGTATCTAAACAGGCTATGGTCAACTCAGCTCTGGCAACAGGAAGCTTTTTTAATCTCGACCCAAAAAACAAAGCATTATGCTGTTTGCCGGTAAATTTTATTGCCGGTAAAATGATGTTCGTTAGAGCACTTGTTTTAGGTTTAGATTTAGATTTTATAGAACCTACTACTTTCCCAATAAAGAAGAAGAACAAAAAATATGATTTTGCAGCCATGTCTCCGATGCAAGTCGAAAACTCAATCAATCAATTACATCTTATCAAAAAACTCATTATCGGAGGCTCAAAACTAAGTAATCATTTGCAAGAAGAATTACTGAAACTTGATACACAATCGTATGAAACCTATGCTTCTACTGAAACGCTTACTCATATTGCAGCACGACAAGTCGGAGCCCCATACTTTCGATTATTACCTGACATTAATATAGAACTTGATTCAAGAGGATGTCTGGTTATTGATGCTCCGAGAATTTCTCAGCAAAAAATTATCACCAATGACTTGGTCGAAATCACCCCAGAAAACCAATTTCGCTGGATCGGCAGAGTAGATAACGTAGTAAACAGCGGTGGAATTAAACTTTCGCCCGAAAATATAGAAGCTAAACTTACAGACCAGATTCCGTATCGTTTTTTTGTTGGAGGTATTGCTGATACAACCTTAGGTGAAAAACTGGTTTTGGTTATTGAAGCCAAAAATTACGCACTACCTGAAAACACCTTCGAGAAATTAGACAAATACGAAAAACCGAAAGAAATATTCTTTGTACCTCAATTTCTGGAAACCGAAAGCGGAAAAATCAAAAGAAAAAAAATCTTAAAGAGCATCCAACAAAAATAAATCTATTTTTAGCTTTTAGCCCGAGCAACATAATTAAAAAGCGTTAACAGATTATTAAATCGGTATTGTTTTTGACTTATATAAGGTAAACCAAAAAATTTATCATTATGAAAAAGTTATTAGTAGTATTTTGTTTATTTTCAGCAGGAGTATTTTATGGTCAAAGTTCTGAAATCACTCCTGACAATTCATGGCTAAAATTAGGGATAACAGCAGCAGCCCCCATAGGAGACACATCTGATTTTTCCTCTTTCGCTTTAGGGGCAGACCTTAGAGGGCAGTTTTTAGTAACTCCCAATTTTGCTTTAGGTGTAGCCTCCGGATACCAAAATTATTTTGGCGAAGATGATTTTGATGATTTCGGACTCATCCCTTTAGCAGCCTTCGGACGTTATTATTTTAACGAATCAGGTTGGTTTATCGGGCTCGACATAGGTTATGGCTTTTTAACCAATGTAGATAATAACAGCGGAGGGTTGTATTTAAATCCACAAATTGGGTATAATACGTACCACTGGAATTTTTATGGATTTTACCA
>CAYPCZ010000063.1:0-14414 GCA_964409345.1 uncultured Flavobacterium sp. | reverse complement strand
ATGGAGGTTGCCAAAAGTATAAGCGAAGGATTGGCCAGAAACGTGATTTCGGCTTCTTTTAAGGGTACAACAGTAGAAACAGAAACTTCATTGACAACCGATGGTTCTTTGGTTCTTTATACATGGAATGACCAAGAAGGTAAAAAGGCCTTTTGGCACTCTACTTCACACATTTTGGCTCAGGCCTTGCAAGAGCTTTATCCGGGAATTAAGCTAACAATTGGTCCGGCTATCGAAAACGGGTTTTATTATGATGTAGATTTCGGAGAAAATAAAGTGTCGGATGCTGATTTTAAGGAAATAGAAGATAAAATGCTCGAAATTGCTCGTGGCAAACACGAATTCACAATGCGTTCTTCGACCAAAGCAGCAGCGTTAGATTTCTATAAAAACGAAAATAATCCGTATAAGGTAGAACTTATCGAAAACCTCGAAGACGGAACCATTACGTTTTGTGACCATGATACTTTTACTGATTTATGTCGTGGAGGACACATCCCGAATACCGGAATTATCAAGGCGGTTAAAATATTGAGTATTGCAGGAGCTTATTGGAGAGGAGATGAGAAGAATAAGCAGCTTACTCGTGTTTACGGAATTTCGTTCCCTAAGCAAAAAGACCTAACCGAATATTTGGAACTTCTGGAAGAAGCCAAAAAAAGAGATCACAGAAAGCTGGGTAAAGAATTAGAGCTTTTCCATTTTTCGCAAAGAGTAGGGCAGGGGTTGCCGTTATGGTTGCCAAAAGGTGCTGCACTTCGCGATCGTTTGGAGCAATTTTTGAAAAAAGCACAGAAAAAAGCAGGTTATGAACAGGTGATTTCACCTCATATCGGACACAAAGAATTGTATGTAACCTCCGGGCATTATGCCAAATACGGAGCAGATAGTTTTCAGCCCATTCATACGCCTAACGAAGGAGAAGAGTTTTTGCTTAAGCCGATGAATTGTCCGCATCATTGCGAAATTTATAAAGCAAAACCATGGTCCTACAAAGATTTGCCTAAACGATATGCAGAGTTCGGAACGGTTTACCGCTACGAACAGTCAGGTGAATTACACGGGCTTACTCGCGTGAGAGGATTTACCCAAGATGATGCCCATATTTTTTGTATGCAAGAGCAACTCGACCAAGAGTTTAAAAAAGTAATCGATTTGGTGTTGTATGTTTTCGGATCGCTTGGTTTCGAAAACTTTACAGTTCAGGTCTCCGTACGGGATTTAGATAATCCTGATAAATATATCGGTTCAGTAGAGAATTGGGAAAAAGCCGAGCAAGCAATCATTTCTGCCGTAAAAGACAAAGGATTAAATTATGTAATCGAAAGCGGAGAAGCAGCTTTTTATGGACCAAAACTAGATTTTATGGTCAAAGATGCGTTGGGAAGACAATGGCAACTCGGAACCATCCAAGTAGATTATAACTTGCCCGAACGTTTTGATTTAACCTATATCGGTTCAGACGATAAATTACACAGACCAGTAATGATTCACCGAGCCCCTTTTGGTTCAATGGAGCGTTTTGTAGCTATTTTGATTGAACATACAGCCGGAAACTTTCCGATTTGGCTGATGCCCGAACAAGCTATTATATTGTCTTTGAGCGAAAAATATGAAAAATATGCTAAAAAAGTTTTAACTTTGCTGGAAAATCACGAAATTCGCACGCTCATTGATAACCGTAACGAAACAATCGGAAAGAAAATCCGTGAAGCAGAGATGCAGAAGATTCCGTTTATGCTTATCGTAGGAGAAGAAGAAGAGAAAACCAATACGATTTCTGTGCGTATTCAAGGACAATCAGGCAAAGGAAATATGAGCATGAATATAGAAGCATTTGCCAAAATAGTAGAAGACGAAATAGCAAAAACTTTGAAACCATTTTAAAAAGAGGCGTTCAAAAATATCAATAAACAACAGAACAGAAGTATAACTTAAAAATTTTAAAGCCATAGCAATAAGAAACAACAGAAGGTATCAACCTCGTGTGGAAAAAAAAGATCCGCACAGAATTAACGAACTCATAAGAGTGCCAGAGGTACGTCTTGTAGGAGATAACGTAGAAATGGGTGTTTATAAAACTCCAAAAGCTTTACAATTAGCCGAGGAGTTAGAACTAGATTTGGTAGAGATTTCGCCAAATGCTGAACCACCCGTTTGTAAGATTATGGACTACAAAAAGTTTCTCTACGAACAAAAGAAAAGAGATAAAGAGCTTAAAGCAAAATCAGCTCAAATCACCGTAAAAGAAATTCGATTCGGGCCTCAGACTGACGAACATGATTATGAATTTAAAAAGAAAAATGCAGAAAAGTTCCTCAAAGAAGGATCTAAACTTAAAGCATTCGTTTTTTTTAAAGGACGATCGATTATTTATAAAGATCAAGGGCAAATTTTGTTGCTTCGTCTAGCTCAAGATTTAGAAGAGTACGGAAAAGTAGAATCCATGCCTGTTTTAGAAGGTAAGCGTATGACGATGTATATCGCTCCGAAAAAGAAAAAATAATTAAGGTCCTAAAGTCAAAAAAGATGTAACCATTAAGACATGAAAACTTTCGACTAAGACAAAAAAAATAAGATTAAGTAAATTATAAAACCAAGAAAAAATGCCTAAAATGAAAACAAAATCGGGAGCTAAGAAACGTTTCAAGCTTACCGGTACCGGAAAAATCAAAAGAAAGCATGCTTACAAAAGTCATATTTTGACTAAAAAGTCTAAAAAGCGTAAGTTAGCTTTGACGCACTCCGGATTAGTTCATCCAGCAGATGAAAGAAACATAAAAGTGCAATTAAGATTAGTATAATCTAATTCAAATTGTCGGTTAAAACAATTTAATAACCCTGTAACAGGCTCCTAAGATTTCTTGCAACAGTAGAAACGCCTCTTACAAAAAAACAAAAAATTATGCCAAGATCAGTCAATTCAGTTGCTAAAAGAGCACGTAGAAAAAAAGTTTTAAAACAAGCTAAAGGTTACTTCGGAAGACGTAAAAACGTTTGGACAGTTGCCAAAAATGCGGTAGAAAAAGCAATGCTTTATGCTTACCGCGACAGAAAGCAGAATAAGAGAAATTTCAGAGCTTTGTGGATTATGCGTATCAACGCAGGTGCAAGACTTCACGGAATGTCTTACTCTCAGTTTATGGGTAAAGTAAAAGCTAACGGAATCGAGCTTAACCGTAAGGTTCTTGCCGATTTAGCGATGAATCACCCAGAGGCTTTCGCAGCAATTGTAAACAAAGTAAAATAATCGTCTAACAGACTATTACTTAATCTTATATATAAAAAGCCGCTCCTTCAAAAAGAGTGGCTTTTTTATGGACTGCATCCAAAAAAAGCCCCAAAGAATAAAAACTCTTTGAGGCCTACATAACTCAAATTATAATAAATAGATAGGACAACTAAACTTGTTTTTCTTGGTGCTTATTGCCGAAGTTTTCTAACAAAGGTTTAAGCTGCTCTTGGTCAAAATCAGACTTTTGCAACATAGAGATGAAATGCATCATTTGAGTTGCATTCATCTTTTTGCCTAAAACCCGTACGATTATAAACCCGGTTTCGTTTTGGTTTCCGAAAAGTATAAATTCGTCAAAGTTTTCTTCTTTACCCACAGCATAAATCGACATTCCCTGAGCTCCCGAGCCCACTCGCATAAGCTGCTCATATTGTGAGTTCTCTTTTAAAATGTGTTGTACTTCTTCTTTCTCTTTCTGATAAAGAGCATCATTACTAGTGGTTTTTTTAAAGGCTACAATGTTTAGTTTTCTGAAGGATTTTAATGCTTCTTTTTCGTCTTCAGAGAGTTTGTCCTCATTCAGCTTTAGTACGTCTGCTCCTAAATCAATAGCTATAAAATTGCTGTTTTCAGAACTTTCAGCCATATATTTTTGAAGGCTCGGCTCAGAGCTACAGCTCATGATAGCAATGATAAGTAACGGTATATACAGTAGTTTTTTCATCTTTAATGCGTTGTATAATTATTTATTAGATGCTTTTTTAAGTTCTTCTCCGCCCGGCAGATTCATTTTGTCGGTAAGAGCCGAAATGTCGTTCAGGTCAAAATTACCGGTAAGCGAAAGCAAAACAGTTTCGCTTGTTGTGTCCTCGATAAACATCAAGAGTTCTCTAACTCGTGTTGCGGTATCGCCAGATTTGATATAGATTTTTACGTTTTTGCCTGCATCAGAAACCCGCATCAACTCTTCGAGTGTGTTTGATTTTAAGTGTTTGTCAACCGTAGCCTTCATGTCTGAGCTCCACTTTTTGTCTGAGGTAGTAAACACTCTTAGGTTATCAAGTCCTTTAATAAGGCGTAGAAACTGTTGTGCGTCTTTGTCTTTGGTCTGTACGTTACCCATCATTTCAAACATTTTTTTGTTGACGATGACGGTTGTGATTTCGTGTGGACCGTCATATTTATCAAATAAAGATTGTCCGAAAAATAATATTGGGCTTAAGGCTATTACTAATGTGATGATTATTTTTTTCATGATTTCTGATTTATTTTTTAAAAATATATTGTTTTGTGTTTTCGTATTCTTGTATGTATTGCATTTTTTGCTTTCCTTGCTTTAAGTTTTCTGCGATAAGTGTGAGGGCTTTGTGTGTTTCTTCAAGAGCGAGTTCAGGATTGTCAAAACTACCTAAATTAGGGGTGGGCTGTGACTTTAAAAAAGTAAACCCAACGCCTAACAAAATAACAATCGAGGCAGCCATCCATAACCATTTGTTTTTGGATGTGCTGTTTAGATCAATATCTTTCTGGGTTTGAATCTCTTTTTGATGATGAAAATATCCAAATGCAGGCTGATACTGCATCAGTTCGGGAGCTATATTACTGGAAGAAAAATATTGTTTGAGCTCTTTTTCTTCTTGAATACTTGTAGTTCCTTCGAAGTATTTATCTAAAAGCTGTTTTATTTTATGCGATTCCATAGTTGCCTATTTTTGTTATTTGTTCTCTTATTGTTTTTCTAGCTCTTGAGAGGGTGACTCTCACATTTGTTGGGCTCATTTCCATTATTTGCGCGATCTCTTCAAATTCCAACTCTTCGATTTCGCGAAGCTGAACAATCATTTTTTGATTGTCAGGCAAGGCGTCTATAATTTTTTCTACCCAACCCAGCTTGTCTTTATCTTCGGTTTGCTTTTCGAGAGTTGCCTCTCTGCCTGTATAATTGTTGTGTACGAGTCGCAAGTTAGAGGCCTGTTTTGATTTGAGCCGATCCAGACAATAATTTTTTGTCATGGTCATCATCATGGCTTCGATGCTGTTGTAGCTCTTAATTTGCTTGTTTTTATTCCATATTTTGATAAGTACCTCTTGAGTGGCATCTTCGGCTTCTTCTGTGCTGCTGAGCATTCGTTTAGACAACCGGTATACCTTTTGCCGAAACGGAAGAACCAAATCTAAAAACTCTTTTTGGGTCATTATTAGTGTGTTTATATTAGCAAGACGAATGATGATTTGTTTTGTTACAAATCAAAACCTTTTTCCTCTCGATGCTTTAAAGTTCTTTGGACATCACCCAGTGAATTCCCACATCAGGGATGTCAAAAGCGTCGCCTATAATTTTATAATCTTGCTTGTCGTAAAAACGTACAGCGACTTCACGGGCATTACACCAAATCAATGATGTGCTTTTTTCTTTGAGAAGTTCCTCAGCATCTTCGATTAATTTTCTTCCGAAGCCATATTGTTGATAATCGGGTAAAACGGCCATTCCTCTGATTTGGTATTGATTTTCTGGTTTGAAAAGTTCATTATCATTTTTAAAAACCGAAATGATTCCGACTAATTTTTCTTTATAAAAAGCGCCGAGGTGAAAGGTGCTTTTGAGTTCATCTCCTAAGAAATGGCAAGTACTTAATGGGCGGCCTGGTCTTAAAACCTTTTGTCTTATCACATAGGTTTCTTGGTAATTAATCAGTCTAATATCAACGAGGTTTTGATTAAAGTCAGAATTCATATTTTAAAATTAAGAAAAGCTTTATCTTTGTTTTTTACAAGCAACTAAAATACGACAAAAATATGAAAGCTTATGTTTTTCCCGGTCAGGGAGCACAATTTTCGGGAATGGGGAAAGATCTATATGATAACTCTCCGCTAGCCAAAGAATTATTCGAAAAAGCCAACGAAATTTTAGGTTTCAGAATTACAGATATTATGTTTGAAGGTACAGCCGACGAGCTCAAACAAACCAAAGTTACTCAGCCGGCTATTTTCTTGCATTCGGTTATTTTAGCCGCTACACTTGGCGACAGCTTTAAACCAGATATGGTGGCTGGTCATTCGCTTGGGGAGTTTTCTGCTTTGGTCGCCAATAAAACTCTGTCGTTTAAAGATGCTCTACGACTTGTTTCGCAACGAGCTATAGCTATGCAAAAAGCATGCGAAATCACACCCTCCACTATGGCAGCGGTTTTAGGTCTAGAAGACCAAGTGGTAGAAGAAGTTTGTGCATCAGTAGATGGAGTGGTGGTTGCCGCTAATTATAACTGCCCCGGGCAATTGGTGATTTCTGGAGAAATAACAGCGGTAGAAAAAGCTTGTGAACTTCTTAAAGAAAAAGGAGCAAAAAGAGCTTTATTGCTTCCTGTGGGTGGTGCCTTTCATTCACCTATGATGGAGCCCGCTCGAGAAGAGCTAGCTCAAGCTATCGAAAATACTGTGTTTTCTACTCCGATTTGTCCGGTATATCAAAACGTAACGGCAAGGGCTGTATCAGATGCTCAGACCATAAAAGAAAACTTGATTATTCAGCTGACCGCTCCGGTTTGTTGGACCCAATCTATACAACAAATGATAGCTGATAATGCTACTGAATTTATCGAAGTAGGTCCTGGAAATGTACTGCAAGGACTCATAAAAAAAATAAATAGAGAGGCGCAAACGGCCTCGGCTTCATAAATAGTGCCGAAGCGAGAAAACCAAAAAACCTGATAGCTGCCTTGCTATCAGGTTTTTTTATTTTATAAAGCATATCAATTATAAGAAGCTTTTATGAAAGCTAAGAGGCAATAGGTTTTCTAAAGAGTCTGATTTATAGATTTGCCCTGATTCTCCCATAAAATATATTTCGATAGGCGTATTTTGTTTTTGTTCGTATTCCGAAATACTTTGTCTACAAGCTCCACAAGGCGGGGTAGGGCGCTCTGTTGGATGCAAGTCTGATGCAGCAGAAATAGCAATTGTAAGTATTTTTGTATCAGGATAAAGGCTGCCTGCCTGAAATATCGCAACCCGTTCTGCACATAATCCTGACGGGTAAGCAGCACTTTCTTGATTGCTTCCGGTAACTATTTCTTCGTTAGCTAACAAAATAGCTGCACCTACTCTGAATTTTGAATACGGGGCATACGCTTGCTTTCTTATCTCCACAGCCCTCTGCATAAGCTCTTTTGTAGCTGGGTCTAATTCGGTTATAGAATCATAAACCAAAAACGAAGTATTTACCGTTATCTTTTTCAATATCCAAAGTTTAGTTTATAGTTAGTTCTAATACTCGTTATATTTTTCTCCGAAGTTAAAGGTAAGAGAAAAACGAAGTGTATTTTCAAGTGGGTTTTGCACTTTTGAAGTGGACATCAAATAAGAAACATCAATCTTGATTACATTATACTTGAATCCGGCTCCTAAGGTAAAATATTTACGAGCACCTTTGGTTTCGTGTTCGCTGAAATAACCCAGACGTAATGCAAACGAATCCATATAGGAGTACTCTACACCTCCACCAAGAGTAAATTCTTTCAACTCTTCGCTAAAGCCTCCCGGAGCATCGCCAAACGATTGAAATATTCCGGACGTCCAGGTGGTTCTTTGGTAATCGTCATAAGCTTGTGCTCTTTCGTCAGCTGTCATTCCTTCTTCTGTTTGAGGAGTAGGAACTAATAATTTTGTAGCTTCTAAGGTAACGCCTATAGTGCTGTATTCATCCATAATAAAGTCAAAACCTCCACCTAATCTCATATTGGCCGGTAAAAAGTTAGAGCTAAATTCGTCATCGTCATAACTCATCTTTGGCCCCAGATTCTGGAAGTTGAATCCTGCTCTCCAGCGTCCGTCAAAATCTCCGTAGGCTTCCACTTCAGATTGATAATATCCGGCTATATCTACGGCAAAAGAATTGGCTGCTGAGGCATCAGACATGGCATCAGGAATTTTAAGCCCTGAACGAATATAACGACCGGCAACTGCCATGGCAAATCTTTCGCTCAAGCGAAGCGAATACGATACATCTAAAGCCAGTTCGCTTGGGCTTACTTGTCTTCCTGTATCATCAAAACTTTCTCTTAAAACAATATCTCCTAATCCGAAGTAGCGCAAAGAAGCTGCGGCTGCACTACGGTCGTTTAGGCGGTAGTGATAGTTGAGTTGTCCTAAATTTATATCGTTTACGATTTCGGTTAAATAAGGGGTGTAGCTTACAGATATACCTTGTCCGTCAAGCATAAAAGCATATTTTGCGGGGTTATGCTGTTGCGAAAACCCATCTGCCGAAGTTGCTACCCCGACATCTCCCATACCGGCGGAGCGTGCATCAGCTGGAATTAACAAAAATGGGACGGCAGTGGTAATGACACGGTTGTTGTCTTGGGCAAAAACTCCTTGAAGAGTAAATAGGCCAATAAGCACTAAAGCGATCTTTTTCATATTAAGAATTCTCTGTTTAAAATTTCACAAATATAAGATTCTATAATTAAAGTATAACGAGCTTCTCGTATTTTTCTGCTTTTTTGCCTGTTAAAGTAGATTTTACGGTTAGCTTATATACATAAACTCCCTTTCCAATTTTGTCTCCAAAATCATCTCTTCCGTCCCATGTGATTTCTCTTGACAAAAATCCTTCTGTCAGAATGGTTTGGTTCTGTGCCCACACTATTTTTCCGGTTACGGTTAAGACCTGCACCTGCACTTCAAGAGGCTCAAACGGACGGTTGTGCGAAAACCAAAACTCGGTATAGCTCACAAACGGATTCGGGTAGTTAAGCACATTTTCGAGTTGGATGTTCTCATCTCCGACTACGATAAACTGAATTTCAGCCGTAACCATATTGTTATAAACATCCCAAGCTTTAAAGGTAATAGTATGCAAGCCCGGCTCTAGATTCCTAAACGGATAGGATATGTTTCCTTTGGTATAGTCATCAAGTTCAGTTTGATAATAATCGTTAAGCACAAACGGATTATTTTCGTCTCCGTCGAGAATAGCTATCATGTCGTGACCAATTCCTCCGGCGGTATTCATCCCGTTTTCGTCTTCGAGATAGGCCAAGAAAATAGGAGAGGCATTAGTTATTCCGCCCGAAACAAAATTGGTGTCGTTCATATACAGCTGTACTGTTGGAGGGGTGTTATCAACAGGTGCATTTTCGTTAATACCTCCTACTAAAATTTCTTCTGAAAACCCTGATTGATCTTCCAGCGGATTTAGTCGTTTGGCATAAAAACTTACTCTTCCGTAATCTGTCGGGATTCGGATGTCTTTCGGAACAACAAAACTAAATTCAAATAGACCTCCTGCGACTGTGGCATTTCCTCTAAAGATGGTTTCGCCTAGAATATCAAAATCCATAGTAACCAGTTCGCCCCCAATAGTATATCCGTCATTGCCCAGAGTAGTTCTGCTTATTTTTTTGTCAAATACTTGTATAGCGAGCTCGCCTACATAATTAGATAACATATCTTCGTTTTCATTGGCTACATAACCTCTCATTTTTACGTGTGATAAGGCTTCGAGGCTTCCTGTAAAATCGGCCAATGGCGTGTCGTTTATGTGGGTAAGTATAATTTTAGGTTTTGGTATGGCTAATTGCAAAGCGGGGTCTCCGATGCAGGCAACCATACGGGTGGAGTTTAGGTTTCCGTAATCGTTTTTTGCCAAACGCAAAGCTTCTCCTACGGTTGCGTAGGGTTGATTTTCAAAATTTCCGTAAGAGAACATGGCTTGTCCTAATCTCAGGTTGAAGTTTTCGGCTGTAGTGATACCGACAGTCCGTGTTGTGGTAACCATATTTACGGCTCCTCCGCGTGGGTTCCAATAGGTATATTCTCCGGCTGTGGGGTGCAGCGGATTGTCAAATTTTGTGAATTCGCAGGTAACGGTTACAAAAACCGGATATTTGAAGCGGTTGTTCAGGTTTTGCCCGTCTATTTTTTCGAAAATTCGTTCGTGAGCTAATCCTTCTTCGCCTCCGTGTCCGAGGTAGTTGAAAACTAATGAGCCATTTTCGAAAGCATTAATAATATCTCGACGAGCCTCAGGGTATCTGGCCCCTCCCGAAGAGGTTTCTTGTACATAAGCGTCGATATAAATTTTATTTACATTAAAAAATGGCTGGTTTAATTGTATGGCATCGGCGAGCTCATTAAGTTTAAATTGCAATTGACTATCTGCGCTTTTGTCAATATCGTCGGCAATCAGCGTTACGTTATTTCGCCATCTTCCATAAGATTGTTGATCATAATAATCAAAAACTTTTTGATTCATTTGTTCTGCCTGATTAACATCACTCACCAGCATTCTCCCTACTGCTATATCGGGCCTATCAGATGAGCTCATATTTCCTTCATGCTCATCCATCATCCCAAAATAATCATCAGAACAGAAATCGCCTTGAGAAAAGGTGTTGTTGGTCGAATATCTATGGAATATCGGGACAATATTGGTGTTGCCTTGAATTCGATTTTTAAAATCAAACGAAGCATCTCCAAACAGATTGACATATTTTACTCTGTTGTCAGGCGTTGAAGCATTGTGATATACGTAACGAACAAAATTTCTGATGGCTCCTATATCTTGCTTGCCGGAAGAGAATTCTTGATAAATGTTTTCTAGGCTAACTACTTTTACCACCAACCCGGATTGATTGTGATGAAAGTTAGCTAATTTTTGGGCTTGGCTATTGAGAAAAGCAGGGGTGATGATTAGGTAATCTATATCAGTAAAACTCCCGGTATTATCTCTAAAGACCGTACCTTTTAGGTTTTGGTTGGTCACACGCATCGACTGAGATTCTCTTAGAGGCGTATAATAATCGTTGGGCTCGAGGGCTATGTATTTACGTTCTTCTCCCATGTGCGCTCTAAAGCTAAAACTATTATTGTTCTGGTTTTCTTTGCGGGTTACATTAAAAATATCGGTTACATCCCACACTTCTTTTATGGTATTAGCATGACTTATTTGGTATTCGATAACGCCGATGTTGTTTTGTGCTTCCTCATAAAAAAACGAAAACTGCTTGCCTGTTCCTCTTAGTTGCCTTCGGGCAGACAGGGCAATATAATCAAGGTATCCGGCTAAGGTAGGCACGCCGTTGTTGCTAAACGATACAGTAATGTTGATGTGGTCAGAGGTGCTGTCAAAGGTAGCCTCAAAGGTTCTTTCTCTACCCAAGATTTCAGTATTAGGGCTTGCTGAAGAAGGAAAGTTTGAACTACCCATATCATTTCCGTTGGCTTTAAAAGTAAATGATGCGTTGAGGTTAGAGCTGTTTATAGCTGTAACTCCCCTAAACTTAATAGGGACAGACGAAACTATATTTGGGAATGAAAACGAAAAAGTTTGTTCGTTCTGCACACTAAAGTTTTCTCCGACCCATTTTCTGCTCAGACGGGCGAAATTAGTAAGGTCTTTTTCGTGAAACTGATAATGGTCAAACTCGTTTACTACCAATGCCGGGACTTGAGTAGGTTCTAACATGGTAGTGATGCGCTTTCCGTTAGTCACTCCACTGGCAGTAATGTAGTAATAAGAACGGTCGCTATATAAGTTAAGATGCGTATCACTCTCTTGGTTATAGGTGTCTACCCCTTCGGCATAAAAAAGAATATAATCTTGACTGTCAAAACTTCCGTCTTCTTCGCCTATGAGCTGAATAGCATTTTCTGTTAAGTCAAACGGATATTCCACATTATTCATAAGCGGCAGCATTCTTCCGCCGTTTCCGTAAACTTTAATTTTTCTTGGGTCGATAGTGCTGAGGTTCATCCCTAAGCTTTGTATAAAACTTCGTGAAAGCTTATATACTCCGGATTTCTCTACATAGAACCTAAACCACTCTCCGGTTGCTAAAACAGAGTTCGTTACTTGAGGGACAGAGTTGGCATTCATTTGGCTAAAAGCCGTGTTTGAGCCCGTAGCTCTCAAACGAAATGATTTAACTCTTCTGATGTTGTTGTTCTCATCCTTAATAATAGGAGAGAATTCTAAAAACAAATAACGGCGATCTCTGCTGTTTGATGAAGTTACTTTTTTATTAATGGTTGTGGGGAGCTTATTTTCGGATAACCGCCCTAATTGTTCTTGGGTTATTGTTTCGTAAACGATTTGCTCAATAATAAAATCGGTTTCGGTAGGGGTCGGTACCGAAAAGTGAAAGTAAATTTGATCAGCCCCTAATTGGTACCCAAAATACTCCGATTGAAAATAAGGAATATCAATAGTGGTGTTTTCGGAGAATAGCAAGACGGTGTCTTTCCAGTCTAATGAAATAGTATGTTCTTTTTGACCAAAAGAAGCTAAACAAATTGCTATTGCTATAAGAGTAATAAAGTTTTTCATTGCCTACAAATAACGGACATATATGTTAAATATTACAAAAAGGTAAAAATAATTATTTGCAATGATAGTTTATATAATAATTCTTATAAATTTGCGTTCTTAAGCAATAAGCAAATAGCTTAACAAAAACATTTTTTTTAAAAAACAGTTGTGATTTAATAACTTATTATATATATTGCGACGCAAATTTAAGGATTCGTTAAACTTATGAGAACTAACAAAATTGTAATTTTAAATTTACTCCTTCTTGCCGGGCTTACGGTAGGGATGTCGAGTTGTAGTAAAAACAAATCAGGTGTTTCGAAAGCTACTGGCTGGAAGATAGACGGTCAGGATGGTAGATTTGGTTATAATTCCAAATTCAAAAAACAAGAAACTCCTATTGGGATGGTAGCTATAGACGGAGGTACTTTTACAAAAGGTAAAGTACAAGATGATCCGATGCGCGATTGGAACAACTCTCCAAACCAACAACACGTTCAGTCATTCTTTATGGATGAAACTGAAGTTACTAATATGATGTATGCAGAATATTTGTATTATATCAAAAAAGTATTCCCTCCTACAGAAGAAAATTATAGAAACATCTATAACGGAGCTTTGCCCGATACGCTGGTATGGAGAGATCGCTTAGGTTATAACGAAACTATGGTTACACAATATTTGTGGCATCCTGCTTATGGAAACTATCCTGTGGTAGGTGTGAATTGGGTTCAAGCAATTGAATTCTGCAAATGGAGAACTGATTTTGCTCAGATGAACGAATTGGAGCAACAAGGTTATTTGGCTCGAGACGCTAAATCTACTGAGTTGAATGACGGAAATTATTTTAGCAGAGATGCATATATTATTTCTCCGAGCACTGCTTTTGGAGGTGATGAAAGCATAGTGTTACAAAGGAATCAACGAGGAAGACCGGCCACGGAAGAAGACACAAACGTATATGCGACGATGTCTTCGGGAGCTATTATTGCAGAATATAGACTTCCGACCGAAGCAGAGTGGGAGTATGCTGCTCTTGCCTTAGGAGAAAACAGAGAGTATAACCTTTATAGAGGTAAAAAGAAATATCCTTGGAGCGGTGATTATACCCGCTCAGGAAAAAGAAAAATGAGAGGCGATCAGTTAGCCAACTTCCAACAAGGTAAAGGAGATTATGGAGGGCCTGCCGGATGGTCAAGCGATAATGCCGATATAACCAATGAGGTAGGAAGCTATCCTCCGAATGCCTTTGGTCTATATGATATGGCAGGAAACGTAAACGAATGGGTGCTTGACGTATATAGAGATATCGTAGATGACGAAATGAATGACTTTAACTACTTTAGAGGAAACGTTTATACGAAAAACGAAATTGGTGAAGACGGACAAGTGGTGTTTGTAACCGCTGATGATATTAAGTATGAAATAATGCCAAACGGAAAACCAGTTGCTGTGGCACTGCCAGGGCAAGTATCTAAAATTCCGGTTGACGAGAATGAAACATATTTGAGATATAACTTTAGTGATAGCGACAACCGTAACTATCGTGATGGTGATGCTCAATCAATGAGAGACTTTTACTTGGCAGGTTCTGAAGAAATTTCGGAAGACGGAAGAAAGAGAATGTATAACTCTCCTCAACATAGAGCTGAGGTGTTAGTAGATTCGCTTACAGGAGAAGACCTCCTAGACAGACAATGGGATGACTCAAACAAAAGAACCACACTTGTGGATGATAACTCTCGAGTTTATAAAGGAGGTTCTTGGAGAGACAGAGCTTATTGGCTAGACCCTGCTCAACGTAGGTATTATCCTCAATATATGGCTACAGACGATATCGGATTCAGATGTGCTATGAGTAAAGCAGGA
>CAYPCZ010000062.1:0-14792 GCA_964409345.1 uncultured Flavobacterium sp. | reverse complement strand
ATGAGCCCGACGAGCTGCCTACTGCTCTATCCCGCGATTTGTGAGTGCAAATATACAACATTTATTTGTAATACAAAACTTTTAAGGATTATCTGAAATTAATTTTCTACTACATCAAGTTCTATTTTTAGGTTTTTGATGATAAACTCTTGCCTGTCAGGTGTGTTTTTACCCATATAGAATTCCAATAGTTTTTCGATAGACATGGCTTTATCCATCATAACCGGGTCAAGACGGATACTTTCTCCGATAAAATGTTTGAATTCGTCGGGTGATATTTCTCCCAAACCTTTAAATCTGGTGATTTCGGGTTTAGGTTGTAGTTTCTGAATGGCATTTCTGCGTTCTTCTTCTGAATAGCAATAAATCGTTTCTTTTTTATTACGAACTCTGAAAAGAGGCGTTTGTAAAATATATAAATGTCCGTCTTTGATAAGCTCCGGGAAGAATTGCAGGAAAAAAGTAATCAACAAAAGGCGAATGTGCATTCCGTCAACATCGGCATCGGTAGCGATTACGATATTGTTATAACGGAGATTTTCCATATCGTCTTCAATATCCAAAGCAGCTTGCAATAAATTGAACTCTTCGTTCTCATAAACAATTTTCTTACTCATTCCATAAGAATTCAAAGGCTTACCTCGAAGCGAAAAAACAGCTTGTGTATTGACGTTTCTAGATTTAGTGATTGACCCACTAGCCGAATCTCCTTCGGTAATAAAAAGGGTACTCTCTAAGCTAAGCGGGTTTTTACTGTCGGTTAGGTGCACCCTGCAATCACGGAGTTTTTTGTTATGAAGGCTTGATTTTTTGGCTCTTTCTCGAGCTAATTTTCTAATCCCCGAAAGCTCTTTCCGTTCTCGTTCTGCCTGTAGAATTTTACGAAGTAACGCATCGGCGATTTCAGGGTTTTTATGTAAGAAATTATCGAGATTGGTCTTTACGAAATCATTGATATAAGTGCGGACTGTCGGTAAATCAGGTCCCATATCGGTAGAACCTAATTTGGTTTTGGTTTGCGACTCAAAAACGGGCTCAATAACCTTGATGCTGATTGCACTGACAATAGATTTACGAATGTCTGCTGCCTCAAAGGGTTTATTAAAGAATTCGCGAATTGTTTTTGCCAATGCTTCTCTAAAAGCTCCCAAATGGGTTCCTCCTTGAGTAGTGTTTTGTCCGTTTACAAACGAATGATATTCTTCGGAATATTGAGTTTTGCTATGGGTGATTGCCATTTCGATATCATCTCCAGAGAGATGAATAATTGGGTAAACCATATCTTCTGCTATGATGGTTTCTTTCAGTAAATCCTTTAACCCGTTATCCGAATAGAATTTCTCTCCGTTATAAATTATGGTTAGCCCTTGATTGAGATAACAATAATTTTTGAGCATTTTAATGATATATTCATTTCGGAACTTATAATTTTTAAAAATGGTTTCGTCTGCCGTAAAGCTAACTTTTGTTCCTTTGCGTCGGGTGGTTTCAGAAATATCTTCTTCTAAGGTTAAATTTCCGGCAGAAAATTCAGCAGCTTTGAGCTTGTTGTCTCTTACCGACTCTACTCGAAAATAATTAGAAAGAGCGTTAACAGCCTTAGTACCCACTCCGTTTAGGCCTACAGACTTTTTAAAGGCAACCGAATCATACTTTCCTCCGGTATTCATCTTAGACACCACATCAACCACTTTTCCAAGCGGAATTCCGCGACCATAATCTCGAATGGTTACGGTTTTGTCTTTAATCGATACCTCGATGGTTTTACCCGCCCCCATCACAAATTCGTCAATCGAGTTGTCGATAACTTCTTTGATAAGAATATAAATTCCGTCATCAGGTGAAGACCCGTCTCCTAATTTTCCGATATACATTCCCGGACGCATCCGGATGTGTTCTTTCCAATCAAGCGAACGTATGTTGTCTTCTGTGTATTGTGTTTCTTGCATAATTATTTATAATTCTCTTTTAAAAAGGAATAAAGCTCAAATCCTACAAATATAAAACTATTCTGTGAGTTTTTAAACTCAGAAAATTGTTGAAATAAAGTTATTTGTTTATTTTTTTAATTTCGGTAATTAACCAAAAGTATCTCTAAATTATGCGATGCTTTGTAGGGAAACTGAAAACCGTGTTTAGCTTTTTGAAAGATAAGACTTAAAAGCTTAACTAAGTGTTTGAGTTGTAGCTTGATGTTGTTTTATTTTTCGGGTTTAAAAAATTCCCTAAAGTTGGATTGGGCTTAAATGTAAAACGCTTTAACTTAATTGATAAGCTGAAGCGTTTTCAAAGTACCTGAGGTGGGAATCGAACCCACACACCGAAGTACACGAGTTTGAGTCGTGCGCGTCTACCAATTCCGCCACTCAGGCAAGTAGTAATTTTGGTAATGGGACTGCAAATGTAGAATAAAAAAACGATTACCAAAAATGTTTTTAAAAAATATTCGTTAGAAGTTAAAGAAATTTTATAAATTTGCACCCTGTTTTTACAGCAACAACAACTAACTACTAAAACATTATACAACAATGTCATACATTGAACCGGAAGCAAAAATATTTGCTTGTTCGCAAAGTGTACATTTAGCAGAAAAAATAGCCGAGAGCTATGGTGTTCCGCTAGGTAAGGTTACCTTATCAAAATTTAGTGACGGAGAATTTCAGCCTTCGTATGAAGAGTCGATTAGAGGTTTGAGAGTGTTTATCATTTGTTCTACGTTTCCGAGTTCAGATAATCTGATGGAATTGTTATTGATGATAGACGCCGCCAAAAGAGCTTCTGCCCGACACATAACGGCTGTTATTCCTTATTTCGGATTAGCAAGACAAGACAGAAAGGACAAGCCAAGAGTTCCGATAGGAGCAAAATTAGTAGCTAATCTGTTGCAAGCTGCTGGGGCGACCCGCATTATGACGATGGATTTGCATGCTGATCAAATTCAAGGCTTCTTTGAAAGACCGGTTGATCATTTATTTGCTTCGACAATCTTTTTACCTTATATAAAAAGTCTGGAATTAGATAACTTAACTATTGCATCTCCAGATATGGGAGGTTCAAAAAGAGCTTATGCCTATTCTAAGTTTTTACAATCTGATGTGGTAATTTGCTATAAACAACGTAAAGAAGCCAACGTAATAGATGTTATGGAACTTATCGGAGAGGTAAAAGGCAGAAATGTAATTCTGGTAGATGATATGATTGATACCGGAGGCACTTTGGCAAGAGCTGCCGATTTGATGATAGAAAAAGGAGCATTAAGCGTAAGGGCGGTTTGTACGCACCCAATTCTCTCAGGAGAAGCATATGAGAAGATAGAAAACTCAAAATTAACAGAGCTAATTGTTACCGATTCTATTCCGCTTAAAAAGCAGTCAGGCAAAATAAAAGTAGTGAGCTGTGCGCCACTATTTGCAGAGGTGATGAAAATGGTACAGCACAACAATTCCATCAGCGGAAAATTTTTAATGTAAATTATTTATTAACTATATTTTTTAAAAATGAAATCGATTTTAATCAAAGGATCAGAAAGAGAAAGCGTGGGCAAATCAGCAACCAAAGCCTTACGTAATGCTGGAATGGTTCCTTGCGTGTTATACGGAGGAAACGAACCAGTGCATTTTTCAGCAGAAGAAAAAGCGTTCAAAAATTTGGTTTATACCCCGAATGCACACACTGTTGAAATTGATTTAGATAGCAAAAAATTTAAGGCTATCTTACAAGACATACAGTTTCACCCAGTAACAGACAGAATCTTGCATGTTGATTTTTATGAGCTTGATGATGCTAAAGAAATTACATTAGAAGTTCCTGTAAAAGTTGTAGGTACTTCAAAAGGAGTATTGTCTGGAGGAGTTTTACGTCTTAACCAACGTAAACTTAAAGTAAAAGCTTTGCCTAAAGACCTTCCTGATTTTGTAGAAGCAGATATTACAGAACTTGATATGGGTAATAAGCTTTATGTTACTAGTCTTCAGTCTGACAAATACTCGCTAATGCACTCAGATAACACTGTGGTTGCTCAAGTAAGAGTGTCACGTGCGGCATTAAAAGCAGCCCAAGATGCTGCAAAAGTAGAAAAAGGATCAAAGAAATAATAATCTTTACAGTCTTTATAATCAAACGCCTGAAATTTTTTCAGGCGTTTTTTGTTTGATAAAATCAATATTTTATCTCTGCAAATAATACAGCCTATAAATAATTTATGAGTATCTTTGCTACCTCAATTTTTCTTTAAAAAATGGCAAAAAAAGTCACTCCTTATAAAGATTCCGAACTTGGTAAAAAACAACAAGTAGAACAAATGTTCGACAACATATCAGACGGATATGATAGTTTGAATAGAGTGATTTCGTTGGGGTCAGACATGAAATGGAAAAAGAAAATAGTACGCCTTATCGAAAAGAAAAATCCTTCAAAGATATTGGATGTGGCAACAGGAACGGGCGATTTAGCTATCATGTTGGCCTCTACCCAAGCCACCGAAATTATTGGAGTTGACATCTCAGAAGGAATGCTCAACATAGGACGAAAAAAAGTAACAAATAAAAACCTGGCTGATAAAATTACACTTACTCAAGCCGATTCAGAAGACCTTCCTTTTGAAGATAATTATTTTGATGTCATTACAGTAGCTTACGGAATTCGTAATTTCGAAAGCCTAAAAAAAGGACTTTCAGAAATGTATCGAGTTTTGAGACCCGGAGGTACTTTTGTTATTTTAGAAACTTCCGTTCCGACTAAATTTCCCTTCAAACAAGGCTATAAATTATATTGCAGCGTAATACTTCCTGCCATCGGTAAACTATTTTCAAAAGATAAAAAAGCCTATGGATACTTATCAGAATCTGCTTCTAATTTTCCTTTCGGAGAAGAGTTAAACAATATTTTGAGAAAAATTGGGTTTATAGAAGTGGAAGATAAGCCACAAATGTTTGGTGCTGCCACTATTTATGTTTCATCGAAAGAATAATATGAAAAAATCATTTATACTATTTCTGATTTTTATCGGATGGCAGGCGAATGCACAATTCGGTATATTCAGTAAAGACCCGATTATCAATATGGAAACCTTCCAGAAGCAGACTGTGCATTGGGGGTATTATTTAGGGTTTAATTTTTATGACTTCAAGTTTGATTATAAAGAGAATGCGCCTGATGTGCTGGTTGATGCTCCTGCGAGCTTTAACGTAGGTTTGGTAGGTAATCTAAGGTTGCACGAATATGTAGATTTGCGTTTAGAGCCGGGCTTGTATTATACGCAGCGTAATCTCACCTATCAAGGGTTTGAAAATTCCAGAGATCGACTCAGAGAAGTGAAATCTACTTATATTCATGTGCCGTTATTATTGAAGTTTTCGTCGTTACGTACCGGAAATATTCGTCCTTATTTGGTAGGAGGAGTTTCGGCTTCGCTCAACTTGTCGAGTAATTTTAATGCGCAAGATGACAATTACGAACAGCGTTTTCGTATGAATCAATGGACATACAATTATGAAGTAGGTTTTGGAATTGATATTTTCTTAGAATATTTTATTTTCTCTCCTTCCATTAGAGGTGCTTTTGGTTTTAACAACGAGCTGATTCAGGATAATAATCCGAATAGCCCGTGGACCAGTAATATTCAGTCGATGAAAACCCGAGCTGTTTTTGTGAACTTCACTTTTCATTAAGCCTCAAAATTAAAATAAACTAATCTGCCTGCTGTGGTTCAGGTAAATCTTTAAGAAAGATATATTTTTCGTTCTCGAGATCCATCAAGCAGAAATAATGGTTAATTCCGTTAGTAACCATAAGATATTCTGCTTTAAGAGCCAAGTTATATCGGGCCATTTGATCGAATGACTCTTGGGTGATCTTGATGTGAGGAGCCTTACATTCGACCAGCAGAAAAATACTTCCATCGGGGTTATAAACCACTATATCATATCGTTTAATAAGGCCATTTACCCGGATGACTTTTTCTACGTTGGTTAGTGATTTTGGATATTTTTTATCAAGAAAAAGATACCGAATAACATGCTGCCTTACCCATTCTTCGGGAGTGAGAAGGATAAATTTTTTACGTATTTCATCAAAAATAGACGGTTTATTTTCACTACTTTTGAATCGGAATGAATATTTCGGGAAATTCAATTCTTGCATAAGGCAAAAATAGTTTAAATTTTATAATGAATCAGGTAAAACAAATTATATCGGCTATTGAAAAAAGGCAATTCAAACCTATTTATTTTTTGATGGGAGACCAGAGCTATTATATTGATAAAATTGCTGATTATATCGAAAAAAACATACTCTCGGAAGACGAAAAAGGCTTTAACCAGATGGTGCTTTACGGAAGAGATACTACTATCGAAGAGGTGATTGGTAATGCTAAGCGTTACCCGATGATGGCCGAATATCAAGTTATTATTGTCAAAGAAGCCCAAGAGCTTTCTCGGCATATCGACAAACTCCAATCGTATGCAGAGGATCCGCAACTCTCTACAGTTTTGGTCTTTTGTTATAAATATAAAACACTGGACAAACGTAAAAAAATAACGAAAACCTTAGAAAAAAACGGAGTGGTTTTCGAGAGTAAAAAGCTGTATGAAAATCAAGTAGGTGGATGGATAAAGGATGTTTTGGCCGAATCAAGCTATACGATTGAACCCAAAGCCAATGCTATGCTAGTAGAGTTTTTAGGAACAAATTTGAGTAAAGTAAACAACGAACTTGATAAGTTGAAAATTATTTTACCTCAAGGAACCATCATAACAGCTGATCATATTGAGAAAAATATCGGAATTAGTAAAGATTATAACGTGTTTGAGTTTAGGAATGCTTTAGGCGGAAAAAACGTACTTAAAGCCCATAAAATAGCTCGTTATTTTGCTCGGAATACCAAAGAGAACCCTATGACACTCATAGTCGGACAGGTTTTTTCATTTTATACCCAGCTTTTGCAATACCACGGTCTTTCAGACAAAAACCCAAAAAATGTAGCTAGTGCTCTCAAAATTAATCCTTATTTTGTAAAAGACTATGAATTGGCTGCTCGAAATTATCCAATGAGAAAAGTAAGTAAAATCGTAGCGACACTTCGTGATGTTGATATGAAAAGTAAAGGGGTGGGGGCTAATGCCCTTCCTGCAGACGAGTTGCTAAAAGATATGCTGATTGTGGCTTTTTCTAAATAATTACACATTATCTCCTCTCAAAATTCGGTATTGATTTCGTGCATCTATAAAATAGATGCTATCTTGGTGATTGAAAATTAAAAGCTCGTATAACTCTTTTGCTTTTTCTGGCTCAGCAAGATGTTTTTTATAGATTTCAGCTGAAAAAAACAAAGCTTCATCCAGATATATTCCTTCGGAAAAATAATCCATAATAGTCTGATAATAGGCGAGCGCTTGTTGGTATTTTGCTTGCTTTTCCAGAAGCTGTCCTGCCCTGAGAAGTGTAACCGCCTCAATGTCTTCGCCTTTATGTTCTTTTAAAATAATGTTAAATTGCTCTAATGCTTCAACATCTTTTTGCTTGTAGACTAAAAAGTCTGCCTTGGCAAATTTATCGAGGGCCGTATAAGTAGAGTCGTTAACGCTTGTATCGTTGATTAGAAGGTACAAGTCAAGTGCATCATTTGCGATCAGTTGAGAGGAAGAAGATTTGAGTACAGATAGTTGCCTTAGAGCCCACTCGAAGTCCCCTTTGTAATAACTTGTTTGAGCAATTTTTAGATTGGCTTCATGCCCAATTTCATGGTTTTTCATATCACTTTCAATTTGAGAGTAATAAATAAGGGCTTGATTGAACTTTTCTTCATACAAAAACATATCAGCCAATTCCATTTTAATTTCCGCTTTTATAAAATTATTAAAATTCAACTCTAATAAGTTACGAAGTATTTGTTGTGCTTCTTGAGGTTGATCTAAATTAAAGCCTACAAAACGAGCTTGTAATAATTGCAACTCGAGAGTAGTTGTATTTCTGCCGAACTCATTCAAAAGCGCTTCAAGCTCTGTGGATATTCTCTGATATTGGTTGGTTTTAGCTGTTTTAATGCGTACTTCGGCAAGTAGTGTTTGCACAGTGATATGAGTCTCTCTATCCTGAGAATGCTCTAATATAAATTTAAAAATCTCGTCCGATAGCCGGAAGTCTTCTTGTTCTACAGTGAGCTGAGCTAAATTCAAAATTCCTGAAAACCCTTCTTGATTCCGTCTATAAATAGCTTTTTCTTGGGCGAAAGCTCTATCATATTGTTTTTGTTGTACAAAAAACCAACTCAAAAATTCATTCCAATATACATCTTGTGTGGTCTGAGCTTTGATTAGTAATGACCTACGAATCATATCAGCAAAACTATCTGAGGAATCCTCCGACATAAACCGATAAAATTGGTTTTGAATAGGGAGCGTTACGTTTTTGTTTTTATACGCATAATCCAGAAACGCATCAATCATCATTTCCAGATTTCCTAATTGCCCATAAATTCTTCCTTTTTGATATTCGTAGTTTAAGTTCTCGTTTAAGGAAGTAGCGAAATTGTAGACTTCTAAAGCTTTTTCTAAAAGTGATTTTTGCTCAAAAACATGAGCGATATTACTTGCATGATGTGGGTTCTCTTCTACGGCATCTTTGGCTTGCTGGTAGAGTTCTTCTGCTTTTTCGGTGTTGTTTTGTAACTGATAATTATAACCTAATTCTACTAGCAAGCCTGGCTGCCGAGATCTTCTGTGTCGTTCAATAATGAGTTTTTCTGCTTTATCAAACTGGTTAAGCTCTTGATAAGAAGTCAAAAGGTTATTAAAATAAAGCAAACTTTGATTGGTTTTATAAAGCTCTTCATAAGCAATGACTGCTTGTTCGAACTGTCCTTTGTCGAAGTACTCTTTTGCCAAAACATCGCTTTGCCCAAATGACACAACAGATAATAGGAATATAATTAAGACTAAAAATTTCTTCATTTATCAGGTATTACGTGAATCTTTTCAAGCAAAAATAACCTAAACTTTCTTTACTATTTGTTAAAAAGACTTATTAAACCTTAAAAGGTGCAAGAATTATAAAAAGCTTTTCTAAATTTGCATCTGTTAACCTACTCAAGAGGAAAAATTTGAACTGATTGCAACCTCATTAAAAAATGCTAAAGCAGTGCTTCACCTCACGTTTTAGCTTTCGGTTGCACATTCTTTTGAGGTTTAAAATTTAATAAAATGGCTTATTTGTTTACATCAGAGTCCGTTAGCGAAGGACATCCTGATAAAATTGCAGATCAAATTTCTGATGCACTTATTGATAATTTTTTAGCTTTTGACCCCGATTCAAAAGTTGCTTGCGAAACCTTAGTTACTACCGGTCAAGTAATCTTGGCAGGAGAAGTAAAATCCACTACATATCTTGACGTACAGCAAATAGCTCGCGATGTAATCAAAAAAATAGGTTACACCAAAAGCGAATATATGTTTGATGCCAATTCTTGTGGTGTACTTTCGGCTATTCACGAACAATCACAAGATATAAACCAAGGTGTTGATAAGGCAAATAAAGAAGAGCAAGGGGCTGGAGACCAAGGTATGATGTTCGGTTATGCTACTAGCGAAACTCAAAATTATATGCCTTTGCCACTTGACATCTCTCACAAATTATTACAAGTGTTGGCAGAAATTCGTAGAGAAAACAATCAAATCACTTACTTGCGCCCGGATGCTAAATCTCAGGTAACTTTGATGTATGATACGAGTAATAAACCCTTGTATATTGATACTATTGTTATCTCGACTCAGCACGATGAGTTTGCAGACGAGCCAACCATGCTTGAGCAAATTAAAAAAGACATTATAGAGGTTTTGATGCCAAGATTACTCGATAATTACCCAGAGTACAAACATTTATTTACCGATAAAATAAAATATCATGTCAATCCGACAGGAAAATTTGTAATCGGAGGACCTCACGGAGATACAGGTCTTACCGGAAGAAAGATTATCGTAGATACCTACGGAGGAAAAGGAGCACATGGTGGGGGAGCTTTTTCGGGTAAAGACCCAAGCAAGGTCGATAGAAGTGCGGCTTATGCCACCCGACATATTGCCAAAAATCTAGTAGCTGCTGGCATAGCAGATGAGGTTTTAGTGCAGGTTTCGTATGCAATTGGTGTAGCAGAGCCTATGGGAATCTATGTGAATACTTACGGAACTTCAAAAGTAGGTTTGCCTGATACTGAAATAGCTCAAAAAGTCTCAGAAATATTTGATATGCGACCTTATTTTATTGAACAACGCTTAAAGTTACGTAACCCTATTTATAGCGAAACAGCTGCTTATGGTCATATGGGTCGTGAGCCACAATGGGTAACTAAAACTTTTGTTTCGCCTTCAGGAAAAGAAAAAATAATCGAAGTAGAGCTTTTTACTTGGGAAAAACTAGATTATGTAGATAAGATTAAACAAGCTTTTGGCAGGTAAGAATTCTTTTAACGAATATTTAACCGGATATAAATGTTAGGTTTTTAGATTTGCGGGAAGTTATAGTTTTCAGTAAATAAATTTAAATAAAAATAATGATAATGAAAAAATTAGTTATAGGCACTTTTTGTTTAATAGGGTTTGTAGGTTTATCACAACACACAGTAGTAACCATTAGCTCAGGACATGGATTTAATATGATTCCTGACGATACTCCTGAGATAACTCTCGGAAGTATGTATTTTAACAGCACATACGCACCAGCAAAAATAGATGATAATGATGAGGTAGTTATTTTGCGTTATAACGCATATAATGATGAAATGGAATTCGAGCAGAACGGAGATACTTATTACTTAATAAAGAGTGATAATGTAAAGATTAATTTCTTTAATCACAATAAGATTTACCGATATGTACCTTATCTTGATGCAAACCAAGTAGCACATAGAGGCTTTTTGATAGAGTTAGTTAACGTTGATAGTTCCCCTAAAAAAATGTCATTATATAAGAGAGAAAGTATCACTTATATCCCTGCTAGACCTACTACAACAGGATATGAAGCTTCCAGGCCTGCTGAATACAGAAAATCTAAAGAAACCTTTTTTATAAAAAAGGATGACCAAATTGTAGCATTTCCGAAAAACAGAAGGGAATTGCGCAAGATGTTTCCTAATAAAAATTCTCAAATTTCTAACTTTCTGAAAGAAAATAATATTTCTTTCTCAAAAGAAGAAGATTTAATAGGCCTAACAAAATTCTTGAATAATTTATAATATATTTTTTAAATAAGATTATGATAAAGAACATCTTTGCTTTAGCTCTTTCTACATTGTTATTCACCTCATGTGTTTCTAAAAAAATCTACAACGATTTAGAAAAAAAGTATGACGATCTGAAAAACGAAAAATCTCTTATTGATGCTGAAAATGCAGATCTATCTCAGCAAAGAAATCAATTGGAGCTGGATAGAAACTCTCTTCAAAATGAGCTGAATAAACTAAAAGACCAATATGCTGTTTTGGAATCAGAGTGTAATACTACAAAAAACAATCTAAAAAATCTACAAGGAGCTTATGAAGCTTTAGAAAAAGACAGTAACGCTTCTATTAGAGCTAATTCGGAGAAAAACAGAGAGTTATTGGCTCAATTAGAAGCTAAAGAAAAAGCACTACAAACTGAGCAAGACCGATTAGAAAAACTAAAACAGGATTTGCAACAACGCTCGCAAAGAATTGATGAATTAGAAAGTCTTATTGCGGCTAATGACAACAATCTAAAAGCACTTAGGGATAAATTGTCGAATGCTTTGTATAGCTTTGAGGGTAAGGGGCTTACCGTTGAGCAAAGAGACGGGAAAGTATATGTTTCTATGGAAAACAAATTACTTTTTGCCTCAGGTAGTTGGGTAGTAGGTGCTGAAGGAAGAAGTGCTGTGGTTGAGGTAGGAAAGATTTTGGCAGAAAACCCTGATATTTCGGTTCTCATCGAAGGGCATACAGATAATGTGCCGTATAGAGGGCAAGGTCAACTACAAGACAACTGGGATTTATCAACCAAAAGAGCTACTTCGATTGTTAGGATACTCAAAGAAAACAGCGATATAAATCCGCTTAGCTTAACTGCTGCAGGACGTAGCGAATATGCTCCTGTTTCGGGTAACGAAACTACAGAAGGAAAATCAAAAAACCGTAGAATCGAAATTATTCTTACTCCTAAACTGGATGAAATTTCAAAAATGTTAAATGAAATATAGTTTTTTGTTTTTGCTTCGGTCATTTTTGTTACTTTTGCCCAAGTTTAATAATCAAACCAAAGAATGAGAAAAATATTTTTAACTGCCGTAGCAGTAGTTTCGTTAATTGCTTGCAACCAAACAGAACAACCAGCAAACAACTCAAGTAATAACATTGTTTTTATCGACTCTTCAAAAATGCTTGAACAATATGAAGGAGCGTTAGATGTTGAGGCAAAATTCAAAGCAAAATCTGAGCAAATGGGCAAAGAGCTTGATGCGGAGGTGTCTAAGTTCAGAGCAGACGTAGCTTTTTTTGAACAAAATGCTCAATCAAAAGGAATGCAATGGGCTCAACAAACCGGAGCTGCTCTTCAAGAGAGAGAACAGCGTTTGGCCTATACGCAACAAGCGATGATGCAAGAACTACAAAGCGAAAGCGGAGCAGAAATGGATACGTTAGTAAAAGAAATTAAAGAACTTATCAAAGAGCACGGAAAAGCCAAAGGGTATGATTTTATTCTCTCAACAGCAGACGAAATAAATAATGTGCTTTATGCCAAAGAAGGTAAAGACATTACCGAGGATATCATCAAACTTCTGAACGATAATTATAAAGCAAAACAATCTAAAAAGGATAGTATCGAAATCGAAGTAGATTCAATTACCCAAGAATAATAAAACCAATAGATTACAGAAAGTCTCCTCAAAAGGAGGCTTTTTTATTAGTCTCAATCACTACCCATTGAGTTTTCCCGTTATACGATACTTCTAATAGAGAATCACCAATCATAACAATAGATTGGTAGCGAATAGTATCTGCTTTTTTGATAACTCAAAGATTTGTATTGTTCCTTTTTCTTGATTTTCAATGCACATGATTTCTCCGTTGATTCGCAGATGATGTACTTTGTTAAAAAACAACTATTCTTCACTCTCTAATAGTTTTATATTTCCGTTTTTAGTATAATTAAGCAGAGTAACAAATTCAATGTCCAAATAAATATCAGATTGCTCAGAATCATTAATTCGCTTTCCGCTAAAAGCTACGAGCGACCAAAGAGCATATTGATTTTGATCTATTTCTCCTACGCCTAAAAATACAAGCATACTGTTGTTAATGCTTATTTCCTGAGTTTGAAAGTGTATAGTGTTCATAAGAGCAAAGATAAATGTATTATTCTAATTTCATCTGAGTTTTTGAATTATAAGAGGAAGTTGTTGGGTGAAAACAACAATCACAGTTTGAGGTTGGTTTATTCCATTTACAACTCCAAAAAGCCATTTTTATTTTTATCTTTGTAAGATTCAAGACGCTTTGTATTATTACCTATGAGTTTAGTAAGATTATCTATAAAAGGAATTTCATATAGCCAGACGCAAAATGGGGCTTATGCTTTGATTCTCAATGAGGTTGAAGGAGATCGAAAGTTGCCTATTGTTATCGGAGCTTTTGAAGCCCAGTCGATTGCTATTGCATTAGAAAAAGACATACGGCCGCCAAGACCCCTTACGCACGATTTGTTTAAAAACTTTGCTGATCGTTTTGATATTGTAGTAAAGCAGGTGATTATTCATAAGTTGGTGGACGGAATTTTCTATTCGAGTATTATTTGCGAACGTGATAAAATCGAAGAAATAATTGATGCACGCACCTCAGATGCGATTGCGTTGGCTTTACGATTTGATGCGCCTATTTTTACGTATAAAAACATTTTGGATAAAGCAGGAATTTATCTCCAAACAAATCCGTCGGAAGGTTCAGAAAATCAAGATAATCCTTTGGAGTCGATAGAGGAAGAAGAAAATATTGAGCAAGAGACAAAAAGGATTTATGCAAAGCAATCTACCGAAGAGTTGCATCAACTCTTGCAATTAGCTGTGAGTAGCGAAGATTACGAAAAGGCTGTGAAAATAAGAGACGAAATTTCACGAAGAGAACAAAAATAGTGATGAAAAAATATTTTGAAGGTAGAAACTGGATTAAAACCGGACTTATGTTCGGGATTTTGATGTTCTTAATTGTCGGGGTCGTTTTTGCTGTTTTACAGGGAAGGATGCTCTCATGGCAATACTTAGGGATTAATTTTGTGATAATGACCTTAGGTGGTTTGGTTTACGGATTGCTGATGAAAATATACTTCACATTAACCAATAGAAGGAAATAACCCTTTTTAATCCATATCATTTGTGGCAAAAAAATAAAAAAATGAAACAATATTTAGATTTAGTAAAACACGTTTTAGAGAACGGAACTCAAAAAGGCGACCGAACAGGAAAAGGAACAAAGAGTGTTTTTGGGTATCAGATGCGGTTTGATTTGAATGAGGGATTTCCTTTGGTTACAACCAAAAAAGTACATTTTAAATCTGTTGTTTACGAACTTTTATGGTTTTTGAAAGGCGACACAAACATTACTTACCTACAAGAAAACGGAGTTCGTATTTGGAATGAATGGGCTGACGAAAACGGAAATTTAGGGCCTGTTTACGGACACCAATGGAGGAATTGGGACAGCAGAGAAATCGACCAGATTTCAGAGCTTATCCAAACACTCAAAACCAATCCGAACAGCAGAAGAATGCTTATTTCTGCTTGGAATCCATCTG
>CAYPCZ010000061.1:0-15039 GCA_964409345.1 uncultured Flavobacterium sp. | reverse complement strand
TTGTAACGGTTTTGAACTGGACTTTAAGTGAATAGCGGTCGAATAAATTAAATTGACCTGTTTTATCATACTTCTTACTTGGTAGCCAAACTTCTGTATCACTGATAAAATTGGGTTTGACCAAAAAGCCCTGGGATTTGAAATATTCGTGTATTAAGTAATTGTAATACCGTTTTAATATGGAAACCGATAAAGCCGAATTATGCACAAAGTATGAACGCTCTTCTCCGTTTTCATCTTCTTTAACCTCATAGCTTGGATTTACCGCTTTGGTTACTGGAAAAAAACCTTCTACTTCTTTTGTGAATGATGTATAATAATGCTCCTGTTCCCCAAACTCCTCAATAACCTCATCAGGTACTAATCTGTGATTTATCCTTGATAGGGTTTCATCTTCTACATTCGTAAAGTACAGTGTTAGTTCTTCCTGCGGATGGTTAAAGGTTAGGATGTTGAAACAGAGGTTGGCCATTTTTACGGGTTTTATTACGGGTTCATCTAACTGGTATTAAAGGAAATTCATATTAGTTTGAATTATTTTTATATAAATCTGTTGACTTTAATCTTCTTAAATTTCTTACCCATTCCTAAAACAATTGCGGTGGCGTCTTTAATAATCAATTCGCCTAATGCCAATCCTGCAATGGCTTCCTTTATCTCTTGAAATTCATTCCCTGAAACGCCAAAGAGGTCTTTGATTACTGCATCGGTAATGGATTGTTGCTTCATAATGAGCGGATATTGAGCATTGGCGTAAAAATCAAAGAATTTTGATTTGTAACTATCCATATTTTGGGTAGCCAAAATAATACTGAGACCTTTGTTTCGACCCACTGCAATTAAATCCCTTAAAGGCTTATTATCAAAATCGAGCATATAGTGGGCTTCATCTATAATAGTGAAATGACGAATTTGGACACATTGATCAGACACTTCTTGTTTAGGAAGCTTTTCGTAAATAGTATTGAGTTTGGAAATAATAAAATATACTATGGCCTTCGCCAAGGGGCCATCTTTTGGATAACCATCCATTTTCACAATAAAACTATTGTTGATAAGGTCGATGTTGTCTTCTTTTGAGAAGAGATTATTTCTTATGAGTTGCTTTAAAACTGATTTTATACTGTCGTCCTTACTTCTGTCTTTTTCATTTTGAAGATTATTATACTCATCTAAAATGATTTCGAAAGAAAGGGGTTTGTTTTTAGTTTTCCTGTAAGACGCAATAACT
The DNA here is from genome assembly GCA_964409345.1 of uncultured Flavobacterium sp. GTDB lineage: Bacteria > Bacteroidota > Bacteroidia > Flavobacteriales > Flavobacteriaceae > Flavobacterium. The sequence continues at coordinate 13,808 of CAYPCZ010000061.1, read as the reverse complement.
GCTTCTGCCAGCCTATTACTCATATTGGCGCTCATTCTTGCATTATCAATTGCACAAATGGCGTTGGCTAATTCAGAGGCATAAAGATTGATTTCATTTTGTGTTTTTCCTTCAAAGTTTTTAAAAGGTGAAAATGGCAAAGGAGCTTTAATAGGATCTAAAATTGCATCGTCTTCCAATTCAAAGTGATTGAACCAAGAACGATTGGCAGGATCGGAAAACTCCCCTTTGTAGTCAAAAAACAGAAAGTTTACTGGGTATGCGGTTTCTATTGTTAGGGAACGCATTTCGCGCATTAAAACTGCCAATAAATTTGACTTTCCAGAACCTGTGGAACCCGCGATTAAAATTTGGGTATTCGGAATCTCTCTGCCGTTTAAGTTTAAAGTGGCAGGAATATCTCCTTCAAACATTCCTATATTTAAATCTAAGAATGGAATGGCACCAAATGACGCATTTCCAGATGTAGTTGTGATATTCAACCAATTATCTAAATTGTCATCATTCATCAAATACTTTAAACCCTGTTGCATTTCGTAATTGATAACCCGGCTTCGGTTTGCCGCAACGGACCAATCGATTTCTAAATGATTGTAGCGATATTTTATTAAGCTGGACCACATTTGCTGTAAATCGAATTTGGTAAAGGTCGTTTCGTGGATCCGTAAACTGTCCATAGATAGTTTTTCAATTTCTGACCACGAACGTTTATGGTTCTGACTTAAACCCGCTGCTAATGCCAAGCGTTGTAATAGGTTATTATTTAAACTTATGTGCTTGGTGTCTTTATGATATTCCACCAAGTTTAATTTTTTCTCTATTTTTTGCTTTAGAGGCAATAAACTATCTATTAATCCTTCACTCTGTCTAATATTATGTAATGCTACTTCTTCCATTCTTAATTATTTATGGTGTGGCCAAAATATCCTTCTGCTACATCTGTTTTTTGTGCTTCTTTATCTCTTATAAGAGTATAACTCTTTGAAATAAAAGGTTCAATTTTTTGAAGATCGGTGCTTGGTCGCACTTCACTATCCGAACTTAACAGAATGGTTTGATGTGATAATTCTGGAAAGTAATTTTCCAATAATGTGGTTCTACTGGTTTCATCCAATACGCCCATAACCGTGTCAATCATAACAGGTGGATCATAGTCTCCAAATTCGTGTAGGGCTTTGAGAAGCACTTGAACCACAACTTGGGTAGATGCGGTATTTAATTGACTTAAATAGATTTCGTTACCCGCTTTATGATAAATGCTAAAGTTTAAATCCTTTAAATCTTCCGATAGTTCTACACGGTCAATAACATCTTGATAGGCCGCCAAGTTTAAATTTAAATCCCGCTTCATTGTGGATTCAATCTTATCTTTTTTGTTTTTCAATAAGGTATTGGCAATTTCATCAAATAGGGGTTGTAATTTTTTAAGCGTTTCAAATTTTGGATCTGGCTCCTCGGTGGTTGGGATGTCAAACTGCTGTATTTTCCCTGAGATTTTTGTAATTTCTTTATCCTTATCCTCAATTTGGGTTTTTAAGCTTTTTATAGCACTCTCATTCTCTTCATAAGCTTTGATCAATGAATAATCTTTTCCCGTTATTTGAGATTTTAAATCCTCTATTTGCTTTTTGGTCTTATGGGCATTGGCAATATCCTTTTCTAAAATCTTTTTTCGATGGGTGATCGATGGATACGGATTTTGATAATTGCCGTTGACTAATTTCTTTAACGCTTCCACCTCTGAAGTCTGAAAGTAATCGTACTCTAAGTCCTGAGAATTTTCATCTAAGGCTTTTAATACGGTTTCGGCAAGTTGGCTAATGGAAATATTTGCCAAATCAATTCCCTTTTTGGTCAATACATTAATGGCTTTTCCCAAAACGTTCTCTATCGCTTCTTTATTAAGGTGTGAGATAGCATCGGCATTGGAGGCCTCTCTTTCGTTCAAGATTAATGCGATATCATTTTGCAATATCTCCACCAGTTTCGGCAGGCTTATATGCAGCTCGAAATTTTTAATAAATTCGTTGACATCACTTTTGTATTGCTTTTCTTCAATTTCGAGGTGGTTTATTTCTTCTTCTAACTGCTTTACTTTATTGTTGAGCGTAGATTCCTCATTCATTCCTGCCTTTAAAGTATCGTACAGCTCTTTATTCGATACTGAAAAATCTAAAACTTCTTTACGTTGATCTTTTAGATCCTGAAGATTTTGATCCTCTTTACGCTTTTTCTCTACCAGTTCAAGGTATTCCTTTTTCTCATTTTCCAAATCGAGCATTTGGGCTGTATAATCTTGTGTTAAGGCTTCGGCTGCTTTTCCAAAGGATAGGTACCGGTTAAAGCCCATTACGTTCTCTATGTTTTCACGGATTACGCGATTAAGCCTGTCTTCCTTTAATAAGTTCCCGGCCTCCATTGCATCAAATAAAAAGTAACGACTGAGCTCTTCCGGTAAATTTCCCTTTATTATTTTATTGACCTGGGCCTCTTGTTCTGCGCGTTGCGCTGCCGGGGTTGCTGTGCCATACTGGAAAATAGAGCCGTTCATATTTAACTTCACACTTTCTACTGGTCTCTTAGTCGTATTGAGCATATAAGTACGCGTCAACACATAAGATTGCTCTTGATTCAAAACCCGTCCCGAGAAAAATAATTCCAATTCAATGGTTTCAGCTACTTTACCCAAAGCTCCTGCATTGAGCAATTCGTTAAAGTGTTTTTCGTTAGATATGTTTAGACCGTACAGGGCGCCATAAATAGCATCAAAAAAAGTAGTTTTACCACCACCATTGGCACCACCAATCAATACAATGGGTTTGTCTGGGTCAGTCTCGAGATTTAAATCCAACTCCAAATACGTTTTAAAGTTTTTGGCTCTTATCCTTTTTATCAGCATAATTATTTTATTTTTTGAAGGGCTCTTTCCAACAATCTTTTTAAGGATTTTTCGTCCAAGTCCTCGTTTTTGATTTTCTTCTCGTGGTAGGCTTTTAATAAATATTCCTTTAGCCACTCGGGGTCTATTTCATACTTTTCACAAATTTGCTCTATGGTAGCCATATCGTCTTTACGAATGCCATAGTGTACAAATAATGAATCCAGTCCTTTGTTGCTCATAACGTAACTTGTATGTTTATTAATAATGTAAAACTTACTCTTTGTCTTTAAGCTTTTTAATGTCTTGCTCTAACTCCTTTAGGCTTTTATCGTAAGACAAACGCCTGTTTTCCTCTTTGTATTTTTCGTACTCAATAGCTACTCTTTGTTTCGCCATATCCTGACTTATTTTGCCAGCGTGAGTTAACAACTCTCTACCATTAAGTTGTAATATAGCGTCTAAACGTTGAATCCAATCTTTCATATACATTGGCGTTTGCTGCTGTGCCATTGTTTCTGCAAAGGCAAGGTATTGTTCCACAATCAACCCGAGGAGCTTCATTTCATCTTCGTTTAAATAGTTTTTAGCTACCCCTGCTTCGTTTTTGGTAATAGATGTATTTTTTTTATCGTAGGATAGCATCCCCATTAAAGGTAATGTTGCATCTACACGTCTATACACCAATTCTGCAGCTGTTTTTTCGCTTATAGCCCAAAGCAATTTGTTTTGCACTATTTTGAAGAACTCAATTGTTCTCTCATCTTTTGGGTCGTAATCTATACTGGTGGTATAAATGTCTTTTATTTTTTGATAAAAGAATTTTTCTGAGAGACGTATTTCACGAATGCGGCCTTGCAATTCGTTGAAATAGTTCATAGATGTACCTGATTTGAACCGGTCGTCATTTAAGGCAAAACCTTTGACAATATATTCTTTTAACCGCTGGGTTGCCCAAATGCGGAATTGTGTTCCTTGATGCGATTTCACCCTATACCCTACAGAAATAATTACATCAAGATTGTAATGCTTTACTTCTTTCTCTTGTGTTTTTCCTTGTATTGCACCGTGCGGAGTGGTTAGTCGGAAATTCCGACATACCAGTTCTTCATTCAGTTCGCCTTCTTTAAACACATTGCCAATATGCTCTGTGACCGTGCTTCGTCCTTTGCCAAACAATGTAGCAATTTGCTCTTGCGTAAGCCAAACGGTCTCTTCTTCTAAGCGCACATCTATTTTTATAGTGCCTTCTTGATTGGTATAAATTAAAATATCACCTTGGTTCATTCGCTACTTTTTTTACTTCATCTTTTAGTTCAATCTGGACGGATCAAATGCTGCCCAACCTGTATGGTCGTTGGCTTTATCAATAAGGTTATCGGCGTATTTCCATACGCTGTAATCTGATTTACTTCTTGGCACAATCACACCGCCTATTAGTGGCTTTTCTGTTGTGCTTTTTTCTTGAATATAGTTGAATAGGGCATTGTGCTTCTTTACGAAATTAGGGTCGGAATCTAAGGTCTTGGTATCAAACAAAGCAATAGGGCCGTTTTTTAGTTTGATGACGAAATCGACATAAAACCCACGCGTTACCCCATTGACATCTACATAGGTTACTGCAAAGTCTTCTTTGTTTTTATCTCCGTTTTTATACCACCAGTCCAGGTGGTCTTTATGATTTTCTAAAAAGCTTACAAACTCCTTTTCAGGTCTGCTGGCAGTCTTGTACTCATAAAAAGGCTCCAATGCGTGGTCGTCCACGTTTCTTTGCTGGTAATATTCATTAAACAAGCGTTCTTTAGGCACTTCCCACTTTGTATGCTCTACACGTTTGGACATTTGAGCTGCCTTTTGTTGTAATAAGGCTTCGTGCTTTACCAAAGCCTGATCTATTAACTCGATAAACTTGGGCTTGTGGTTTTCAAACAGAATGATTTTAATGGCTCTGAATTCGTCCATTACCATATAATCTTCAAACAACATTTTTAATCCCAATTCTAAAACTGGTGTAGAATCTGCTTTGGCATAACCGCCCACGTGGTCACGGCAAAACTGGCGGAATAACACATTGAGCTCATTGGCAGTTTTTGCAAATTTTTCTTTGTCGTCTACCCGTGTGGCACCTACTTCAATGGCAATTTCTACATCTTTAGGAATAGGGATTTCAATCTTGTCCACGTCCAATTCTATAAACTTTGAAGCCAACTGGTTTCTGTTGTATTCCTCTATGGTTAAGCCTCCAGTTTCTGTAGCATCTCTTGTTAATCCAAAATAGTTTTCGGCTGCTTCATACAGGCATTTTCTGAAATTGGAGCTTAAACGGTTCCGGGTTAATCGGGTATTGATAAAGGAAGAATCTAAAGCTATTTCTTGGTACTCTTCAATACGAGTAGCCCTGTTTTGTACGATATAATCAATTTCTTCGGGTTGGATAAAGATCATATCCTTACTTAAATTGGTATAAACATAGCCATTGTTAAGTAGTGGATTTGGGTAGTGCTTTTGCTCCGGCATACGCAGGATTCTCCCTACGGTTTGAATACCAAAATGCTCTTGTTTGATTTCTCTAAAAATTAATAAAACAGCAGCTCTGGGGCAATCCCAACCCAAGGCAATGGCTTGCTTAAAGAGTAAGACATCCGTCATACAACCAGCTTCCTCAATGCCTTCTAAATTTGATTTTTCATTACTCAACCAAACGGCCAAACGGTTGTTTTGAACCGTAATGTCTTTGGACACTAAATAAGTCTGCACTTCCTCTATAATTTGATTGTCGAGTGCCGACTCTTTTTGAGATTCATTAGGTAATTGTATCAATAATAGCGGATTAATGTTGATGCCCTTATCCTGATAGGCTTTCGCCAGTTCATTCCGCTTTTTTAAGGCCTCGTCCAATAACACGTGATTTAAGGAGCGTCCTTGTTGCGCACCCTGATCTAAAGCTGGATTAAGGATGACGTTCTTTTTAATCATTTCGGCTTCTATGACTTCATCGCGCCTAATCGTGTAACCATAATCACTTTTAAACAAGGGCGTTGCCGAAACGTCTATCTCTATTTTGGCGTGTATTTTTTGTAGTAAAGCTTGCGCTTTTTTTCCCTGCACGTGGTAATGCGCTTCATCCAGAATACAGATAATTTCTATATCGTTGAGCATTGCATTGTACACAAACTTTAGCAGGTCTTTGCCTTGTTCGTTTTCTTTAATGTAGAGATTATTGGCTTTGTTGACTGATTGCCAGTTAACGAACAGCATTTCATTGGGTTGCAATTTGCCATCGGTGATATCCTCAAACTGGATGGGCTTAATGGTGCGCAATTCCTCAAAATAATCCTTTAAAGATAGGTAACTCTGCAAATGCAGTTGGTTAGGTGCAAACCAGATAAATGCCACTTGACGTTTAGGCACGTCCAAACGGTCGGGAATTTCATTGCACAGTTGGTTTAAAAAAGCAGCCATTGTTACGGTTTTACCCGCACCGGTTGGCGCTTTGAGTACCATTTTGTGTTGGGCTCCCGGTTTTTTAAGGAGGCTATAAGTATCTTTCAATAGGCGTTCTACGGCCTCTTCTTGGTATTTACGTAAGGTAATCATTTAGTTTAAGTCCAGTTTAGGTTCAACATCTACTATGTCCTCCTCTAATTCCGGGACAAATTCTTTGTTTTCTTTGGGAAGTATATTTTGATAGGCCTTATAAATGGCATCGGGCAAAGCGGCCAGGGTAATGTTATCTGCCAAATCCTCAAACTCCTCGTGGTAGGCATATTGGCCATTGGCAAAAACATAGACTTTAATACGGCTTTCTGGACTTTCCTTTTCTACAAAAGCGGATAAAGCGGCAACAGCTTCGTCTATATAAAAATCATCATAGACCACATACACGTATTGGCCTTGGCCGTCGGTAAAGCATTTGTTCCAAGCTTCATTATTGAGTTGGCTTGTTACTTCTTGGTAACAATCTTCTTTAATGCACAAAAGCTCCGTAGCGAGTTTGGTAAGCTGGCGTTTGTTGCCCAAAGAAGGTTCCCTGTCCACAAAAGCGGTTTGGTAGTAGCGGAAATTATTACCAGGCAAGCCTTTTATAAAACCATTTTTCCAAGACTCATATCCCTGAATAACCTTCTTATTCCTAACATAAGCGACCTCTTCGGCAATATTATTTTCATTATTTGTTGAGATAATGCATTTACGATTTCCCCCATCAATAATGTTTTGATTCATTACGCTATGAAGTGTAGTTCCTGAACCTGCAAAAAAGTCGAGAATCGTTTTTTTCTCGGGCATTAAACTTAAAAACCACTGAATTAATTGAATTGGTTTTACGAATTGAATTGGTTCTTCTCCATCGAAAATCGATTTTAACAGAGATGTACCTTGTTTTGTTGTGGCTATATTACGCAAGACAGACGAAGGATTTAATGTATCTCTTTCTTTTCTACAATAAATCTTTCCATTTTCTCTGAAATAAAATTCCACGATTTTTTGTCCTTTCGAGTCAATTGTTTCATCTCCATCAAAGAAACTAATCATTTGATTTTTTTGAGTCCATCCAGCCTTTATTGTTACAGCTTCAATAAGCTTTCCATCTTGGCATTTCATTCTTCCATTTATGAGAATGGATTTTTCGGCCCCACCCCAACTACCTTTAAGTTCAAAATCGTTCGGGGCTTCAAATTTTGTTCCTTTTGGAAAGGTGAATTCACTCGCTGGATTTTTGACTCCTATCTTTTTTTGTGCTCGATCATCAATAATTCCTTCTCCTCCTTTAAAATTAGGTAGATATTTTTTGTTTTTAGCATAAACTAAAACGAATTCATTTGTACGGGTAAAATGGCCAGCTTGAGTGCCAGTTCCTAAATCCCAAACTAAAAAACCAATTTGATTCGAAGACTTTGGATTTGGGGACGAGTTAAATATCTCATCACACATTAACTTTAATTGCGCAACTTCGTGGTCATCAATAGAAATAATCATTACACCATCATCAGTTAGTAAATCGTGAGCAATTTTTAATCGCTTATTCATAAACGACAACCATTTGCTATGCCTAAAAGAATCTTCTTCATCGACATACTTATCGTTATATTTAAATTCCGTCTTTTTCCCCGTATTATAAGGCGGATCTATATAAATAAGGTCAATTTTATTTTCGTGGGTAAAGGTCAGTGCGGTGAGGGCGTGCAGGTTGTCGCCTTCAATTAAAATATGGTTGGGGTGCTTTTCGGTATCGGTGTCGTTAATAATGGCCCGTTCTTTTACTTCTTTGAGTACGGGGAGTTTGGTGCGTAGTTCTTCTTCTACGTCTTCGGGCTTGTCTTCCCATACCAAGCCGTATTTCTTTTTGGTGTTGACCAGATTTACGAGGTAAGCGCGTTCGTCTGGGTTAAGACCGTCGAGGGATTTAATTTTGTTGAGTATGTCTTTTTTGTTCATTCTAAATTAAGTGAAAAGTTAAAAGTGAATAGTGAAAAGTGTTACTTATCATTTTTTAAGGTTGGTTTTCGCTGTTTTTACAGTTGCTATAAGCATTGCTATTAGTTCTTTGCATTGCTGGCTTAGGTTAATATGTTGTTCTTTTGTAAGATAATTAGTGTCTTTTAATAGGTCTAACCAATAATCGGTTTCGTTGGCTTCTTTTAGAGATTGGCTCATTTTATTGATAAAGTCTGGTTTACTTTGTGCAAATTCTCCTTCTCTAATAATGGCGCCAATGGCAGTACCACTTCTTAGTATTTGTTTACTTAAAACAAACTCTCTATTGACGCCTTGTAAATTTTGCGCCAATTTGACTATTGCAATAGCAAATTGATAACTTTTATCTTTTAAAATAGACTCGGCCATAATTCTTCATTTTTCACTTTTCGTTTTTCATTATTTTTAATGCCAGTTCTAAACTTTCAATAGTGTCTTCTTCGTCGGCAATAGTTTTTAAAATTCGATCTGCCAACCAAAGGGTAATTAATTCCTTTTGCGGTTGTTTAAAAATTCTGGCCAGTTGGATAATGTCTTCCTTTTTAAACGGGCGTTCGCTGCGCTCCATTTTACTGAGCATAGCGGTGTCAGTTTGCAATTGTGCTGCCACCTCACGAATAAGCATATTATTAGTTTCACGTAGTGATCTTATTTTTTCACCAATCATTTTGTCTATTATTAAGTTGACTTGACAAATTTTGACTAATGTAGAAAAAATTTTTGAAATCAAGATGAGGAAAACCGTAAAAAAGGAAAATAAAATAAACAACCTTAAGCAGCTTATAACCTCCGTATTGAATTAAGGAGTTTGAGGAAATAGAGGAAACTAAGAATTATGAACGGGAAAACTCCAAAAGTGGTTGATAGTCGTTTAAGTCGGCTGCTTTAACCGCTTTTAAGTAAGATTTTCGTGTATCGTTCGCTTTAGACAGGTTTGCTGCTCCCCAAGAAAAAGGTTCTTCTGCGAAGAGCTTTTCAATGATAATATCTGCCATTAACCTACTATGCCGACCATTACCATTTGGGAAACAATGGATGCTTACTATACGATGTTTAAAGCGTATAGCAATTTCTTCTGGTGGATAAGTTCCATTTTCTACCCAAAACAAGGCATCATCACAAAGCATTTTGAGCTGCATAGGAATTTGATGTTTGTCTACTCCTATGTTTTTATTGGTTTTTCTAAACTCACCTGCCCAATCCCATACGTTACCATACATACGTTTATGCAGATTACAAATAAACTTTTCCGTGAATACTTGTTTAGGTTTAAATTTTTTACCAAATACCCACTGTAAAGCTTCTTCAATGTTGAGCTGCTCAAATTCATCTAAGTCCCCTTTGGTGGAAATAGTTTCTATACGTAAGCCTTCTTTTTCTTCTTCATCAATAGGGGTTTGCCCATCAATGTATTCTAAATCTAATCCCATAAGGTTTTAGGCATTTCGTTTTTAATAATGGCAGTGCGTTCTTCCACGGCTTTTTTAAGACGTTCTTTAGAGTTTTCCTGATCCTCCAGTTTCATAGTATTGGAGGTTCTGGAAACAATACGTTTAGCCAATTCTTTGGCTTTGCGTTCAATTAAATTATCTAACGTGCCATCTTTTGGCACTAAAGCATATACCAATTGCATATCGAGGGCATTAGCTGCTTCTTTTAAACTTTTCAGGGTGATGCTCCCTTCTTTTTCCCTTGTTTCAATTTCCTGTACACTCTGCTTGGTAATGGACAATTTATCGGCTAATTGCTGCAAAGACATTCCTAAAGAAACCCTTATGGCTTTAAGCCAGCCTGTGGGTGGCGGGGTTACTTTTGTAGCGTCCTCAAATCCTTTTAACTTTCGAGCTAACTGTTCTAATTGTAGTTTCTTTTTGTTCATAACGTAAGGTTTTATCCTGATAAACACATTTCAAATGTAAGGCTATTACCTGACATAAACAAATTAAAAGTAAAAGTATAACCTGACAAAAAATATATTAATGTAAGGTTATAGATTGACAAATTGAATACTCTTTCCAGATTTATCAGTCCTCAGCATCCTCAACATCCTTGTTTTCCTCAATAGAGAGGTTTATATAAGTGTCCTGTTGCTCACGATGAATGAGGTTAGCTTTTATGAAACTGGTAATATAGCCCTCTGCTGTCTTTGCAGGTATTTTTAGGCTTTTAGCAACTTCTAAATACTTCTGACGGTTAAAGTTCCTTGGTAAAGCGTATAGGAATTTCTCTTTACGATTCATTCGGCTTGGTTTGGTTTCTTCTTGTGGGAGTTCTCCAAAGACTTTACTGGAATGTTTCACCAATACTTTAATCATAGCTAAGGAGTTTTGAAAGTCTCTTTCTTCACAAATGAGCTTATTAGAGGTATCTCCAGTTTGATGGCCGAAATTATATATTTCTCCAGTGGAGCCATCGAATGCCACACCATTCTTATTGAATTGGATGTGTGGCATTTCCAATATCCTTAATGCTGAAAAGAGCATACAGAAACGGAACGCAATTAAACCTAACCTTCTAATCGTAGCCATATAATCCAACCCTTGAAGATTGAGATACTTTCCTTGTATTTCACTAAAGAATTGATTGAATTGCTCTTGTTGGTCTGCTGTTAAATAGAATTGAAATTCTCCATTGCTTTTGAGCAACTTATACAGTTCGTAGAACTGGTTGCCTAAATTCTCAAAGTAATCATCCAACCCGTTATCAGTAGTGCTTGCAAATACGTTTTTCCAAACAGGCTTTACATTCATAAAGTAGAAAATAAAGCGGCTGAACAAGCCGTTTTCTGCACTTGGTATTAAAGCCGAAACTTGTTTTGGCGTACCTGAAAGGACAGTCGATAGACAAGGACTTTCTATATCTACAAACTCACGGTCTGTTCTACGGTAATATGAAATAGTTTCGTGGTGGAATGCTTTTCTGAAACCATCACTATAATTTCCGTAATCACTTTTAAAGGCGTGTGCTAAAGTGTCTCCTTCTGTTTCAAAAATTAATCCTTTGCCATCACTATCGCCTAATAATTGATATGCACCTGTTGAACTATTGTTTGCAGGAATAAAGAGCATTTTTTCAGGTGGTCGAGCTGGTTTTTCTACTCCTTCAACTTTTCCTTTATTAGCGTTGTACTCCGCCATTTCCAATTCAAAGTGTTGTTTGTGCAATTTGGCTTCCTCACGTAATTCTTTGTGAATGGGATTTACCAATTGGCGACAATGTACCAAACGCCCTTTTCCTGCGGATGCTTGAGCGGTAATAAATAGAAAGAGATTACTAAATACTTTCTTGCCATCATAAATGCCGTATAACTTAGGGAAACACGCACTAATAGCCACCAAAGAACCTAAGAGTAATATATCTCTTTCTTCGTCAGTCGTTGCGACAGCAATAATTTGCAGTTTTTGGATAGGTAGCTTTCCGGGATAGGTTCGTTTAAAAGTTGGGTGTAGAAATCCTCAACAATCAATTCATCATCGACCCAATCTTTGAAAGCTTCCTGCACTTACAAATACAGTTGCATTAAAGCGAGTTTGAGCAACTGCATTATATAGGTGTTGGCTTTATGTGCCTGGTCTAATTGGTAGGAAGTATTTTTCGGATTAATGTAGGAGAGTGCAAAATCCTTTTGTTTCAAAAGGATTCCAATGTCTTTTAAATTGGTTTTTAACTGCTCGTTGAGTATCTTATTTATCCAATAGTAGATGAGGTTTTCATTTCTATCTTCATCAATGGTTCTATAATATTTATCAAATTCAGATTTAACGGTATTCAGGATTAGCCTTTTGTAATATTTGGTTTTGTAATCAGTAGGTCTGAAAAAATCAATTTCAAACTGCAGGGGCTGTTGTGAAGTGTATTCTTTTAAACTGCGAAATTTTGTAGCGTATATTTCATCCGGGTTATTTTTGGAAAGCCAAGGGCGAAGCCCTTTGTTCAGGATGTCGTTTAGGATGTTGGCTTGCTTTTTCATAGATCCAAATGAATTTTATTAGCGGCTTCTTTCTTTTGTTGGTCTATTACCTTTGCGTAAATCTGAGTGGTTTTCAACTCTCTATGGCCAAGCAATTTTGAAACCGTATAAATGTCTGTTCCCGCTGAAAGCTGTAGAGTCGCATAGGTATGTCTTGCACAATGAAAGGTGATGGTTTTGGAAATTCCCGCTCTCATCATCCATTGTTGCAATTTCAAGTTGTGCCAAGCTGAATACTTTAATCCTATAAACACTCTGTCGTCTTTATCTTGACGTTCTCCGAGCAAGCCAACGGCTTGTTCTGAAATAGGAAGGGTTTCCGCCCCTTTGGTTTTTTTCTGTCTGAAACGGATATAATATCCCATATCATTTGAATGCTGTACTTCTGACCAAAGGAGCTTATTTATATCTGACCAACGTAATCCGGTTAGACAGGAAAAGATGAAGGCTGTTTTCATTTGTGGTATTTCGCATTCCACTTTTACGGCAGCTTGTAATTCTTCAAGAGTTAAAAATTCTCGCTGAGGTTCCCCTTGCTTGAAACCATCCACTCCTTCAGCTGGATTGGTTGGAATGATGCCGTCTTTCACCGCTTGCTTTAACGCTGCTCTAAATTTATTGAAATAGGAGTATTTGGAGTTTTGGGATAAAGATTGATTGCCTTTTGTTTTCAGCTCCTTATCAAGATAATATTTGAAATCCTGGACAAATTTCCGATTGACTTCACCGAATGTTATATCCATAGGGACAAAGGATTTTAAATGCTTTAGCATACTATCCCAATTGCCATAATTTCCTTTGCTGTCCATCCGTTTTTCTGTAAGTAGCTCAATATAATTTATCAAGCTTGCTTTGAGTTTCTCGTTGTCCCGGAAGCCATATACACCGTTTTGGATTTCGATTTGTCGCTGTGCTCTGATCGTCTCAGCTAATTGTAGGGTTTTCTTGTTGATTTCCCTGTCTTCCTTCGTTTTTGGAATCGGCTCTAAATAGAGTTTTAGATACTCTGTTTTCCGTTTCCCTTTGTGGTAGTAATCCAAATATAAACTGGTCTTTCCACCTTGATTGCGTTTTCTTAATGTAACCTTCATATCTTACAAGTTTTTGCGGTTTTTTCTGTAACAGCAAACCTGTTGTTAGCAACAAAACCTGTTTCTATAACAACAAATTAGAAACGAAAGGTATGGAAAAAAGGGCAAAATAGCAACAAACAAAGGAAAATAAAACAGTGTAAAGCCTATAAAAAGAAGGGTTTAGCTAAAAAAGAGAAGGGTAATTACTTTCCAATACAAAACTGACTAAAAATATTCCCAAGCAACTCCTCGTTCCCGATAGCTTGTTGTCCTGTAATAGAATTAAAGTGTTCTATGGCAGAACGAATATCAATAGCCATAAGGTCTGATGACAAACCGCTTTCCAATCCGAAACGTACTTTTTGAATTTCTTCTAACGCTTTCAGTAAAGAATCGTAGTGTCTGGTATTAG